>CAIQQB010000068.1 GCA_903873805.1 uncultured Opitutia bacterium | reverse complement strand
TCAATGCCCTTCAGGGCTTCCAAGCCGACCCGGGCTTTCAGATCGGGACTGTGCTGACGTCGTTTCTTTGACATAGGGATCGTTGTGCTGACTTTGGGTTAACGATCCGACCTGTCCAGTTTCCGGGGACCACCTCACGGTGCGTACCCGGCTCATCCTTTCTTGACTCCCAACCCCGTAACCCAAGGCCAAAGGAGGGAATCAACAGAAAATAACGCGCATTAATATTTGCAGTCGAATGCATTCAACTTCCAACATTAAATGCTCTTGCTCCGTTTGCTGAAATCCATTGTATTTTAGGGGTATGAATACCCCCCTTGCCTTAAGAAACAGTCCTTCCTTGGTCTGGCGAATCGGAGTGATTCTGATTGCCGCTACCCCACTTGCATTTGGCAAAGGTGGTGGCGGTGGTAATAGCAAGCCAATTGGCGGAGGCCAACCCGTCCCCCTTACCATCGTTGATACCGTTTTGAAAACGTATGATCTTAATCACGATGGATATCTGGAAAAAGATGAAATGAAGGCTTTGCATGATGCCGATCTTTCTTTGTTCATGCAGGTCTACGCGCACGACAAGAACAAGGACACGATCTTGGATCGCGATGAGATCGCCGCTTGGAAAGACGATCTTTACAAAGCGTCCTCAGCCGCGGCTGCTTCGGCCGCTGCCAATGGTAATAGCGGCGGTGGCAAGGGTGGTGGCGGTGGTTGAGATCTGCCATCCAAAATTTATTCTCGGTGAAAGCCTGGCGGTCACATCGACGCCAGGTTTTTCTTTTATAACTGAAAAACTATAAGTGCTCTCTTTGAATAAACATATAAGTTGTTATTCTAAAACATGAAAAGCTCAAAAAGAGTCAGCTCCTTGCTATTCCGCTCAGGCATTTCCGCAACCGTCCTTGCTTGTCTGCTTTCATCTGTAAGCTTCGGTGCAGCCAAGAACACAACCAGCAGTTCCGCCGGATCGACATCGACCAAATTGCTCCCGCCGCCCAACAATCCGGTGACGGCCCTCATTGCAAAGTACGACACGGATCATGACGGCAAGATTGACCGGTTTGAGATAAAAAAAATGCAAACCGATGAACCGGATGTATATGCCGATGCCATTACGTTTGATGCCGATCACGATGGCTGGCTGAATGTTCAGGAGGTCACCGCTTGGAAAAATGCGGGGGCGGCCAAGGCGGCCGCCGCGACCCCGCCCAAGTCGGCCGGATCCAAAAAATCCAAGGGCAACTGAGCCTCGTTCTCCCACCCCTAAGCGGATCCGAGCTAGCGCGTCGGGGCTTTCTGCCCGGACTGAACCAGTCCGACTGCATCGTGCATTTGCGGTTTGCCGACGGGGCTGAGGCCGGGCCATGGACTGCCGCATCCCATTGCAACGGTCATGGCAGGAGATTTCATCCCTCATCGCTTGCCATCAAATACCTCCCAGCCTGCTGGCTGATCGGCATGAGATCGCCGTCGGGCGTGAATACGCCCCGATCGAGTTGGCCAATGCACCCAAACCGGCGGCCACCTCCGCTACGGCTGGAGTCAATTGAGGTACGGCCCGACCGAGGCGTTCCTCGTTCTGGTCCAATCCCCGGGGCTTTTCTATTGTCAAGGCGCCTTCGCCGGAGTGCTGATGAAGGACGATTGTCCGTCCCCAGCCCATTTCCTGCCGCCGTGCCCGACACCGAACTGCTCCACCTCCTCCAAACCACCTTTGGCTACCCGGCCTTCCGTCCGCTGCAGCGCGAAATCATCGGCGCCTCGCTCGCCGGCCGGGATGCCTTCGCGCTGCTGCCCACCGGCGGCGGCAAATCGCTCTGCTTCCAGCTTCCCGCCCTGGTGCGGCCCGGGCTGACCGTCGTGGTCTCGCCCCTCATCGCGCTGATGAAGGACCAGGTGGACCAACTGCAGGCCGCCGGGGTCGCCGCCACGTTTCTCAACTCCACGCTCGGTGCCGCCGAGGCGCGCTCCCGGCTGGCCGGACTGCACCGGGGCGAATGGCGGTTGCTCTATGTGGCTCCCGAGCGGCTACTGCTCGACGGCTGGCAGGACAACCTCCGCGCCTGGAACGTCGCCGCTGTCGCCATCGATGAGGCCCATTGCGTTTCCGAGTGGGGCCACGATTTCCGGCCCGAATACCGCCAGCTCGCCAAACTCCGCGACCTGCTGCCGGGTGTGCCGTTCATGGCGCTCACCGCCACCGCCACCGAACGCGTCCGTGCCGACATCATCACCCACCTGCGGCTGCACGAACCGGAGCTCTTTGTCGCCAGCTTCAACCGCCCCAACCTCACCTACCGCGTCCTGCCGAAGGACGAGCCGCTCAAGCAGATTCTCGATTTTGTCCACCGGCGCGCCGACGAAAGCGGCATCGTCTACTGCGCCACCCGCGCGACGACCGAACGCGTCGCCGAGTCGCTCGCCAAGCGCGGCGTCGCCGCCCGCGCCTACCACGCCGGCCTCACGCCGACGGAGCGCTCCGAAAACCAGGAGCTGTTTCTCCGGGACGAGGTGCGGATCATCTGCGCGACCATCGCCTTCGGCATGGGCATCAACAAGCCCAACGTCCGCTGGGTCATCCACCACGACCTCCCCAAGAACATCGAGGGCTACTACCAGGAGACCGGCCGCGCCGGCCGCGACAGCCTGCCCGCCGACTGCCTCCTGCTCTTCAGCGGCGGCGACGCTGCCAAGCAGACCCATTTCATCGACGAGATGACCGATGAGCACGAACGCAACGTCGCCCGCGCCCAGCTCCGCCAGATGACGCATTACGCGGAGAACGGCGCCTGCCGGCGGCGCGAGCTGCTGGCCTATTTCGGCGAGACATTTCCGCTCGACCGCTGCGATGCCTGCGACAACTGCCTCGAGCCGAGGGACACCTATGACGGTACCCTCGTCGCGCAGAAGTTTCTCTCGTGCGTCTACCGCATCCGCGAGGCCGGCCGCTTCGGGGTCGGCGTCAACCACCTCACCGAGGTCCTGACCGGCGCTGACACGGAAAAAATCCGCCGCTGGGGCCACGACCGGCTCTCCACCTACGGCATCGGCCGGGAACTGGCGCGACCGCAGTGGGCCGCGGTCGGTCGCGAACTGATGCGCCTCGGCTACGTTGCGCAGAGCCAGGGCGAATTTCCGGTGCTTGAGCTGACCGACGCCGGCCTGACCGTGCTCCGCACCCGCACGCCGGTCACCCTGACCAAGCCGATGGACGCGCCCAAGGCCCGGAAGACGATCCGCCGCGAGGGCGACATCGCCTGCGACGAGATCCTTTTCGCCCGCCTGCGCGAGTTGCGCAAAAAGCTGGCCGACGAGCGCCGGGTGCCCGCCTATGTCATCTTTGGGGATGCGACGCTGCGCCAGCTCGCCCGCGAATACCCCACCGGCGACGCGGACCTGGCCGGAATCTTCGGCATGGGCGAAAAGAAGCGGGCGGAATTCGGCGCGACCTTTGCCGCCGCCATCCGCGCCTACCTTGAAAACAACCCGCGAATGACGTTTACGGTATCCTGAAGTTCGCCTTTTCCCCTCCGGACCATCGGCCCCGCAAAAGGCTTGTCCCCCCATCGCCCGGAAGGTTGCCTCTTCCTGCGCCCGGCGTTCGTCCGCCCCGCCTTGCACCCCGCCCAATCCCGTCCTTCATGCTGCAAAACAAAAAAGTCGTCGTGGTGATGCCGGCCTACAACGCCGCCCGCACCGTCGAGAAAACCTACGCCGAGGTGCAGGCGCAGAACATCGTTGACCAGATCATCCTCGTGGACGACGCCAGCAAGGACGACACCGTCAAGGTCGCCGCCGCCCTGCCCGGGGTCCGCGTCGCCGTCCACCCGGTGAACCGCGGCTATGGCGGCAACCAGAAGACCTGCTACCGCCTCGCCCTGGAGGCCGGCGCGGACATCGTCATCATGGTCCATCCGGACTACCAGTACACCCCCCTGCTGCTGCCCGCGATGGGCTCGATGGTCGCCAGCGGGCTGTACGGCTGCGTGCTCGGTTCCCGCATCCTCGGCGGCGCCGCCCTCCAGGGCGGCATGCCGCACTGGAAATACACGGCCAACCGCGCCCTCACCTTCGCCGAGAACGTCCTGCTCGGGGCCAAGCTGTCCGAGTACCATACCGGCTACCGGGCGTTTTCCCGCGAGGTGCTGGAAAAACTGCCGCTCGAGCAGAACTCCGACGACTTCGTCTTCGACAACCAGATGCTCGCCCAGATCATCTGGGCCGGCTACACGATCGCCGAGGTCACCTGCCCGGCCAAGTATTTCGCCGAGGCTTCCTCAATCAATTTCCGGCGCAGCGTTCGCTACGGTTTTGGCTGCCTTGGGACCGCCGGCGCTTTCCGCCTCGCCAAATGGGGCCTGCGGAGCAGTCCGCTGTTCCCCGAACGGCTGCGCCCGGCCGTGGGCGGACCCTGATACGAAGCTTGATGAAATTGAAGCACCTCCCGCTTGAGCTTCATCTTTCCTTTGTAGGGCTCGACCTTGCGTCGAGCCTGGATTGCGGGCGATCCGCGCAAGGCCTCACGCAAGGTGAAGCGCTGCGAAGGAAAATCTTTTCCCGCCAGTTCATTTTCGCCCGATGACCGCGCTGCCGCTCGCCCTGTTCCGGAAATCCGTCCGGTTTGTCCGGCCGCTGCTTTGGGTCGTCGCCGTCGGACTGGCCGCCTGGCTGCTCAAGGTCTCATGGATGCGGTGGCTGGATCCGCAAATTGATTTTGGCCGGGAGATTTACACCGCCTGGCGCATCCGCGAGGGCGACCTGCTGGTGCGAGATCTCAACCGGCTCTACGGGCCGCTCTCGGACTACTGGAACGCCACCCTCTTCCTCTGCTTCGGCACTTCGCTGCGCACCCTCGTCTGGGCCAATCTGCTCGTTTACGCCGGCATTGTCTGGGTGCTGCATTCCCTGCTCCGGCGGGCGTTTGGCTTTTTTCCCGCTGCCGCAGCGACCCTGGCCGGCATCGCCGTCTTCGGCTTCGGCCATTACGTCGGCATCGGCAATTACAACTACGCCGCCCCGTACGGCCACGCCGCCACCCACGGCATGCTTCTGCTGCTGCTCCTGCTCGCCTGGCTGGCCCGCGACTTCGCCGGCCGGAGCCGCTGGCATGGCTGGCTCGACGGCCTGCTGTTCGGGCTGATCTGCCTGACCAAAACGGAATATGTTCTCGCCGGCGGACTGCTCCTGGCCGCCGAAGGGACCCGGGTGGCCTATGCCCGGGGCTGGCCGGCGGCCGGCCGCTGGGTCGCCCACTGCGCTCTGGCCGGGGCACTGGTGATGCTGCTGACCTGGGCGCTCTTCTGCCCCGCCCTGGGTCCGGCGGATGCCGCCAAAGCCGCCTGGATGGCCATCCTGGTGCTCGGGCAGTCCGGCGCGGTGAACAACATTTTTCAGGCCAACGCCATGGGCACGGACCATTGGGCTGACAACTTGAAGAATCTGGGCGCAGCGCTCGGCGGAACGCTCCTGGCGCTGGGCGCGGTCGTGGCGCTGGCCCGAGCCCTGGCGGCCCTGGTCCCGCGCCCGGCCCGGCCCTGGCTCCTGCCGGTCCTGCTGGCCGGCGGCGCGGTGGCCGGGTGGTATGTGCCATGGCTAGAAGCCGGCCGCGCGTTTCCCGGACTCCTCCTGGTGGCGCTGGGCTGGCTCGCCTGGGACGGGCACCGGCGGCGCACCCCCCAGCATTATATCTCCGCCCGCTGGTGGCTGGGCGTGCTGCTGGTGCTCGCCGCCGGCGGCATGCTGGCCCGCATGGCGCTCAACCCGCGACTTTACCATTACGGCTTTTTCCAGGCGATGCTGGCGGGCGTGGTGGCAATCGCGTTTCTGCTGCGGACGGTGCCGGCGCTGGCCGGCCCGCAGCGGGTGGCCCGGCTGGCGGTCTTTGGCACGCTACTGGCCGCCTTTGCCGTCGGGGCCGGACAGCTCGTCGGCAAATCCGGGCAGATCTACGCGTACATCAACCAGTCGGTCGGCGAAGGCGGCGACCAGTTCTTCGTTTTCAATCAGAACGTCAATCCCACCGGCTTCGCGATGTGGCAGACCGCGGACTTCCTGCGCAAGCAGTTTCCCCAGGACCGCTCCGTGCTCGTCCTCCCGGAGGGCGTGATGATCAACTACTGGCTCCGTCGCACGACCCCCCTCCACGTGACCGATCCGATTCCGCCGGTCTACGCCGTCGAGGGGCCGCGCGCCCTGGAACGGCTGGTGAAGAATCCACCCGCCGAGGTGGTGTTGATTTCCCGCAACACCTTGGAGTTTGGTGTGCCGTCCTTCGGCTACGACGCGGCCTCCGGCAAGCCCATGCTCGACTGGATTCTGGCCCGCTACAGCCAGGCTGGAACGATGGGCGGCTCGCCGCTGGATTACCGGACGTTTGGCGTGCGCATCTTCCGGCGCAACCCCTGAACGGCGGTCCCGGCTCTCCCGAGCCGGGCTGCATTCTGACCGTAGCCCGCTTCGGGAGAAGCGGGACATTGCGCCCTCAGGCAGACGCGCCCGGTGCCGCCGCCAGCGCGGCGCGGAAGATCTCGACCGAACGCGCCAGCTCGGCCGGCGTGGACACGAGCGGCGGCAGCAGCCGGATGACGTTGCCGCCGGACGGCACCGCGAGCAGCCCGCGCTCACGCAGGGCGGTGATCCACGGTCCCGGGTCGCCGGTCATCTGCACGCCGACCAGGAAGCCCAGGCCGCGCACTGTCACAACGTGGGCCGGAAAATCCCGCTTCAGCTGCGCCAGGGCCGCGATCCACGGTCCGCTAGCCCGGGTCACATGCGCCAGCAGCTGGTCGCGTTCGATCACGTCGAGCACCGCCAGCGCCGCCGCACAGGCCAGGGGCGTGCCACCGAACGTCGTGCCATGCATGCCCGGTTGAAAGAGGTCTGCCGCCGTCCCGCCGACCCAGACCGCACCGATGGGAAAGCCGCCGCCCAGCCCCTTGGCCATGGCGATGGCATCGGCCCGCACGCCGGCGTGCTCGAAAGCGTAGAATTTTCCCGTGCGCCCGACGCCGCACTGCACCTCGTCGAGCAACAGTAGCAGGTTGTGCCGGTTGCACAGCTGGCGCAGTCCGACCAGAAACTCGGGCGTGCAGGGGTTGATGCCGCTTTCGCCCTGGATGCTCTCGACCAGGATGGCGGCGGTATCGGCGTCGATCAGCGCCTCAAACGAAGCAAGGTTGTTCAGCTCCCCAAAGACAAAGCCGGGCACCAGCGGACGGAAGCCCTTCTGGATCTTTTCCTGCGGAGTGGCGCTCATGCCGCCGAACATGCGGCCGTGAAAGGCGTTTTTGGCGCAGATGATCTTGTAACATTTGCCCTCCTCGGCCGCCTTTTTCATGCCATGGAGGCGCGCCAGCTTGAGCAAGGCTTCGTCGGCCTCCGCCCCGCTGTTGCAGAAGAAAACCCGGCCGGGCCCCGCGAGGCCCACGATCCGTCGCGCCAGCTCGGCTTGGTTGGGATTGCGGAAGAGGTTGCTGGTGTGGATCAGCTCTCCGGCCTGCCGTTGCACCGCCGCCACCCAGTGCGGGTGGCAGTGGCCAAGCGCGCTCACCGCGATGCCCGAGGTGAAGTCGAGATAGGCCTTGCCCTGGTCGTCCCACACCTGCGTGCCGCTGCCCCGCATGAGCGTAAGCGGCGCCCGGGCGTAGTTTTTCATCACATGCGCGTCGTACAGATCGGCCGCGCTGGCGCGGGTGAGGGAGGACTGCATAATTTTGGACTTTGGATTTTGGATTTTGGATTATCAACGCCCGATTTCCGGCCCCATGCCACTCAGGTGTAGCTCCGGTTTGCGCAATGACGGTTGGTCTGGATGGAGCGGGGCGCCCTCGCCATTGCTTCGGCACCTGCGATGCACGCCACCCTGACCTCAATCCAAAAGCGAAATTCCAAATTCCAAAATCCCCTATCCCTGCACGATCTCCGTCCCGATGCCGTGGTCGGTGAAAATCTCCAGCAGGAGCGAATGCGGGAGTCGCCCGTCGATGAAATGAACGCGCTGCACGCCCTCCTCCAGCGCACGGATGGCGCTGCCGACTTTTGGCCGCATGCCCTTATCAATCACACCTTTCTTCTTCAGATCCTCGACCTGCGAAATCTTGAGCGTCGAGATCAGCGAGGCGGGGTCCGCCGGATTGGCCAGCAGGCCGGGCACGTCGCTCATATATACGAGCCGGCGCGCGCGCAGCGCACTCGCCACGCGACCGGCCACCAGGTCGGCGTTGACGTTGTAGGGCTTGCCGTCGAGGCCCTCGGCCACCGGCGAGATCACCGGCACGAAACCGTCGGTGATCTCCTTCTTGATTAGCTTCACCTTCACCTCGGTGACCTCGCCGACATAACCAAGGTCGAGCGGCTTGCCGTCGTCGTCGGTCGTGAGCTTGGTGCAGACCAGCACGCTGTCACCCGGCAGCCCCTTGGGCCGGCCCTTCGCGCTGAGGATCGCAGCGCAGACGTCCTTGTTGACGATCTCGTCGAGGGTCTGCTTCACGATCGCGATCGTGGCCTCGTCTGTGACGCGCATGCCGCCGACAAAATTTGCCTTCAGGCCCGACTCCGCCATCGCCCGGGTAATGGCCTTGCCGCCGCCGTGGACCACGACGACGTTGATGCCGACGGCGGCGAGAAACGCCAGGTCGCCGGCAACGCCGTTGCGGGTCGTCGGGTCCGGGTCATCCATGAAGCTCCCACCGTATTTCACGACGAACGTCGACCCGCGGAAATCCTGGATGTAGGGCAGCGCCTCCAGCAGCACCTTCGCCTTGGCGGTGATTTCAGCAACGTCCATGGCGGATCAGGGGCGGCGGCCGGCGGCCGCGGACGGGCGGTGGAGACAGAAAAAATGTTTCACGGTGTGGGTGTGCGGTAGGGAATAAGGCACACCGGCCGCGCATTTCCACAAAAATTTTCACCGCCGGGCCGGCAGGGTGCCGCCGGCCGTGAAAAATTTTCTTCCCACCACGGCCCGTCCGGCCCACTTCTCGCATGTGTCCAGCAACGTTCTCACCTTCGCCGACCGCGCCGCGCACCGCGCGTGGCTCGCCACCCAGGCCGCCCTGCCCGCGGGTTTCCGCGTCGGCACGGCGCGCTTTGATTTCACTCCCGCCGAGGCGCCCAAACCCGCCCGGATGACGCTCACCCTGCTCGCCCTCGACCAGCCGACGCCCGAGTTCGCCGCGGTGTTTACGAAGAATGCGTTTCCCGGCGCGCCGGTGATCGTCGGCCGGCAACGGCTCGGCGAGCCCACCCTCGGCGCCATCATCGTCAACAACAAGATCTCCAATGTCTGCGCGCCCGGTGGGGTCGCCGCCGCGGAGCGCGTGTGCGCCGCAACCGCCCGGTTGCTCGGTCTCGCGCCGACCCAGGTACTGCCCAGCTCCACCGGCGTGATCGGCTGGGGCCTGCCGGTCGGCACGATGATCGCCGCCCTGCCCTCGGCGGTCGCAGCGCTGGCCGGCGGCTCCATTCTGCCCGCGGCCGAGGGGATCGTGACGACCGATCTCTATCCCAAAATCCGCCGGGCCGACGTCGGCGCCGGCAGCATCGTGGGCATAGCCAAGGGCGCGGGGATGATCGAGCCCAATCTCGCGACCATGCTGGTCTACCTGCTGACCGATCTGGCGGTGCCACGCACCGCCTTGCGCGCGATGCTCACCCGCGCGGTCGGACCGAGCTTCAACAGCATCAGCATCGACAGCGACACCAGCACTTCCGACACCGTGGTGGTCGTTTCTTCGGGTGCGGTGCCCTGCCCCGATTTGGTCGCCTTCGAGGCGGCGCTCACGCAGGTGTGCCGCGAACTGGCCGGGGATGTGGTGCGCAATGGCGAAGGCGTGCGGCATGTCATCCGCGTGCAGGTCACCGGTGCCGCCGACGCCGCGCTCGCCTCGGCCCTCGGCAAGGCGATCGTCAATGCGCCGCTCTTCAAATGCGCCGTCGCCGGGAATGACCCAAACGTCGGCCGGCTCGTGCAGGCCATCGGCAAGCATGTGGGCGCCCATGCGCCCGGCACCGACCTCTCCCGGCTCCGCGTGCGGATGGGCGGGATCGAGATCTTCGCCGGCGGCGTGTTCCAGCTGAATCCGGACAAGGAGACCGCGCTGGTCGCGCACCTCCGGAACGCCGAGCTCTACGCGAGCGCACCGCCGAAGGACGGCGTCTTTGCGCCGGCGATCGATTATCCACCCCACGAACGGTGCGTGGAGCTGGCCGTCGATCTCGGCGGCGGCAACGCCGCGGCAACCGTCTTGGGCGGCGACCTCACCCACGAATATGTGAGCGAGAACGCGGATTACCGCAGCTGAGGCTGCGGAACGTCCAACCGCCAACGCTCAACCTCTAAGGTCCAAGGGCGGAGCCAGGCTCCAGATTTGGCGCAGCCGAAAGAGCGTGCCGTGCCGGACCAACCAGTCAGAACCGTGACACCATCCGTCCGTCCCTCTTTCCTTTCGTGTAATTTCGTGTGTTTCGTGGGCAACCAATTCCTCGGTCCGCCTTCCGTGTCTTCCGTAGGCCAGCCTTTTCCCATCGCGTTCGCCCCCGATTCCCGCCGTTGTCGTTCCATGCCGTTTTCGCAACTCGGGCTGTTCTCCAGCCTCGTCCGCGGGGCCCAGGCCCTGGGCTACACCCAGCCAACCCCCATCCAAGCCCGCGCCATCCCAGCCGTGCTCGCCGGGCGCGACGTCATCGCCTCCGCCCAGACCGGCACCGGCAAGACCGCCGCCTTCGCCCTCCCCGTCCTCAACCGCCTCGGGCCGCACCGGCCCGGCAGCCCGCGCGTCCTCGTGCTTGAGCCCACTCGCGAGCTCGCCGTCCAGGTCGAGACCGCCTTCCGCGAACTCGGCCGCTTCACCGACCTCAAAACCCTCGTCCTCCACGGCGGCGTCCCACCCGGCCCCCAGCGCAACGCCCTCCGCACCGGCGCCGACATCGTGGTCTCCACCACCGGACGCCTCCGCGAGTTTCTCGATCTCAAGCTCATCCGCCTCGACTCCGTCGGCGTGCTGATCCTCGACGAGGTGGACCGCATGCTCGACATGGGCTTCATCGACGACGTGAAGGCCATCGTGAAGCTCTGCCCGCCCGCGCGGCAGACGCTGCTGTTCTCCGCCACCGTGCCGCCCAAGCTGGAGGACATCGCCCGCTTCGCCCTGCGCGACCCGGAACGCATCGCGATCGCCCGTGCCCAGGCCGTCACCGCGACCATCAACCACGCCATCCACACCGTTTCGGAGGACCAAAAATTCGACCTACTCCTCGCGCTCCTGCAACGCGCCGACTTCAAAAGCGTGATCGTCTTCTCCCGCACCCGGCACGGGGCCGACCGCATCGCCCACCACCTGCGGATCGCCAACCATGCCGTCGCCGTGATGCACGCCGAGCGCTCGCAGGCCCAGCGCGTCGCCGCGCTCGCGGGATTCAAGAGCGGCAAACAGGGCATCCTGGTCGCGACCGACATCGCCGCCCGCGGCCTCGATGTCGCCGGCGTGTCGCACGTGATCAACTACGACGTTCCGCAGAATCCCGAGGACTACGTCCACCGCATCGGCCGCACCGGCCGCGCGCAGGTGACCGGCGATGCCCTCATGCTGGCCACGCCCGAGGAAGCCGGCGCGGTGCATGCCATCGAGAAATTCATCGGCCAGTCCATCCCCCGAATTCCGCTCGAGGGTTTTGCCTACGCCGGCGGCTCACCCCCGGAGGTGGATTCGTCCAAGCCCGGTGCGGGCGGCCCGCGCCGTCCGGGCCGGCAGCGCCTTGGCGCCGGCGGCCAGCAGCAGGGCGAACCCGGCCGCCACCAAAGTCGCGCCCCTGGCCGCCCCGCCCACGGCGGCGGCCACCCCACCTATCACTCCAAGGGCAAACCCGGCGCCCACTGGCGCCGACGGTCGTAGACCAACCACCCGGGCCGGTGCCGGCAGCAACCGTTGGGGAAAGAACCTCCAAAGCTGCCAAACCAAATTTGGATTCCACTGGTACTCAACTGTCGGCTACCACGCCTCAGGACAAATAATGCGCCAACATTGGAATTGAACGCATCTCCCGGTGTTGTTTCTGTTCGGTGGGCTCGTTTCACGACCGACAGGATGCCGTGATCAAGGGCCCGCCAAGGCCGCCGGTCATCCGCCCCGCATGAACCATCCAGCCAACCACTGCAAAGCACCACCGATGAAATTCCGCCTCACCTCATCTTTATTCCTGTTCGCAATGCTGATGGGCGGATGCGCTTCAACGCCCTTCACCAATTCAACCGTGGTCGATCGTCACATCAAGAATGCCACGGTCGGTCTTAGCGGATTCGAAATGACACTGCCTGAGGCGTACTACCGGTTCGTTCCACAGCCGGACAACGCCAAAACAACCAACTATGCCCAGCTGGCCTGGGATTTCTCGGCTGAAGCCGACACGAACAGCGGATCGGTCCTGGAAAAAATGGTTCTTCCGGTTTCTTAGTGGGTGGATGAGGGCTGAAGGTGAGGCAGCATCTTGAGCTTCCCACAGTGAAACAGAATCCGGGTGCGGTAGTTGGTGAAGGAGCGGAAGCCACGGGCATCGGCCTTGAGGGCTTGGATGCG
>CAIQQB010000067.1 GCA_903873805.1 uncultured Opitutia bacterium | reverse complement strand
TCAATGCCCTTCAGGGCTTCCAAGCCGACCCGGGCTTTCAGATCGGGACTGTGCTGACGTCGTTTCTTTGACATAGGGATCGTTGTGCTGACTTTGGGTTAACGATCCGACCTGTCCAGTTTCCGGGGACCACCTCACGGTTCAGCCGTGTCGAAATATTGGGCCCACCATGACAGCTTTCCGAAGCAGCTGACCGATTTGTTGCCGGGCGATGCGCCCAGCGGATTGTTTTTCACCGGGCTAACCCCCGAACAAACCATCCAAGGGTACGATTATTTTGGGAATGGCGTCCCGCCCGGCAAATTTCCCGGCAAGTTCGCTACCTCTGGCGGCGAAATTTGGGTTCCCTCACATCCTGTCAAATCCTACGACCTCCCCACAACCGCAATCCTGCGAACGAGCGAGCCTCTATGCGACGGCCGAAGGGTGATCGTGACCCTCGTCGGAAGTATCGTGTTTCAACCCGCCCATTGAGCGACTGGTGGCAGAGGCGGAGGAGGATGATAGGAGCCAGAAGCTAGAATTCCGGAGCGAGGATTAAGGGTACTTACATCTGTTTCATCACGCTGCATGACCCTGAGCCAGCCTGAATCCACCAGCGGTCCGCCATGCCATGGTACTAACGGCAGGGGAACAGTACCGCTGACTTCTGCTCATCGAAATTGGTGGACAGCGCGGCGAGGGCGAACGCAAAGAGGCCCCATCCGAGGATCGTAGGGAGGCGCAAAACTCACGGCTTTTTTTTTCGTTGGTTCACTGCCTGGCGCAGGAGATACTCGATCTGACCGTTGACACTGCGCAGTTCCGACTGCGCCCAGCTCTCGACCTCTTTCCAGAGTTCGGGGCTGATGCGCAGCAGGAACGCCTTGCGGCTCCCGTCGGCGGGTTCGTTGTTGAGGCCAGGGTTGCTCACAGGGACGGGTGCTTCGGGATCTGCGACGGGAGATCGGGGCGGTCGCGGGTGGGATGGGATCCCGGGAGGGAGGAGGAGTTCATGGAATGGGTCCGGCAGCCAAGGCGCCGGCTAGGTGTAGAGCGTTCCGGTGTTGATGACGGGGGTGGCGTGGCTCTCGCCACAGAGCACGACCAGCAGGTTGCTGACCATGGCGGCCCGGCGTTCGTCGTCCAGTTCAACCACCTTGAGGGTGGAGAGCTCCGTGAGTGCCATCTGCACCATGCTCACCGCATTGTGCACGATGATCTTGCGCGCGGCAACCACGGCCAGGGCCTGCTGGCGGCGCAGCATCACCTCGGCGATTTCGGGCGCATACGACAGATAGGACAGGCGCGCTTCATCGACGACCACACCGGCCTTGGTGAGGCGTTCCTGCAGTTCGTGCAAGAGCGCGGCCGACACGGTTTCGCCGCCGCTGCGCAGCGTGACCTCATCCTTCGCCTCGGCCACCTCGCCGAGGTCGTAGGCATACGAGCTGGCGAGATGCCGGAGGGCGGATTCGCTCTGGACGTTGACATAGCGATTGTAGTCGGCCACGTCGAACTTCGCCTGGGCGGTGTCAGCCACCCGCCACACGACAACGGCGGCAATCTCGATCGGATTGCCGTGCTTGTCGTTGACCTTGAGCTTCTCGGAATTCAGGTTGTAGGCGCGCAGCGACATGTTGGTGCGTTTTGCATAGAAAGGGTTGGCCCAGAAGAAGCCGCTGGTACGCACGGTGCCCCGGTAGGCCCCAAAGAGAATCAGCAGCCGGGCCTCGTTGGGCTGGAGTGTAAAATGTCCGCTCAGCAAAACGAATGCCAGCACCAGCAGCAGTGGAGCGGCGATCACCTGGGCCACATCGATGGCGCCGCCCGTGTGGGCCGACAATTTCATCAGGGCGTGGATCAGGAGGGCGATGCTGCCGAAGAGCAGCAGCAGATTGCAGCCGAGCATGGCGAAACCATTCAGGGCGGCGGCCGGGATTTCCCGGCTGGAGGGAGTGGGGGCGGATGGGTTCATGGTGGTGTGGATTTCTCGTGGGGACTTGCGGAGCGGGGAGAGGGCCGGCCGATCGGGCGTAGACGTGAACCAGGATCGCGGGTTTACTGATAACAACATGATATCATAACGAAATCATCTGTCAACTGCCCAATGCACGGCGGGTCGGCGATTGAGGATGGGCGCGGAGCGGGGTTCACCCGTGCGATTGATTGGGTCGGAATGAGGAGTGGGCGGGATGAATTGCCTTTTGGACAATTTCTGGACCCAGAAACACTCCAGCCGCCCCCGACAAAGTGGAGCGGCTGGGTGATTGACTTCTTTCCGATCAATCTCACCGGGAAACACGACCCGGCTGGTGCCCAGACTGGGCCCAAGTCGGTTTTCCGTCAATTTCAGCCCTGTCTCCCGGCTCAACAATTACGCGCCCTTATGCCCATCGTTAGCGCAGCTAATGGGAACAAACAATCAATTGCGCAAAAATCCGGTTCCCTTGGGCGCGGGTTCTCCTCAGGATGTCCGACCACCCCTGACTCTGCTTTTTTCCCCTCCCATGAAAACCGCCTCCCCGTTCACTGTTCTCGTCCGTCTCCTGCCGCTGCTGCTGGCCGCCACCGGAATCGTCCGGGCCGCCGAGGGTGCGGCCCAACCGACCCTCACCATCAACGCCGGCGAAGTGAAAGGGCACTCCAGCCCGCTGCTCTACGGCATCATGACCGAGGAGATCAACTACTCCTACGACGGCGGGCTCTACGCCGAGCTGGTGCGCAACCGGGCGTTTTTGGACAACGCCCAGAATCCCGACCACTGGACCCTCGTGAAGGACGCCGATGCGGCCGGCAGCATCGCGCTCGACCGCACCCAGCCTCTGAACGAGGCGTTGCCCGTGAGCCTCAGGCTCGACATCACCGAGGGCGGGCCGGCGAAGCGCGCGGGTTTCGCCAACGACGGTTACTGGGGCATGGCCGTCCGGCCCGCCACCACCTATCGCGCCTCCTTTTACGCCAAGTCCGCGCCAGGCTTTGCCGGCGGGCTCACGGTGAGCCTGGAAAACACCGATGGCTCGACGGTCTTCGCCCGGGCGCAGGTGACCGGACTTTCCGGCGAGTGGAAAAAATACGAGGTCTCGCTCACCACCGGCCAGACGATCGCGCCCTCGGCCACCAACCGGCTCGTCCTCCTCGCCAACGCGCCCGGGACCGTCTGGTTCAGCCTGGTCTCGCTGTTTCCACCGACCTACGCCAACCGGCCGAACGGCCTGCGCCCCGACATCATGCAGCTGCTGGCCGACTACCATCCCGGGTTCCTGCGTTTTCCCGGCGGAAATTATCTCGAGGGCAACGACCTGGCCAACCGTTTTGACTGGAAGAAGACCGTTGGCGACGTGTCCGGGCGCGCCGGGCACCTGAGCCCGTGGCGCTACCGCTCGACCGACGGCCTGGGCCTGCTGGAGTTTCTCGAATGGTGCGAGGATCTGAAGATGCAGCCGTTGCTGGCGGTGTTTTCGGGGCTGGTGCTCGGCGGCGGGGCCAACGCGGAGGTGAAGCCCGGCGACGCGCTGCAGCCCTACGTGCAGGACGCCCTCGACGAAATCGAATACGTGACCGGCGACGTGAGCACGAAGTGGGGCGCGGTCCGCGCGCAGGACGGGCATCCCGCGCCGTTCAAGCTCACCTATGTCGAAGTCGGCAACGAGGACTGGCGCGGCGACTACAACGGCCGGTTCACGCAATTGCACGACGCCATCAAGGCGAAATACCCCGACCTGCAGCTCATCGACGCCTCGGTGCATTCCCCCAACAACGGCCGGCTCACGAGCACCGTGCGGGACCGCAGGCCGGACGTGCAGGACAGCCACCTCTACATGAACTCCGAGCAGCAGGCGGAATCCAGCGCCACCGCCTACGACAAGTACGACCGCACCGGCCCGAAGGTGTTTGAGGGCGAGTGGGCCACGCGCGTGCCGAACAATGCGGCCACGCCAAACTTTGCGGGTGCCCTGGGCGACGCCGCCTACATGACGGGTCTCGAGCGCAATTCCGACGCGGTCATCATGGCCTCGTATGCGCCGCTGTTTGTGAACGTGAGCAAAGCGGTGGGCGGGCGCAACGCCCCCGGCTCGTCGATGCAGTGGCCGGTCAACCTCATCGGCTATGACGCGCTCACCAGTTACGGTTCGCCGGCGTATTACGCGCAGGTGATGTTCAACAACAACCGGGGCGACGAGATCCTCGCGATCAGCGCCACGGATGTCGGCACGCGCTCCTGGCAGCAGCCCGCGGGCGGCGGCAACCGCCGCGGCGCGGCGGCGGCCGGTGGTGGCGCATCGGTTGGGGCCCCGGCCGGAGCAGGGACGGCGGGCACGTCTCCGCCCGCCCCGGCGGTCGCAGCGCCTCCCGCGGCGGCCCCGGCCGCCCCCGCCCGGCAGCTGCCGACGCTGTTCTATGTCGCCACCCGCGACAGCAAGACCGGCGTCATCTACCTGAAGGTGGTCAACCCGCTGGACACGGCGCAGGACGTCCGGGT
This sequence comes from uncultured Opitutia bacterium, assembly GCA_903873805.1. Classification (GTDB taxonomy): domain Bacteria; phylum Verrucomicrobiota; class Verrucomicrobiia; order Opitutales; family Opitutaceae; genus CAIQQB01. Next base: position 35,995 of record CAIQQB010000067.1, on the reverse strand, counting down.
GGCCGTCACGGGCGCGACCACGGTGGCGCCGGACGGCGAGTCGGTGATCATGAAGGCGGACAAGCTGGACGACACCAACTCCGTCGCGGAGCCGAAGAAGATCGTGCCGGTAACTGCGCGGGAATCGGGTTTCGGCCCGAACTTCACCCGCACCGTCGCGCCGTATTCGATCAACATCTACAAGCTTTCGACCCGTTAATCCGGGCAATCTCCCTCGACCATGCGCCATCATCCCCTCCCCATCCTGATCTTGCTGTCGACGGTGCTGTGCGCCGCCGCCCCGGCGTCGGCCGCCGGAACCGTTGACGTAACCAAAGCCGGCGTGGTCGGCGACGGCGCCACGCTCAACACCGCCGCGCTGCAGCAGGCGATCGACGCCTGCAGTGCGCAAGGCGGGGGCACGCTCACGTTTCCCACCGGCCGCTATCTCACGGGCACCATCCAGCTCAAGGACAACGTCACGCTGAATCTCGACGCGGACGCCGTGCTGCTCGGCAGCCCCAACGCGGCCGACTACCGCAACGTCGATCCGTTCACGGACGGCAGCGGAAACACCATGGGTTACGCGCTCATCGTGGCCGACGGCGCGAAGCATGTGGGGGTCATCGGTGCGGGCACGGTCGACGGCCAGGGCAGGCTGGTCCGGGCGGGCCAGACGCCGTTCAAGATCCGTCCGTTCCTGATGCGCTGGCTGCGCTGCACGGACGTGACCGTGAAGGACGTGCACCTCACCAACCCGGGGGCGTGGACGCTCAATTTTTTCCAGACCCATGGCGCCACGGTCGAGCATGTGACCATTCGCACGCGGACGACCGGTCTCGCCAACAACGACGGCATCGACCTCGATTCCTGCGAGAATGTGCATGTCAAGGATTGCGACATCGACAGCGGGGATGACGCGCTCTGCGTGAAGGCCACGAGTCCCCTGCCGAGCCGCGACATCACGGCGAGCGGCTGCATCCTTTCCACCAAGTGCAACGCGATCAAGTTTGGCACCGAATCGCTCGGTGACTTTGAAAATGTTTCGGTGACCGGATGCCAGCTCCGCAATGTCGGCATGTCGGGCATCGCCCTCAATTCGGTGGATGGGGCCCACCTGCAGCATGTGACAATCGCTGACATCACGATGGACGGGGTGGCGGTGCCGATCAGCATCCGGCTGGGTTCGCGGCTGAAGGTGTTCCGCGCCGGCGACACGCCCAAGCCAACGGGGGTGATTCGCGATGTCACCATCCGGAACGTGCAGGCGAAGGGCGTCCGGCTGATCGGGTTCCTGGTCAACGGCGTCCCCGGGCACCCGGTGGAGAACATCACGTTTGAAAACGTCAGTATCGTGGTGCCCGGCGGTGGCACGGCCGCCGATGCTGAGGTGAAACTGCAGGAAAAGGAATCGGCCTATCCGGAATACAGCATGTTTGGCAAGGTGATGCCGGCCTCGGGGCTGTATCTGCGGCACGTCCGCGGGGCGACATTCACGAACGTGCACGCCTCGGTGCTCAAACCCGACGAACGTCCGGCGCTGGCGCTGGTCGATGTCGAGGGACTGAACCCGCCGGACTTCTCGCTGAAGGCAACGGCGGCACCGCCGCCGGCGGATGCGGTGAAGTGAGCATCGGTCCACGACTGGCAACGCGGAGGTTGCCGGGGCGGTTTACCAGTTGTAGCGCACACCGGAGGCGAGGAGCCAGCGGGCCTCGAGCTGGAGGCCGCTGACGCGCTGGTAGACCGGGAGCTGGAGAAACGCGAAGGCGTTCAGCCGCGTGGAGAGGTCGGCGCTCAGGCCCGGGCTGAAGTGCACGAGCACGCCGCCGCTGTTGGCGGAGTCGGCGTTGATGCCGTGCTCCCGGCTGTTCCAGGTGGCGTTGAGCTGGAGTTCCGGGGTGAACGCGCTGGTGTTGAGCCAGCGGATGCCGGTGTTGGCGTTGACGCTGGAGGACGGAATAAAGCCGTCGCGAGCGGCGAGGGGCTGATCGAGCAGGACCTGCGCAAACCAGCTGACGTAGAGCCCGGGCCGGGAGAAATGCGAAACGCCGGCGAGCAGATCGGTCGTGCCGGTGCCGAGCTGGAGCCCGTGGTCGAGCGGGGTGCTGGCGGCGGGCCCGGTGGCGAAGTTCTGGTTGATGCCGCCGGTGGGCAGCTTGAGGCCGAGCTGCACGCTCCAGCTGCTCTCATGGCCCTGCTGGACCTGGTAGCGGCCCAGAACCCGCACATCGCCGAGGCCGGTGGCGTGCGAGGTGGAAATATCGGTCTCGCCCGGCTGGATCGTGCTGTGGAACCGGTCGTAGTAGGGCAGCTGCAGCGACACCGCCCAGTTCGGGCTGGCGACCCAGTCGAGTCCGAGGACGAGGTTTCGGTTCAGGGTCTCCTGCTGGATCTCGTTCACGCTCGTGTCGATCGTGGCAAGGTTGGCGTTCTGGGTGCCGCTGCGGAGGTCGGACTGCTTATAGTATTCGTCGCGCAGGCTGATTTGGAGGCCGGCGGTTTCGTTGTAGCCCTGCAGGGCCCAGTCGGAGCTGAGCGAGCAACCGCAGACGGAGCAGCCGAACGTGACCCCGGGCAGGGCGGCAAATGAGATCCCCAGCGGAATGATCCGGCGGTGGAGATGGAGGAGCGAAGTTTTGAAATAACGGGAAGCGGACATGGGAAAGGAATGAGATTACGTTGAAGAAGAGTCCCCGGCGTTGACCGGGTGTGGAGGAATCGGAGCGCCGAGAAAGGCGCGATGGAGCCGCGGATGATTTGCCGCGCAGGAAGCATCGGTCTGATGTAGGCGGGGTGCCCTCACCCCGCGGGTTGGGCCTCTGCCACTCGTTCTCCTACTCATTCTCGTTCTCGCCTCGGGCTGCTTGTTTACGATCCCGAGAATGAGTAAGAGAATGAGAACGAGAATGATTGGCAGTCACAGAGGGTTGCAAAATGCAGGCGGGGTGGGGGCACCCTGCCGACATTCGCACCGACGCGAGCGGCCTCAGGCGGTCCGCGGCGGGGGCGTCGGGGGCGCGAGGCGCCCGATGCTCAACATGACCTGGTCGCCAGGCGACCACGGGGAAAGAGGCGGGGCGGCGATGATCACCGTCGGGACCGGCTGGAACACGAGCAGGATTTTTCCGGGGGCCTTGGCGTCCGGGGCGGACGGGTTTTCCTGTTGCTGTTTGGCCCGGCTGACGGCCTGACAGAGCGGGCAGAGCTTTTCCGGCGCGAAGGTTTCCCGCGCGGCCTCGGCGAGGGACATGGTCGTGGCGTTGTCCGCAAACATCCGGCCCCAGGCAAAAACCTGCACGAAATCCCACTGGCTGCCGGTGGCGAAAAGCCACGCCAGCAGGACCGAGGTGATTTGGAACTTTCGCCACATGCGGGGCGGACGTTGGTGCGCCGGCGGGTACCGGTCAAGCCTGTGGCGATGGCGGAGGCGTGGCGTCGGGCAGGCCGAGGTATTTGCTCTCGAGCGACTGGCCGCGGTTGACGGCGGAGATGCGGGCGCCGGCATCGAGGAGGACGCGGAGCGCGGTGCCGGTCACATCCTCGGCCGTGCGGCCGGGCTGCTTCTGAAAGACCAGTTTCAGGATCCGCGCTTTTTCATCCCAGGTGACGGTGTCGCCGGCGAGGGCGGCCCGGATGGCGTCCAACGGCACGGGGCCCTCGGCGAGTGCAATGCGGATCTCGTCGTTGCGACCGGTGACTTGGGCAATCGGGCCGGCGAAGACAACGCGGCCGCGCTCGAGCAGTGCGACATGGTCGCAGATCGTCTCGATTTCGTGGAGATTATGGGAGCTGACGACGATGGTGCGCTGGCCGCGCTGGCTGGCGATGAATTCGCGGATGACGTGGGCCTGGCGCGGATCGAGGCCGTTGGTGGGTTCATCGAGCAGGACGAGTTCCGGGTTGCCGAGGAAGGCCTGGCCGATGCCGAGGCGGCGGAGCATGCCATGGGAGAGCGTGCGGGTGCGGTCGCGGGCGCGCTCGGTGAGGTCCACCAGTTGGAGGATGCGTTGCACCTCGCCGCGGATGGCGCGGGCGCTGACGCCCTGGAGGCGGCCGAGGTAGGCGAGCTGTTCGGCGACATTGAGGTCGCGGCCGAGGGCGGCGTCCTGCGGGAGGGCGGTGATGCGGCCGCGATGCCGGGTGGGGTCGAAGGGTCCGTCGCCGAGCAGGCTGACGGTGCCGCGGTCGGCCTTCAGGAAGCCGCAGGCGATGGCGAATGTCGTGGTCTTGCCGGCGCCATTGGGTCCGACCAGTCCGAAGACGGTTCCCGCGGGCACTTCGAGCGCCAGGCCGTCGAGCGCCTTGATGCGCCCGTAGCGTTTGTAAACTGCGTCGAGCAGCAGGGCGGGGGCGGCGCTCACAGGTCCCTCCGGCGGTAGAAGAACAGGCCGATGGCGAGATAGAGCGCAGTCAGGGTGGCGAGCACCGCCATGGTCGAGCCGACGGAGGCAATGTCGGGGCGCCAGAGCGCGTTCTGATGGGAGTTGGGAACCCCAAGATCCAGCAGGTTCAAAATCGGAGGCACGTCGACGCCGTTGTAAACACTGGCGATAGTGTGAATCATCCACATTCCGCCCAGCCCCAGCAGGGAGAAGGCACGGGCGGTGAGCGCGGAGCTGCTGTTCATCGAGCAGAGCGCGGCCAGGCCGATGAAAGGGGCGCCATAGGCCGCGATGCGCGGCCAGAACAACAACACGGCGGACACTCCGGGCCCCCATTCGAAGTCGCTGAGCTGCCAGGCGGCGATCGCGAGGCACATCCCGCCGGAGAGCAGGGTGACGAGGCCCATCAGAAATCCCTGCCCGAGCGCCTTGCCGAGAACAAATTCGGCGCGTCCGGTGCGCATGGCGATGAAACGCACACCGCGTGTCTGGTGTTCCTGCGCGATGGTTTCCGACGACGTAATCATGATCAGAAACGGCAGCGTCATGAAGGAAATCAGGGTGTAGAACAGGGCGATGGGCGGTTTGCTGAGAATGAACGCCAGCGTGTCCTTTTCCGTCAACATGCTGCTCAGGAGTCCGCGAAACGGGGAGTTGCGGGAAAAAAGGACCGCCTGCGACGGAGCGCTCGCGATGGCGGGCGGCGGGGTCAGTATCCCGCCCCGGCCCTGCCCCGGCCGGCCGCCGATGATAAAGGAAGCCGGGTTTTTGACCACGGCGTCCGCCTGCACGAGAATCTGCACAAAGGCCAAGGTCGCCAGCGTGGCCACCAAAAGATACAGCGCGATTACGGAATAGGCCCGGCGGCTGCGGAGCATTTCACGCAGCTCAAAACCGGCGACGAGCAGGATATCCCGGAGCGGAGTGGGGCTGAACATGGAATAGGCGGGATGCGGTCTTGACCCTGTCGGATCAGCCACCCGGCCCACCCCCGCCCGGCCCGCCGAAGCCGCCGCCATTTTGGAAATTCTGGCGGATCTGCTGGTCGCGGGCCTGAAACTGCTGGAAGTTGTCGGCTCCGATCACGGCCTGGATGCTGGCATCCATCGTGGTTTGCGCCTGCTGAACCTGTTGGATCAGCTGGTCGCGATTGGCCTGGGGATCAAGGCCCTGTTGCATCGCGTTCATAAAAACGGTGGCTCCCGCCTGCATGCGCTGGGCGACCAGGGTGTTGACCTGGTCCCGCTGGTCCGAACTCAGATTCATCGAATCAAAGAGGTCGCCATACATGTTTTGGGCCATGCCCTGCATGCGCTGCTGCATCTGCTGCTGCATCTGCGGATCATTCATGAACGCGGCCATCCGGTCCCGCATCTGCTGGGCGGGATCGGGTGCCTGGTCATCGGGCGGCGGCGGCGGAAGCGTGTCGGGCGGCGGCGGGGCTTCCGGCTGGGCACTCGGAACCGGATCGATCCGGGCGGGGCGCAGGGCCGCGACGCGGTCGGCCTCGGCCCTGGCGGCGGCGAGCTGATGCTGGTTGTACCAGATGGCGAGGCCGGCGGTCACGGCGCAGAGCACCAGGATGACCGGCATGTAATTCTTGGAAGATTTGCTCATGGAGGCGAAACTTGAATTTTGGCTGAGAAGAAAAGTGGACAGAGTTTTGGAAACAGCAAGGGCGGAGCCGCAGGTCCCGGACGTATGCGCTGATGCGGCTGCCGGGTTCAGGGGGCGGTGACGACGAGGCGGAGGAAGAGGCGGCGAGCGCCGCCTTGTGGGACGGTGGCCTGCATGTCCAGATAGGCACCCTGATCGGCGGTCTGGGCGGCGGTGACGCCAGTGTCGGTCCAGGTGGCGAGGTCGGTCGACTGCTGGATGGCATAGGTGACGCCCGCGAGGTTCTTGGCCATCCGGAACGTGAGGACGAGATTGCCATGCCCGTCGGGGATGGAGGTCAGAGTTCCGGCGGGGTCGGGCTGGTTGGGTCCGGTCCCAAGGAAGTATTCGAGAAGATTGGGCAGGCCGTCATGGTCGGGATCGCCGGCGGGGCCGACGACGGCGGGGTCAGACACGCCGGGAAAATATCCGGCGATCCAGAGGTTGAAGGCGGGCAGCGGCGTGGCGCTGGCCTCAATGGAATTACCGCTGCTACCGCCGAGATTGGTGGCGGCCACGACATAGAAGTAGGTGGTGCCGTTGGACAGGCCGGTGTCGGAGTAAGTGGTGGTGGTGACGGAATTGTTGAGCGTGATGTAGCCTGATCCACTGCTGGTGCTGCGGCGGACCGTGTAGCTGGCGGCGCCGGGCGAGGCGGACCAGCTGAGTCCGACCTGGGCGTTGCCGGGGGTGGCGGTGAGTCCGGTCGGGGTGGGGGGTGGCGGAGGGAGCGGAGTGGCGCTGGCCTGGGTGGAATTGCCGCTGGTGCCGCCGAGATTGGAGGCGTTCAGAACGTAATAGTAGGTGGTGCCGTTGCTGAGGCCGGTGTCGGTGAAGCTGGTGGAGGTGAGCGTGCTGTTGACGGTGGCGTAGCCGGAGCCGTTGGTGGTGCTGCGCAGGAGAGCGTAGCTGGTGGCCCCGCTATCGGCGGACCAGGTGAGGCCGATTTGGGCGTTGCCCGGGGTGGCGGTGAGTCCGGTGGGCGTGGCGGGTGGCGGCGGGAGCGGAGTGGCGCTGGCCTGGGTGGAGTTGCCGCTGGTGCCGCCGAGATTGGTCGCGGTCAGAACGTAATAGTAAGTGGTGCCGTTGGCCAGGCCCGTGTCGGTGAAGCTCGTGCCACTGAGGCTGCTGTTAATGGCGACATAGCCGGAGCCATTGGTGGTGCTGCGGAGCACGGCGTAGCTGGTGGCGCCGGTGGAGGCGGACCAGGCGAGGGCGATCTGGGTGTTGCCGGGGGTGGCGGTGAGGCCGGTGGGGGCGGCAGGCGGCGCGACGGGGGTGGCGCTGGCCTCGGTGGAATTGGCGCCGGTGCCGCCGGCATTGGTGGCCGCGACCACGTAAAAATAGGTGGTGCCGTTGGTGCGGCCGGTGTCGGTGTAGGCGTTGGTCGCGACCGAGGAGGTGACGGTGGTGTAGGGTCCGCCGGTGGCGGTGGCACGTTTGACGGTGTAGCTGGTGGCGCCGGCCGAGGCGGACCAAGCGAGGGCGACCTGGGCGTTGCCCGGGCTGGCGGTGAGGCCGGTGGGAGCGACGGGCACGGTGGCCACGGGGGTGACGGTGACCTCGGTGGAGACCGGGCCGGTGCCGTTGGCATTGGCGGAGGCGACGACGTAGAAATAGGGCGTGCCGTTGGCGAGGCCGGTGTCGGTGAAGGTGGTGCCGCTGACGCCGGTGGCGATGACGGTTTCGGCGCCGGTGGCGGTGCCGCGCTTGACCGTGTAGCTGGTGGCGGCGGTGGCGGCCGTCCAGCTGAGGGAGACCTGGGTGTTGCCGGCAGCAGCCGCGAGCCCGGTGGGGGCGGCGGGCGCGGTCGTGTCGCTGGCCACGGTGGAATTGCCGGAGACGCTGGCGGCGTTGACTGCGGAGACGGTGTAGAAGTAGGTCGTGTTGTTGCCCAGGCCGGTGTCGGTGTAGGTGTTTTCGGTGATGCTGGCGACGAACGTGTAGGGGCCGCCGGCCGAGGTGGCGCGCTGGAGGATGTAGCCGGTGGCGCCGGACACGGCGGACCAGGTCAGGGTCGTCTGGGCGGCGGCGGCGCTGGCGCTGAGGGTGGCGGGGGCGGCGGAGAGCGCGGAGGGCAGGGGTTTGGCGATGGCGGAGGTGGCGGCGGGGCCGGTGCCGGCGGCGTTGGTCGCGGAGACCGCGTAGGTGTACAGGCTGCCGTTGGTGGGCGACGTGTCGGTGTAGGTTGTGCCGGCAACGGCGTTGGTGAGCGTGATGGTGCCGAGGGTGTTGTACCCGCCGCCATCATCGCTCACCAGGGTGGCGCGCTGGACGGTGTAGAGGCTGGCGCCGGCCGGGGCCGTCCAGGCGAGGACGGTCTGGGCGTTGCCCGGGGTGGCGGTGAGCCCGGTGGGGGCGGCGGGCGCGGACGTGGCGGCTGCGGCGGAGGGGGCGGTGCCGGCGCTGGCGGGGGAACTGGCGCTGGTCCCGGCGGGGTTGACCGACTGGACGGCGTAATAATAGGTCGTGCCGTTGGCGGCGGTGGCGTCGACGAACGTGGCGTTGGTCGGGCCGCTGCCGGCGACGGGGCCGGTCACGCCGCTGGCGAGGGTGGTGTAGCCGCTGCCCGCGGTGGCCGAGCGCAGCAGGTTGTAGCTGGTGGCGCCCGGGACGGCGGGCCAGCTGAGCAGGTTGCAGTTGTTTCCTGGATACGCGGTGACGGCGGTTGGGGCGGGTGGGACATAGCCGCCCAGCTCGAGCCGGAGGTAGTCATACATCGCGTGGCGGTTGAGGCCGGTGCCGCCGGCCTGGCGGAGCCCGATGCTGATGGTGTTGGTGCCGGCGTGCAGGAGGGTGGAGGGAAAGTTGAGCCGTTCGTCCGAGAACGCCCCGTTGATGCCGTCGCGGATGTTGGTGTCGCTGTTGCTCGAGGTCGGGGAGAAGCCGGTGGAGGGGATGGTCGTGACGGGGGCGGCGGTGACGCCGGCGGCGCCGCCGAGGTTGGTGCCGTTGACGCTGACGATGAGCGCGGTGTAGTAGTCGGACGCGATGCCGAGGTAGAGGGAGGCCGGGGCACCGGCGGCGGGAGCCGAGGCGAGGTTGAACGTGATGCTCGAGGTGGTGGTGACGAGTGTGCCCGAGCTGTTGGGGAGGACCGGCTGGATGAAATTCCAGTCCGTGGACCAGCGGCTCGAGCCGACGACGTAGTTCACGCCGGCGGGAAAATCGAAGGGGTATTCGAGAAACTTGCTCCAAACGGGGCTGGGCTGGGACGGGCTGGGGCCGAGGTCGCCGACCCACCAGTCCTCGCCGTGGCGGAACTTGCGGGCGGTGCGGTCGGGGTAGCCGATTTCAAAGACGGTCGGGCCGGCGCGGGCGGGGGTCCACGTGACATTGCCCAGGGCGGTGGTGGCACCGCCGGTGACGGTGACGGCAAAGGGGGTGGCAGGCACGCTGGTGAGCAGGGGTGGATTGCCGCCGGACTGGTTCTGCGACAGGAACGTACCGGCCGCGCCGGGGCCGAAGGCATAGAGCGTGTAGTTAGTGCCGGCGATCACGTTGGGGATGGAGAAGTTCCCGCCGGCGTCGCTCTGGACCCAGAACTGATAGGGTTTCATCCACTGCTGGAAGTCGTAGACCGCCCCGGTGGTGGCGGGTTGCTGGACGAGGCCGACCCAGAGATTGGCGGCCGAGGCGTTGGGATTGCCGCTATCGCTGATCACGATCCGGCCGGTGACGGTGCCACGGTTGGAGGCCGGGGCGTAATTGGGGTTTACGAACCACGGGTAGGGCCACGCAACGGCCTCGGCCGCGGCCTGGGCGCGGGCGTCGGCGAAGAGCGCGTTGGCGGCCTGGGAGGCGTTGGTGATCGTATTCGATACGGCATTACAATAGATGAAGTAGGGGCCGGACACCCGCGTCCATGCCTCGTCGGCGGCGAAGTTGCTGTCGCTGCCCATGTAGTAGTGGCCGCCGTTGGTCATGATGACCATGGGGGCGTCCATCAGCTCGGGCTTGAGCGGGCCGCCGTTGAAATACTCGCTGCTCGCGAGGCAGTACCAGATCCCGATGTTCCGGCCGCTGAAGCCGGCGGCGGCGTTGGTCACGCTGCTCCAGCCCCAGGTCCGCTCCGTGCCGAAATGGGCGCTGTATTTGTACTTGTCCTCATACTTGCCCTGGCCGATGCCGGTGGTCCAGAGGGAGACCTCGACCGGTGCACCGGGCACGCCGACGGCGGTGCCACCGATGTTGTACTGGAAGTTGCGGGTGGCATCGATGCTGTTCCAGGTGAAGGTGGGGGAGATGTAGATGTTGTCCCGCTCCTCGCCGGTGCCCATGGCGACGTCGCCGGCGCGGTGGCTCCAGGTCGGCGTGACGTAGAAGCCGGGGGAGCCGCGGAGCATGGAGAAGCGGACGTCCATGGTGCCATTGGACGTCGAGGTGCTGAAGAGGTCGATTTCCGCGTAATCGCCGGCGGCGTGGCTGGCGTCGCCCACGGCCGGATCGACGGCGACGGAATAGGCGAAGGTGCCGCTGCCGAAGCCGCCGGTTTCCCAGTACAGCTGGCCGCCGTTCTTGCCTCCGGAGAGCAGTTGGTAGGTGGTGTTGCCCGCGCCGTTGTTGTAGGTGTAGTTGATCTGGTTGATCGTGGCCCCGGCCTTTGTGCAGAGGATCGAGACGAGGCCGTTGCTGAGGGTGGCGGTGGTGGCGTTGCTGGTGAGGGTGACGTTGGGCCCGGTGCCGGTGCCGCCGCCGGGAAGGTTGGCCCGGAGCAGGCCCGGGGCGGCGCAGAGCAGGGCGACCAGGAGGAGCCGGCCGAGCGGGGGCAATGCCGGCGGGCGGAGTCGGCGAAGGAGGTGGAGGAACCGGGCGGGCATGCGGGTGGGGCGGAAGCTTGGCCCCGGCCCGCCGATTCGCGACCAAAAAAGCCCGGGCGGCGGGAGCGGCGCCCGGTTCGCGCGGCGGCGGCCGCTCAGGCGCGGCGCTGCTTGAGGCGGTCGAAGGCGACGGCGACGAGGAGGATCAGGCCGCGGGCGACATACTGGTAGAAGGAGTCGACGTTGAGTAGGTTCATGGCGTTGCTCATGGTGCCCATGATGAGGACGCCGGCGACGACGTAGCTCATCTTGCCGATGCCGCCGTTGAGGGAGACGCCGCCGAGCACGCAGGCGGAGATGACCTCGAGTTCAAGGCCCTCGGAGGTTTTGGGCTGGCCGCTGGTCATGCGGGAGGCGAGCACGATGCCGGCCACGCCGGCCATCAGCCCCTGCATGGAGAAGATGATGATGCGCAGGCGGTCCACGGGGATGCCGGCGAGGCGGGCGGCCTCCGGATTGCCGCCGAGGGCGAGGGTGTTGCGGCCGTAGGTGGTGCGCTCGATGAGAAAGCCGAAGCCGACGAAGCAGACCAGGCAAATGAGCACCGGCGTGATGATCTTGAAGTAGACGGTTTCGCCGCTCACGGGGTCGGTGCCGGCGGGAATCTTGAGGAGCACGGTGTTGCCGAGCAGGAAGAACTGGTCGAGGACGATGCCGACGGATTTGCCGCCGGAAACAATGTAGCCGAGCCCGCGCACGATCTGCATGGTGGCGAGGGTGGCGATGAGGGCGTTGATGCCGGCCTTGGCGATGAGGAGGCCGTTGACCAGGCCGACGAGCAGTCCGAGGGCGAGGCCGGCGAGGACGCCGAGGACGACGCTGCCGGTCGCATTCATGACCAGGGCGGCGACAATGCCGGCGCAGGCCACGACGGAGCCGACGGAGAGATCGAAGGCGCCGGCGGCGAGGCAGAACAGCATCGTGCAGGCGATGATGCCGATGGTGGAGACGGAGAGCAGCAGCCCCTCCATGTTGGCGGGGGAGAAGAAACGCGGGACGAAGAGCGAACACCCGGTGAAGAGCGCGGCAAAGACGACGAGCATGCCTGCGCGTTCCCAAAAGAGGCGGAATTTGCCGGTGGTGTTTTTCATGGAAAGGGAAGTCAGCTGGCGACGGGCAGGGCGGCCCGGAGCACGCCGGCCTCGGTGGCGTCGGCGCGGGGAAATTCGCCCGAGAGGGCGCCGCCCCGCATCACCAGGACGCGGTCGGCGAGCCCGAGGACCTCGGGCAGCTCGCTGGAGACCAGCAGCACCCCGACGCCCCGGCCGGCGAGCTGCTGGATGATGGCGTAGATTTCGCTTTTCGCGCCGACGTCGATGCCGCGGGTGGGCTCGTCGAGGAGAATGACCTTCACGTCCTCCGACAGCCAGCGCGCGAGGATGACCTTCTGCTGGTTGCCGCCGGAGAGGAAGACGATCTGGGTCTCGAGGGAGGCGGTCTTGATGGCGAGCGCGGCGACATGCTTTTCGGCGTTGGCGCGCTCCCAGGCGCGGTTGAGGACGAAGCCGCCGGCGGCATGGAGGCGGCGGGCGGAGAGGTTGATGTTTTCCTCCACCGAGCGGACTGGCACGATGCCGTCGCGTTTCCGGTCCTCGGGGCAGAACACCAGGCCGGCCCCGATGGCGTCACGGGGCGTGGCGATGGCGGCCGGCCGGCCGGCAATGCGCACGGTGCCGCCGGTGCGCCGCTCGGCGCCATAGATGAGGCGCAGGAGTTCGCTGCGGCCGGCGCCGACGAGTCCGAACAGCCCGACGATCTCGCCCTCGGCGACCGCGAGGCTAACGGGGGCGGTGACCCCGGGGCCGGTGAGGCCGGCGAGTTCGAGGGCCGGACCGCCAACCGGGCGCGGCGCATAGTTGAACACGTTGCTCAGTTCGCGGCCCACCATGGAACGGATGATGTCGTCGACCGTCAGCCCGACCATGCTGGAGAAGGTGCGGATGTGCCGGCCGTCCCGCAGCACAGTGACGGCGTCGCACACGGCGAATACCTCGTCCATGCGGTGGGTCACGTAGAGGACGACGTGACCGCGGGCCCGGAGGTCGCGGATGACGGCGAACAGCCGTTCGACCTCGCGAGCGGAGAGGCTGCTGGTCGGCTCGTCGAAGGCGATGACGCGGGCACCCCGGGAGAGGGCCTTGGCGATTTCGACCAACTGGCGCTGGGCGATGGGCAGGTGGCCGACCTTGGTGGCGGGATCAATCTCCTCCCCGATCCAGGCGAGCTGGCGGCGGGCGTCATCATGCAGCTGGCGGCGGTTGACCACGCCGCCCCGGGCCGGCAGGTGGCCGAGATACAGGTTCTCGGCCACGGTCATTTCCGGCACGAGAAAAAGTTCCTGGTAGATGACCGCGACCCCGGCGGTGATGGCGGCGGCCGTCCCCGAAAAAACCTGGAGGGCGCCGTCGATGGCCACGGTGCCGCCGGTCGGCGTGTAGGCGCCGCTGAGGATCTTGAGCAGGGTGGACTTGCCGGCGCCGTTCTCGCCCATCAGGGCGTGAACCTGGCCGCCCTCCACGGCAAACGAGACATCGTCGAGCGCCCGGACGCCGGGAAACTCCTTGGTGACACCATCAAAAACCAGCCGGGTTGGCACGGGAAGCGGCCTCAGTTCCGGATCCCCTCTTCCTTCAGGATGGCGCGAAAGTCGTTGCGGTGGATGATCCGGCCGGTTGTGCGGGTGTCGAGCGCCGGCTCCTTGTTGTTCTTCACCCAGTCAAACAGCATCTGGGCGGTGTTGTGGCCGTGCTGCTGGGCGCTGAGCAACACCGAGGCGAAGAACCCGGTGGGCTTGGACTTCTCGAACTCCGGGATGCAGTCGGTGCCGTTGATGCCGATGCCGACGACATCCTTGTCCGAAAAGCCGCGGCCTTCGGTCGCACGGACGGCGCCGAGCACAGCGCTGTCGTTCATGCCGCAGATCAGCCAGTGTTTCACTTCGGCATGCTGGGTCAGGAGGATGCTGGCCGCATCGAGCGCGCCGGGGATGTCGGAAGTTTTCTGCGGGGCCCGGTAGATGCGGGAGGTCGGGAAGGTGCCCGCGATCAGAGCCTCGGTGGCGCCGTCGGTGCGTTCCTTCGCGGTGTCGAGCTCGTCGAACGTCACGACGCAGACGCCGGTGTCCTCGTCCTTCCAGCCGCGCAGCTGCATCTCGACGTAGAGGGCGGTCCCGACGGACTGGCCGATCTTGCGGGCGGAGATGCCGAGGTAGTGGACGTTTTCCAGCGGTTTGCCATCGGCGCCGACAAAGCGGTCGTCGACCGCGATGAGTTTCAGATTCTGGGCCGCGGCCTTGGCGGCGATGGCGGGGCCGAGCTTCGGGTCGGGGGTGCAGACGACGAAGCCCTTGGCGCCGTTGGCGGCGAGGGTATCGATGGCCGACAGCACCTTTTCCCCGTCGGGGGCGCCCAACTCGATCAGCTCAAAGCCGTTTTCCCGGGCCGCCTGTTCGGCGAATTTCCGTTCGAGCTGGAACCAGGTCTCCTCGGGCTGTTTGACGATGAAGCCCAGTTTGATCCCCGTGGGGGTGGCGGCGGGGGCGGCGGCGGTGGGAGCGGCGGCAGTCGCGGCGGCGGCGGGCTTGGGCTTGCTGCAACCGGCCGCCAGCAACAGGGCGGCCAACAGGCCGAAGGGGAGCAATGGTTTCAGGGCTTGGTTCATGGGTGCGGGGAAGCGGGCGTTGGGAGGGATTGGGCCGAGGAAGCTAAGGGGCCCGGCCGGGAATTGGAAAGCGGATAATCCTTGGGTCGGGGGATGGCGGACGGTGGCGGGGGTCGGACCGGGAGTTTGCAATTCGGGCGACGCTGTGCAGCGTGCCGCCTTGCCGGTGGGACGGATCGGTTCCGGCCGACGGCATCCTCTCTCACAATCATGACACCCATCAACCAACCGCAGCTCCTCGCCGCCCTGCACTGGCGTTACGCCACCAAAAAGTTCGACCCGGCCCGTCCGATTCCCGCCGATCTCTGGTCCACCCTGGAGCAGGCCTTGGTGCTCGCCCCGTCATCGTTTGGTCTCCAGCCGTGGAAATTCATCGTGGTGGACAGTCCTGCGCTGCGGCAGAAACTGGTGGGCGCCTCCTGGGGCCAGACGCAGCCGGTGGACGCGGCCCGTTTTGTCGTCTTCACTGTCCACAAGGACATCGGCGAGGAGCATCTCGGGCGCTTCATCCAACGGACCGCAACCGTGCGGGGTGTCGATCCGGCCACCTTGGATCCCTATCGGAAGGTCATAGCCCAGAGCCTGGCGGGGGCGAAAAGCGCCGGCCGGCTCGACACGTGGCAGGCGCACCAGGTTTACATCGCCCTGGGCCATTTCATGGCGTCAGCCGCGCTGCTCGGCGTGGACACCTGTCCGATGGAGGGATTGGTGCCCGCGCAGTATGACGAGATCCTCGGCTTGTTGGGTACCCCGTTTACCACGCTCTGCGCTTGCGCCGTCGGCTACCGGGCGGCCGACGACAAATACGCGACCACGCCCAAGGTGCGGTTTCCGGTCGCCGAGGTCATTGCGCACCTTTGACCCGCCGTTCCGATGTCGCAGCTCTTCGCCCCGTTCCCGCTCCGTTCGGTCACCCTGCGCAACCGCATCGGGGTTTCCCCCATGTGCATGTATTCCTCGGACGACGGGGTGGCGAACGACTGGCACCTCGTGCATCTGGGCGCCCGCGCGGCGGGCGGCGCGGGGCTGGTGATTGCGGAGGCGACGGCGGTCTCACCGGAGGGGCGCATCACGCCGGGCTGCGCGGGGCTCTGGGCGGAGAAGCACATCGAGCCGCTGGCGCGCGTCACCCGTTTCATCAAGGCGCAGGGAGCCGTCCCCGGGATCCAGCTGGCGCATGCCGGCCGCAAGGCCAGCGCGGCCCGGCCCTGGGAGGGCGGGGCGCAGCTGGCCGACGACGCGGGCGGCTGGCCCGTCGTCGGCCCCAGCGCGCTCGCGTTTGGCGGCCCGCTGCCGAAGGTGCCGCGCGCGCTGTCGGTGGCCGACATCGCCGGGGTGCAGGCCGACTTTGTCGCGGCCGCGCAGCGCGCCCTCGCGGCCGGTTACGAGTGGCTGGAGTTGCATGCCGCGCACGGCTATCTCGCCCACCAGTTTCTCTCTCCGCTGTCCAATCAGCGCACGGACAGCTTCGGCGGGAGCTTTGACAACCGGATCCGTTTTCTGGTCGAGACCACGCGGGCGGTCCGGGCGGTCTGGCCGGAGCGCCTGCCGCTGACTGCGCGGTTGTCCTGCACCGACTGGGTGGAGGGCGGCTGGACCATCGAGGAAAGTGTGGAGCTGGCGCGCCGGCTCAAGGCCGAAGGGCTGGACCTGCTCGACTGCAGTTCGGGCGGAGGGGTGGAGCAGGCGCCCATACCCGTCGGCCCGGGCTACCAGGTGCCGCTGGCCTCGCGCATCCGCCGGGAGGCCGGCCTGCCCACGGCCGCGGTCGGGATGATCACGGCGCCGGCGCAGGCCGATGAGATTGTGCGCAACGGCCACGCCGACGTGGTGCTGCTGGCGCGGGAATTTCTGCGGGATCCCAACTGGCCGCTGCACGCCGCCCGGATCCTGGGCGTGAAACCGCCGCCCCCGGCGCCCGTGCAATACGGCCGCGCCCTCTGAGCGCGGCGGACTAGATGATTTCCCGGTAGATGTCGGGATGCGGCCGGGAGATCACGGCCGCGTTGACCAGCATGCCGGCCTCGGCGATGACGGCCCGCCCGGCGGCCACGGCGGCCTGAACCGCGGCCACCCCGCCGGTCAGGGTAAGAAACGCCTTGCCGCCTAGCGCCATCGCCAGCCGCACCTCGAGGAGTTGCACGTCCGCGCTCTTCACCGCGGTGTCCGCGGCCCGGATCAGCGTGGCGACATTGAAGGATTCGATGATGCCGAGCGCGCCGTCGGGCGGCGCCACCGGGGTGCGGCCCATCGCGGCGATCACGTCGGGATGGATGTGGGTGATGACAAACCGGTCGATCAGGCAGCCGTTGGCCGCCTCGGCGCCGGCCGCGACCGCGGACTCGACGGCGGCGGCGTCGCCGGCCACCAGCACCATGTATTTGCCGGAGCAGATTGAGCGGGACAGCATCAGCCGCACCGTGCCGGCCTTGAGCATCGAGTCGGCGACCAGGTAACCGGCGACGACGCTGGAGAGTTCGAGCAGGCCAATGGATTTCTCGGTCATAAGGAAAGTCGGGTCAGTTGCGGGTGAGCACGATGTGGGCGGCCGTGACCTCGTCTACGGTGGCGGCAAACGGCGCATGGATCGGCGCACCGATGGTCTTCTCCGGCACATCGCCGAGCAGCTGGCCGGCGTCCACCCGTTCGCCCGGCCGGACCTGCGCCCGGCCCGGCGAGCCCGCGCTCTGTTTCAGCGGCAGCACGATCCGGCGCGGCGCCACCGTCCGCTCCGACATCGGCGCCGGGTGCTCGTAGGCCAGCAGGTGCAGCTTCTGCATCAGCGCGCGGATCGGCACCCGCCGGCCGTCGCGCATCGGGTGGGGGCGGACGGTGGTCGGCCCGGACCATTTCCGTCCGGCTTTCTTCAGCTCGGCCTTGGACTGGTCGCACGCCTCCTTGGGAAACAGCTCCTCGGGGCAGGCGTAGAGGGTGCAGAGCCCGCACGCACAGCACATCGCGGCCCACTCGTTCCACCGGTCCGCACCGGTGGCGGTGAAGGCCAGGCTCCGCATGACCTGGTGCGGCTCGACGGCATAGCCGAGCAGGAAACGCGGGCAGAGCTCGGTGCAGTAGCGGCACTGGTCGCAGGCGGACTTGCCGATGGCGTTTTGCACGGCCGGCGGCTTGAGCTTGCGCTCGACGACGTGATGGGTGCGCGGGAGCACGATCACGCCGCCGGTGGTCTTGATCACCGGACGGTCCAGCTGGTCGGTTGTCTCGCCCATCATCAGGCCGCCGATGCACAGCACCGGATCGGGCACGGTGACCCCGCCGGCGGCCTCGAGGCATTCCCGCAGGCTGGTGCCGAGCGGTACGGTCAGGGTGACGGGCCCGCGCACCGCGCCCGCGATCGTGAGGGTCTTATGGGTCACGGGCCGGCCGGCGGCGGCGGCGGCGATGTTGACGAACGTCTCGACGTTGCACACGACCGCACCCACCTGGAGCGGGATGCCCCCGGGCGGGATGAGCCGGCCGGTCGCCTCGTGCACGAGGTCGTATTCGTCGCCCGCCGGATAATAGTCGCCGAGCAGATGGACCCGCACCGTCGTGCCCCGGCAGGCGGCGGTGACGGCCTCGACCGCGTGGTGGTTCTTCTCCTTGATGCCCACGATGCCTGCGGTTGCGCCGACCGCCGCCATGGCCAGCTGCAGGCCCTGCACCATCGCGCCGGCCTGATGCTCCATCACCGCGGCATCCTTGTGGAGCAGGGGTTCGCACTCCGCCCCGTTGGCGATGACGGTGTCGGCCGCCGCCGCGAGTTTCACGTGGGTCGGAAAACCGCCGCCGCCGGCCCCGACCACCCCGGCGCGTTTGACCTGTTCGGCAAGATTCATGGATTCGGGGGATGAGCATACGGCCCGGCGACGCTCCGGCGACACCAAAAACGGAACCGCGCTCCGCCGCACTTTGGGCTCGCCGTCGGAGGGGTCGCGCCAAGACTCAGCGCGCGGTTTTCCGCCTCCCCTTCCATGAAACTGCTGCGCGAACCCCTGGTGCATTTTCTACTGCTGGGCGCAGTCCTGTTCGGCCTCTTTGCCGTGCTGGGCCGGACCGGCGACGCGACCGGCGACGCGGCCCACCGCATCGACATCACGGCGGGCTTGCAGGACAACCTCACGGTGAGTTTCACCCGCTCGATGCAGCGGCCGCCGACGACGGCGGAGCTGCAGGGGCTGATCGATGACTTTGTGCGCGAGGAGGTGCTCAACCGCGAGGCCCGCAAGCTCGGGCTGGACCAGGACGATCCGGTGGTCCGCCGCCGGCTCCGCCAGCGGATGGAGTTCCTGACTGCGCAGAATCTTGGCGCGAAACCGCCGGCCGACGCCGAGCTGCAGGCCTTCTTTGACAAAAATCCGGCGGCCTTCAAGCGGCCGGACGGCCGGCTGCCGGGCTTGGCGGAGGTCCGCGACGAGGTGGTGCTCGCCTGGCAGGATGCCCGCAACAAGGAGGCGGTGGACGCTGATTACCGGAAATTGCGGGAAGCCTACACTGTGACGGTGGAGGCGGCGAAACCCGCTGAGTCGACGAAGCGATGAACGGGGAAGCGATATTTCTAGCGCAATTCCGGCGCCTAGCTCTCTGGGTCATTCTGGCCGGCTGGTTGGCCGGCGCGGCGGGGCGTCTTGCGGCCCACGAAATCCAGCCGGCCTATCTGGAACTGCGTCAGACCGGACCAGAGACGCTGGCCGCGCTGTGGAAGGTGCCGGCGCGGGACGACCTGATCGGCCATCTCACGCCCCCGCCTGCCCGCCGCCTGGAAGCAGGTGGGCGAAGCGGCGGTCACGCGGACCGCGGAGGCCTACGTGGAGCGTTTCAACGTCGCGTGTCCCGGGGGCCCGGATGGCGCTGTGATTGGGGTGGGTGGCTCGGCCGCGGCGATTGCCGATGTGCTGGTGCGGGTGGTGCGGACGGACGGCCGGGCGGAGATATTCCGTCTCACGGTCAACCATCTGGAGCAGGCGATTGCGGCGGAGCCCAGCCGGCTCGGGCAGGCCTGGGCGTTTCTCAGCCTGGGCGTCGAACACATCCTGAAGGGCGTCGACCATCTGCTGTTTGTGCTCGGGTTGCTGCTGATCGTGCGGGACCGCTGGATGCTGCTGAAGACGATCACCGCGTTCACGGTGGCCCACAGCCTCACGCTGGCGATCGCGACGCTCGGCTACGCCCGCGCGCCGCTGCCGCCGCTAAATGCCGCGATCGCGCTGTCGATCCTGTTTCTCGGCCCGGAGATGGTGCGGGTGCGGCGCGGCCAAACCAGTCTGACGATTGCCCATCCGTGGGTCGTGGCGTTCGCCTTCGGTCTGCTGCACGGGTTCGGGTTTGCCAGCGGGCTGACTGCGCTCGGTCTGGCGCGGAACGAGATTCCGCTGGCGCTGCTGCTGTTCAACGTGGGGGTGGAGCTCGGCCAGCTGTGCTTCGTCGCCCTGATCCTGCTGCTGGCGCGCTCGTTCCGCACGCTGGAAATCCGCTGGGCGCGCTGGGCGGAGGCGTTGCCAGCCTACACTGTCGGCGGACTGGGTGCGTATTGGACAATTCAGCGCACGGTGGTTTTACTGGCGGCATTGCGATGAACCCAATGCCTGACGTTGACCGCATGTCTGCCCTAATCCCGGCCCCGAGATGGCCTGGCCGACTCGCCCGGCTGGGCGTTGCAGCCGCCCTGCTCGCCAGCGCGCCGCTGGCGCAGGCGCACATTGAGCACGGCGAGGCGGGCGGCTTCGCCAGCGGATTCCACCATCCTTGGTCCGGACTCGACCACATCGCGGCCATGGTGGCGGTGGGGCTCTGGGGCGCACAGCTCGGCGCGCCGGCCGTCTGGCTGCTGCCGGTGACGTTTCCGATGGTGATGGCAGTCGGCGGCTTTTTGGGACTGATCGGCGTGCCACTGCCCGGGGTCGAGATTGGCATCGGCCTGTCGGCCCTGCTCCTCGGGATGATGGTCTGCGGCGAGGTGAAACCGAAGCAGCTGTGGTGGCCCGCGGTGCTGGTGGGCGTGTTCGGACTTTTCCACGGCCATGCGCACGGCACCGAGCTGCCGCCCGGACAGAACGGGCTGCTCTACAGCATGGGCTTCGTATTGGCGACCGGCACGCTCCACGGCTGCGGCATCGCGCTCGGGTTGGTCCACCGGTGGCCGGCGGGACGGGTCGCGCTGCGCGTCGGCGGCGCCGTGATTGCGTTGGGCGGGGTGTATTTTCTGTGGGTCGCGGCGCACCCCGAGCCGGAGGGTGCCGCACCAATGCCAACCAAGCAGGCTTGGTTCGCTCCCTCCGGCGACGCAACCGCCCCCGCTGCAACCGTTGGGAGATCATGAACGGATGAAGACGAATTCCCTCCAAGGTGGTGGCAGGCGCAGCCAGGCCGGCGGGCTGCTGGCCGGTCTGGCGCTGCTGCTACTGGGTTCGGCCCGCGCGGACGCGCATCTGGTGACGACGGGGCTCGGTCCGGTTTACGATGGCATCGGGCATTTCTGTCTGTCGCCGGACGATATGCTGCCGGCGTTCACGCTGGCGCTGCTGGCCGGCCTGCGCGGCGCTGCCGCAGGTCGGCGGGCACTGTGGATCCTACCGGTGGCTTGGTTGGCGGGCGGGCTGGGCGGACTGGCCGCCCCGGGATTGCCCTCACCGCCGGAGCAACTGGCGGCGGCGCTGGCCTTTCTCCTGCTCGGCGGACTGGTGGCGGCGGACGCGGGGCTGCCGACCGCGGTGGTGGCGAGTCTGGCGGGACTGCTCGGGGTCACACATGGCTTCTTCAATGGTCTCGCCATGCGTGAAGGCGGCGCCGCCACCGGCTCGCTCCAGCTGGCCGGGGTTGCGGTCACCCTGTTTGTGCTCACGGCCTTGGTGGCGGCCGTGGTCGTGTCGCTACACCGGCCCTGGATGCGCATTGTCGTCCGGGTGGGCGGCAGCTGGATCGCCGCCATGGGTCTGCTGCTGTTGGGCTGGACGCTTCATCAGGGAGCCAGAATGCCGCTCCAATGAACTTTCGCCGTTTCATTGTGCTCTGCCGGATCGCCGCCCTTCTTCTGCTGGGCGCGGCCGCGGTCCGCGGTCACGACCCGCTGCAGAGCTACACCGATGCGCGGCTGCGCGGGGATTACATTGTGGTAAACGTCACGATGGCCAACAGCGCGGCGACGGCGCTGCTCAAGCAGGACAACGCGGGAGACAGTTCGATCACCCCGGAGAATTTCGAGCTGACCGGGGCCATGCTCAAGGCGCATGCGGGGGACTTGCTGAACATCACCGCCGGGGGCAACACGATCGTGATGCGCGCCGGCGACGTCACCCTGAACTCGGAGAACGACATTGAGTTTAAGCTGATCTTTCCGCGACCGTCGGCGGGTACCATCAAGTTTGAAGCCCCCTTCATCAAGCAGATGCAGGAGGGGCACATGACCTCCTACACCTTTGCGGACGACACCAACAAGATCCTGGACAGTGGCGATCTCAGCGCGATTGACCGGCCGAATACCTTGGTGAATGTGCCCGGCAAGCCCGGCTCGCCACCCGCCGTCACCGACGCATCCGCCCCCGCTGTGCCGGTACCCGTGCACGCTCCGCCGGCCTCTTCCGCCACGCTCCTGGTCTGGGGTGCACTGACTGTGGCTGGTTTGCTGGGTGCCGGTTGGTTGGTCCGTCGGTTCATGTAGGACTGAAAACGGATTCGACTGCGGAGGATGCCGCCAGAATGGAACATACTGCGCATTCCGCGCGACTACCGTGGCCCACGGGCTCGCCGTGCTCGCTGCGATCGAGGCGGAGTCGTATGACGTGATCCTGATGGACCTCGAGATGCCCGAGCTCGACGGCTGCGAGGCCACCCGCCGCCTGCGCGCCTACCCGGGTGCCAGCCCGGATCGCCCCTGGATCATCGCCCCCACGGCGAGCGCGATGCCCTATGACCGCGAACGCACCACGGCCGCCGGCATGAACGACTTTCTCACCAAGCCCGTCCGCAGCGACACGCTGGCGCAGGCCCTTGTGCGGGCGTACGGCACGCTGGCGACGGCCACTCCAGCCGGAACCGAAGCAGCCACGAGCTCAGTCTGACCCGCCCGCGGTTTCGGCCGGGTGGGCGGTGCCATGCAGTCGTTCGCGGTAGCGGCTCGGCGACTCGCCGGCGATCCGGTGAAAGAGGCGGTTGTACTGCGACAGCGACTGGAATCCCGCCGCAAAGCCCGCCTCGCCCACATGCGTGTGCGGATTGAGCAGCATCTGCTTCACCGCCTCCACGCGGGTCCGCGCCAGAAATTCGAGCAGCCCCAGTCCGGTCGTCTGCTTGAAGCTCCGGCAGAGATACGACGGGCTGCTGTTGACGGCCCGGGCCACGTCGCTGAGCCCGAGCTTCCGGCTGTGGTTTTCCGTGATGAACCGGCGCGCCCGGGTCACGAGGGAGGACTCGTCTGCCGTCATGCTGAGCCGCACCTGGTTGCTGACGGTCGCGAGATGCTGCGCAAAGATGCCCAGCAGGCGCAGGATCAGCCCGTATTGCCGGCTCGTGAGCACACGGGTTTGAAAATATGCGGCGGCCAGCGCCTCCGGGGTGGGGCCGTTCGCTTCCCGTCGCGCCAGCCGGGTCGCCACCGCGAGACCTTTGTTCGAGGGGGCGCGTAAAAAGACCTGGCCGGTCTGCAGGAAGGCGACGACTTGATCCCCGACGCGGACCGGGATGGCGGACTCGCTCAGGCCCGCGTAACACCGGAGCGTGTGGGGCTCGTGGGTCGCGGCGGCTTCGACGCGCTGCTGCAGTTCGAGGCAGGCCGCGCAGGTGGGGTTGGACTGGGTCAGCAGCGCGCAAAACGGATTCCGAAGCTTCGAGTCCTGCAGGGGGGGTCGCAACGATCCGGGTTCCCGCAGGACCAGCGGCAGCCCCGTGGTGCTTTCGAAGGCCTGCTGATAGTCGCGGAACAATTCCGACTGGCGCAGCCGCGCCACCAGCGAGGTTTCCCCGGATGCGGCGGTCAACGCGTCCGGGGTGGAGACTCCGGGACGCGGATGACGGACAGGGGCCAGGCGCGGAGTCGGCATGGCGCGGACCGTTTTCCAACGCCGCCGCCTTGGCAAGCCATGACCGGCGGGCGGTCCAATTTTGCCGGAAAATGTCGGTTGTAGTCTGCATTCTCCGACGTTTTGGGGTGACGGCGCAGCCGGTTGGGCTTCACTTCGGACCACGGATGTGCACGCGCTACACGCTCCACCGGACGGACGAGGCCATGGCGGTCATGACCCGCGCACTGGCGCGGAAGCTTGTGCTGCCCGAAGGAACCGGGGGGCGTTTCAACGTCACGCTCACGCACCTTATGCCGGTTGTTGCGGTCGGGGCCGACGGTCCGGAGGCGCGGGGCCTGCGGTGGGGGCTGGTGCCGTTCTTCGAGCGCGGAAGCGCCCAGCCCCGGCTGCTGCCCAACGCCAAGGCCGAGACCGCCGCGACACTGCCGTTGTTCCGGCGGGCGGTTGCCAAGCGGCGGTGTCTCGTCCCGGCCAACGGCTTTTTCGAATGGCGGACCGCGGGGAAAACGAAGCTGCCGCACCTGTTCACGCTGCAGGGCGGTGAGCCGTTCGCTTTCGCGGGCATCTGGGAGCCGGCGGACGGCGACCTCCCGGCGACCTTCGGCATCCTCACCACCACGCCCAACGCGCTGGTGGCCCCGCTGCACCACCGGATGCCGGTGATCCTGACGGAGTCCGTGATGGCCCGCTGGCTGGGTGCAGAACCGCTCCCGGAGCCGGAGTATTCCGTGCTGACCCGGCCCCTGGATGCGGACCGGATGCAGGTGAGGCCGGTGAACAGTTTCGTGAATAACAGCCGCCACGAGGGGCCGCAATGCCTTGAGCCGCCGGAAGAAGCGCTGCCCGAGCTGCCGTTTGGCTAAAAGGGGCTTGCTTCCCGGGATGGGCGGGGCCACACCTAGGTTGTCAACTGACAACCATGCTTACCGATCGCCAGGAAGTCATTCTCAACTTTGTGCACGAATACCAGTCGGCACAGAGTATACCGCCTTCGACCCGCGAGGTGGCGCGTCGTTTCGGGTGCAGCCAGCAGGGGGCGAACAAGCATCTGCAGGTGCTGGCGCGGAAGGGCCAGCTGGAGAAGCTGGCGGACGGCAAGTGGGGCCTGCAGGCGAAGACCGTGCAGGGTCATCTGTTTGACGTCGCGGTGTATGGCGCGATTCCCGCCGGTCTGCCCGCGATGCAGGAGCAGGATCCGGAGGAGACGGTTGCGGTGGATCCCGCGGTCTTCGGTGTGCGGCGGATGCGGCCGGGGCATTTCTGGTTCCTGCGCGTCTCGGGCGACTCGATGACAGGGGCCAACATTCTCGACGGCGACCTGGTCGCGTTGGTGCGCAAAGAGCCGCAGCCCGGCGACATCATCGCCGCGCTGGTGGATGACACCATGACCACCCTGAAACGCCTGGTGAAGGAACGCGGACGGATGCTCCTGCGGGCCGCAAATCCGCGCTATGCCGACATCGTGCCCGAGCGGCTGGAGTCGCAGGGCGTGGTGGTCGGGCTGATCCGGCGGAAACTGGCCTGAGCTCGTTCCGTCCTGGCAGCCCATTTTCCGCCGCCGGTGCCGTCAGAACGGCGAACGCGGGACCTGCAGGGAATCACCGGGCATCAGCGGAGGATCCTCGGCGGGCGCGCGCTGGGCGAGCAGCACGTCCACGGCGTAGGCCTTGCGATCGCGCACCAGGCTCACGGCCGTCTCCTTCGCATAGAGCGTGAAACCTCCGGCGGACTGGATGGCCTTCGTGAGGGAAAGGTCGGGGGTCCAGGTGATCCGGCCGGGATGCTGCACTTCGCCGCCGACATAGACAAAGCGCTCGGTGACGGTCACGTTGACGTCGAGCGACGTGTAAAATTTCTTGGTGATATAGGCTTCGCGGATGCGCTGGGCCAGCGAGGAGGGGGTCGAGCCGCCGGCGCTGATGCTGCTGATCAGCGGCAGGCTGACGGTTCCCTGATCGTCGACCTGCACCGCATTGCTGGCGGGATCGGGCACACCTTGCAACGTGACCACCAGGCTGTCGCCGGGTCGCAGCACCGCGGCGCTGGCTTCATTCGGAATGACCGGATTGTGCGTGGCGGAGGAACCGGCGGGACCGTTGCAGCCTGCGAACAGCGCCAGGACCCATCCAAGGAGGGCCAGGTTCGCGAGTCGTGACGGGGTGGGGTTCAAGCGGGTGGGCAGCCGGGGCGGATTTGGCTCCGCCGGCGGCTGCAGGGTCAGCGGCGCCGGCCGGCGCGGCTGCGCGGCTGGTCGTCGTCATCATCCTTGGTTTTGCCGTCCTCTTCGTCTTCGTCCTCTTCGTCCTCCTCGTCGCCGTCATCCTCCTCGTCGTCCTCATCCTTGGCGCCCGGCGCATCCTTGTCCTCGGCATCCTTGTCCTTCTCGTCCTCGTCCCAAGTCAGGGACTGGTCGTTCTTGAGGCGTTCTTCCTCGGCGTCATCCAGCTTGGGCAGGTCGGCGTCGTCGATCTCCTCCTCGTCGGCCTTGTGGGGTTTCTCCCCGTCCTCGGTTTCCCAGCCCGCGGGCACAAAGTCGAGAATGGCGCAGAGCTCGGCGAAAGTGTGGATGGCCTTGCCCTCGATGAAACTCGTGTTCTGGTCCTCGCGCAGCTCGTCCTCGAGTTCGTCGACCGTGAGCTTCGACTCGAAGTCAAACAGGTCGTTGAGCATCTTCACCCGGCAGCGGGTGAGGTGGTCGAGCAGGTCCGCATAGGGGCCGTTTTCCTCGTCGAGATGGTCGGGCAGGCCGAAGAGCTTTTCCTCCGACTCGAAAAAGGAGTCCTTCACCCGCTTGAGACGGACGCGTTTTTTGCCGGCCTCCTTGTCGATGCGGAAGGGAATGAAGGCCGATTCCATCACGTCCTGACTGAAGCCATAGTCGCGCAGCGGCTCGACTAGCTCGACGAGATGGGCCATCTGGCGGGGATCGATGATGCTCAGGCCATCCACGTCCCAGCGCACGGGGTCGCTGACCTCGTCGACCCACCAGTTATGGTCTTCGCCGAGGCGGATGATGCACCAGTCGAGTGATACGGAAGATTTGGCCATTGGTGGTAATGCGATAAAAGCAGGGGAGCAAAAAGCCCCTGTTCACGCCAAGTCAAACCGTGAAAGTGAATTTCTCATAACTTTTTGCGACAGCGTCGGCTCGGCCGTCCGCACCCGGAAAATTTGCGCGCAGCGTGCAGCCGGCAGGGTGAAAAACAAGCACAAAACGCGCCCTGCTGCGGCTTCGCCCGCGTGGCTCTCCGACTTCATCCGCTTCCCCCTCCGTCATCCGGTCCGTTATCCATCTCTTCCGGCGCAGCTCCAGCGAACATGTCAACTATTGGTTGACTTGTTCGTGGGGGATGGGGAATGGGTGGCGGCCCGCGGGTTCGGAGGCGGCACTTGCGTTTGGGCAAGTCGGACGCAGTGTCGGATCCGATGGACTATTTTTACGAGAAGTTGCTCCGTCCCCTGTTGTTCCGGCGCGATCCGGAGGCGGCCCACGAGTCCGCGGTGCGCGCGCTTGCCCTGCTCGGGCGCTGCGGGCCGGCCTGCCGGATCCTGGAACACTGGAACCGGCTGTCCCCCGCGACCGCCCGGCCCGTGCAGGCCTTCGGGCTGACGTTTCCCAATGCCGTCGGCCTGGCTGCCGGGTTCGATAAAAACGCCCGGGCGTGGCCGGCGGTGGCGGCGCTCGGCTTCGGCCATGTCGAAATCGGCACGGTCACGGCCTTGGCGCAGCCGGGCAATCCGGCGCCGCGGATGTTCCGCTATCCCGCCCAGGAGGCGGTGATCAACCGGATGGGGTTCAACAACGAGGGCGCCGCCGCAGTCGCCGCCCGCCTTGCGACCCAGCCCGGGCCGGGGCGCCGCCGCATTCCCCTCGGGGTGAATCTCGGCAAGTCCAAGGCCGCGCCGCTCGAGCAGGCGGTGGAGGATTATCTCGCGAGCTTCGCCCAGCTGGCCGATCACGCCGACT
This sequence comes from uncultured Opitutia bacterium, assembly GCA_903873805.1. Lineage (GTDB taxonomy): Bacteria > Verrucomicrobiota > Verrucomicrobiia > Opitutales > Opitutaceae > CAIQQB01. The sequence continues at coordinate 8,514 of CAIQQB010000067.1, read as the reverse complement.
ATGTCGTGCTCAACGTCTCCAGCCCCAACACGCCCGGCCTCCGCCAGCTGCAGGACGAAAAACCGTTGCGCGATCTCCTGGGGGCGGTCACGGCCGCCAACCGCGTGCGCGTCGGGGTGTTCAACCGCCGGGTGCCGGTGCTGCTCAAGATCGCCCCCGACCTGACGTGGCCGCAGATTGACGCGGTGCTCGGAGTCATTGCGGAATTCGGCCTCGACGGTATCATCGCCACCAATACCACACTCGCCCGCCCCGGCTTCTTTGCCGGCGTCAGCGAAACCGGCGGCCTGAGCGGCCTACCGCTGCGCCGGCGCGCGACGGAGATCGTCGGCTACATCGCCCGGGCCACCGGCGGCCGGCTGCCGATCATCGGCGTCGGCGGCATCGACGATCCCGTGAGCGCCGGCGCGATGGCCGACGCCGGGGCCACCCTGGTGCAGGTTTACACCGGCATGATCTACCGTGGCCCGTTTCTGGCCCGCACCGTGGCGCGCGCCCTCGCCGACCGGCAGCGGACCTGAGGTATTGCGGACTGCCGACCGCGGAATTCGGATTGCAATTGCGCCGGCCACGCCGGCGGTGCGAGCTTCGACCGAAGGGATGTTCGTTCCCATTCGTCGTCACGATTACCGCCACTTCGGCGGGCTCATGCACCGCTCGCCGGGGCCATTTTCAAGTCCGGCGGGAGCCGGACAATTCCTCGCTCCGCAATCGACCCTCCGCACTCAAATGCTCCAGTCCCAGTCCGGAATGTCGCCCGCGCCAGCCTCGACGGATTTTTCCTTCCGGCGGCGGGATCGGACGATCAGGTTCTCGTTCTTGAAGGCCGCGATGCTGTGCGGCGGGATCGAGTCGAGCAGCCAGACATTGGCACCCACGACCGAGTGCTCGCCGATCACCGTGGTGCCGCCGAGGATGGTGGCGTGGGCGTAGATCGTGACGTGGTCACCGATGTCCGGATGGCGTTTCACGCCCTTGACCGGATGGCCGTCGCTGTCGACGGTGAAGGACTTGGCCCCGAGGGTGACGCCCTGGTAGATTTTCACATGGTCACCGAGACGCGCGGTTTCGCCGATCACCACGCCGGTGCAGTGGTCGATGAAGAAATGACCGCCAATCTGCGCGCCGGGATGGATGTCCGCTCCGGTGCGTTCATGGGCGTATTCCGTGAGCATGCGCGGCAGCAGCGGGACGCCGAGACGGTAGAGTTCATGCGCGATGCGCTGGAGCGAAATCACCAGCACGCACGGGTAGGCCAGGATGATTTCCTCGAGGCTGCGGGCGGCTGGGTCGCCGATATAGGCCGCCTGGACATCCGACTGCACCACGTGCCGCAGCGCGGGCAGTCGGTGCAGCAGTTCCATGGTCAGCGCGGCCGCCTCCTCCTCGGGCCGGGCGTGGCGGGCGAAACGCAGTGACTTTTCGATGTCGCCCTCGAGCCGCCGGCGGATTCCGTCCAGGCGCCGGACCGTCAGGTCAGCCACCTGGCCCTTGGTCATCGGCTCCGTTTCGAAAAAGCCGGGAAACAGCAGGTGCATCAGCTCCGCCGCCAGTTGGTTGACGGAGGCCTCGGAGGGCAGGTTGCTGCCGTCGAAATGGTTGATCCCCCCCTCCGTCTCATACGACGCGAGCAGGCTCCGGGTGATTTCGTCGAGCGTCATGGCGGGTAGTTTTCGCGTTGGGCGGGCGGGTTGGCTTTCGGGCTTGGGCGATGGAGTGGTGGAAGGGCACTGTGCCCACCGGGTTGACCGCGTCAAACCCTTGCGCGCGGCCCCCTTTTTAGCGAAACTAACTTGGCAGTTAAGCTGTCGCGACCTCTGGCGTTTTTCTCCAAATTTGACCTTGCGGAACCACTGCAAACGGCTAACACATTCCATTATGCGCCTTCACCTCAAGCTAGCCGGTTTTGCCGTTGCGCTGGCGATTTGCCCCTTGGTCGCCTCCGCCCAGACTTCGGTCACCACCGATCCCGTCGGTTTCTTCACTTTGACCATTCACGGTCATGGTGGAGTCGCCCCCAGTGCGCTCTCTTTCATTGGCGTCAGCATGACCCAGCCCGTGGCTTATCAGGGCTCCGTCGATTCGTTCAGCGGCAGCACCATCACGCAGAATTCGGCCACGTGGGCGGATGACGCCTTTGACGGTGCCAACGGTCCGTATTTTCTGGAAATCACTTCGGGTCCGAACGCCGGACTGATGCTTGATATCGTCAGCACCACCGCCGCCACCAAGACGCTCGGTCTGAGCCAGCCGGTCACCAGCTACCTCACCGGGGGCGAAACGTTCAAAATCCGCCAGCACTGGACGCTGGCGAGCGTGTTCGGGACGGCCGGCGTGGGCGGCACGACGGCGCTTGGCGGCGGCGCCTCCTCCGCCGATGCCGACGAGATTCTCATCTATAATCACGTCAGTGGATCCTACGACGGCTATTACAACAAGGTCAGCGGCCTCGGCACCAAGGGCTGGCGTTCGGAGAACGCGGCCACCACGGGCGACATGAGCGGGGTGATTCTCTACATCGATGAGGGCATCATCATCCGCCGGAAGCAGGCGGCGGATGTTGCGGTCCAGCTCGTCGGCAGCGTGAAGACCGGTCCCACCATGGTGGCGATCAATCCGGGCCTGAACTTCGTGTCCAACGTCTACCCGGCCGGCGCCCTGAGCCTCGGTACGGCCCAGCTTTACACCGCCAATGCCACCACCGGAATCGCGGGCGGCACGATCGCCAGCGCCGATTTGGTGCAGGTCTACAACGGTTCCAGCTACGACTCCTTCTTCTACAAGAACGCCGGTCTCGGCGGCACCGGCTGGCGCCTCAACACCGGCACGTCGGACGTTTCCGGCTCAACCCTTGCCTCGGGCGGTTGCGTGATCGTGAACCGCAAGACCGCGGGCTCCTTCTTCTGGACCATTCCCCAGCCTTTCTAACGCCTCTTTTGCCTTCTTTCTAAATGAACAAATCAGTCCTCCTGCTCGGTTCCCTCCTCTTTATCGCGGCTCAGTCCGCCCAGGCCGTCGTGGTCAACTGGGTCGACGAAACCACCTATGGCATTGGCGATGCATCGGGCACCCCCCTCGCCGTCGGTGACAAGGTTGAGCTCGGCTATTTCAATATCAACGACGCGACCATTCAGGCCAATGCCTCCAACCTGACGTATCTCAACACTCACTTCACCCTGTTTGACAGCACCACAATTGGTGGCCCCGGTGACACGGCTGGAATCGCCGGTTATTTTGCCGCCAGTTCCCCCAACCAATCGACCATTAATCTCGGTCTGAGCGGAAAACAAATCTACGTCTGGGCCTTCAATGCCGTTTCCGGCGCTTCGGCGACCCAGCAGGGCATTTTCACCGCCACGACGTCCAACTGGTTTTTCCCGGATGATAACGCCATTCCCAACACGACTTCGATTGAGTTGAACCAGGTTACGGATAATATCATCGGTGGATTCGGCGTCGGCACTTCCAGCGCCACCGGCTCGCCACAATCCTTGTTTAACACTGCGCTGATTGTCACCTCTCCGATTCCCGAGCCCTCAAGCTTTGCCTTGCTCGGTGGTCTGGCCGCCCTCGGCGTTCTCGCCGTGCGGCGTCGGCGCAGCTGATTGCCCGGCCCGGTCCGGCGTTTGGTGATGCTGGTCCGGCTGCAGGCGGTCTGACCGGGTATCTGTCGCTTTGCGACGAAATCTGTCTGTTCGTGCCCGCTGGGCCGGCTTTTCCTTTGACGGCGGTGGCCCCGGAGAGAACGGGCTCGTCCCCGCGGTCGCGCCAGCCCTTGGAGCAATCCCCGGGCGCAAGACTGAGAATCGGGTCGTGCTTAACGACCGGATTTTTGGGCGCGTTTCATTCGCCATCGGGCCGCTCGCGCGAAACCGCCTTTCCGGGCGATGGCCGCACGTTCCGCTGGCGTCAGGACTGCAGCCCGGGCCTTGCCGCCCTTGACCCGGGCTAGATGGGCCAGCCCGGACGCGCTGAAACCTGGGTCCCATGGTATGAGACGGTCAAACGTCTCGGGGCTGGCTTGAGATAAGTGATCGTTGGCGGTCGGCATCAACCGGAAGTCTGCCATGGCAATCATTACGCCGACGTGATCGCGACGGGGCGTGTGACGGCCGCCGTTACCGGCTCAACGTTGAACCGCCACCAGCTGGCTTTCGGCTTCCAGCCAGATCGCCACGGTGCGGTCGGAGGGGCATCCGAATTCGACCCACAGAGCATAGGCACGTTGGGCGATGTCCTCATGGAGCGGTGCAGAAACAACGGCGGGGTGAGGGTGGTGGATCGGGCTGGCATGGTGGTGGTTTTTCATAGGGGAGGGCGGAGTCCAAGGTGCATCGCCATGATGCGCGCTCGCCCCGGACAAAGCTATGGGGTGTTCCCCGGCACCGACTGTTTCCCATCGAAGGATAAGGATGATTTTTCCCCTGCGCTTCCGTCGGCCGGAGTCGGCAGGCCGGTTCCTGGGAGCACCGCGCAGAAGCGCCTCGCCAAGAATACCGGACGGCTTCGGTTGTACTGACACCGGCCAACCGCCGCCGCCCCGAAACTTTCACCGCAAAATCGGGGTGCAAGGAAACCATTATTCTGCAAGACTTGAAATAACGACCGGGCTTCGCCCCGCTCCGAACGCATCCCGGACGCTGCCTCTGCCGGCGTCCGACCAAGGAACCCGACCATCCAACAAAATAACTCCCATGGAAATCAAACGAAGTGGCTCCCAACCCTCCATCCCCGGTCCAGCCGATTGGTTTACCGGTACCGTGCGCATTGACCCGTTGTTTCCCGCCACAGATTCCGCCCGTGCTGCGGGGAACAGCGTGACCTTTGAACCCGGCGCCCGAACCGCCTGGCACACGCATCCGTTGGGCCAGATCTTGATTGTCACCGCTGGTTGCGGCCGCGCGCAGTACTGGGGTGGTCCGATCGAGGAAATCCGGCCGGGTGACGTGATCCGGTTCGCGCCGGGCGAGAAACATTGGCACGGTGCGGCCCCCACCACGGCCATGACGCACATCGCCATTCAGGAACAGCTCGATGGAAAGGCTGTCGAATGGATGGAGAAAGTCAGCGAGGATCAATGCCGGGAGGGCTGAACTAGCATGAAATATTTTTATACAACTTCATGTTTACTTGGTGGAAAGGTGAGTAGGAATTGAGACATCGGAAAGCGCAGAAGCATTGGCAGTAGGTTTGCAATTGTTTGACATGATCAGCGCAAACACTTTTTGTCCGCCATGCGCACCTGTTCCTTTTGGCGGCAATGGAATCGTGTCTTTTCGCGGGTCGCAGCCCCCGCTTTGTTTGTCTGCATTCCCGCGCTCATGCGCGCGGCCCAGCCCACGGTCACGGTCACCCCATCGTCAATTGCCAACAACAGTTCGACGAAGGTCACGATCCAGATTTCCGGACTGAATAACGGCGACACGGTGCGGATCAACCGCTATCGCGATTCCAACGGCAATGGTCAGATCGACACCGGCGAACCGCTCGTGCAAAGTGTCCTGGTGACCGACGGGCAGGTCGCCAAATTCGGCGGCGTCACCGACCCGAAGATTCCGGGCGACACCGACAGCGCGGTCAACGGTGCCATTTCCGCAAAGTTCGGCATTCAAAGCCAGGCCTGGACCGGGCAGCTCGCGGGCGCGTATGTGATCCAGGTCGTCAGCCCGACCAGCGCTTTCACTCCGGTGACAGCGGTGTTGACCATCACCCAGCCTTCCTATCCGCAGGCCGTCAGCGGTCAGATCACCAGCGGCGGCTCACCGGTGCCCTACGCGGCGGTCATGCTCTTCAGCCAGCAGGGGGACGGCGGACTGGTGAATGGCGTCGTGGCAGACGCGACGGGAAATTACTCAATCCAGGCGCCTCCGGGTTCGTACGCCATTTACTCGGGTGCCCCGGGACTCCTCGGCCCCGCACCCTTTTCCCCGCCGGCGCTCGGTGCCGGCGTGAGTCTCACCGGCCAGAACATCAGCCTGACGGCGGCGACCCGGGTGATCTTCACTCAGGCCAGGTCGGTCTCCGGCAGCCCGGCCCTGCCCGGCGTGCAGATTTACGTGCAGTCCGGCCAGACGGGGCTGATGGCCTTCGGGGCGGCGGATGTCACCGGCAACCTCGTCATTCCCGTGGTCGCCGCCAATGACTGGAGCGCCTCCGCCGATGAAAACAGCCTGGACACCATCGGCTATCTTCCGCTCCAGAACAACAGCGGGAATTTCGACACCACGGCGGGCAACCTCACCCTGACTCCCTCGGCCTTCGGTGAATTCACGCCGGCCAACGCCATGATTTACGGCACGCTCCAGGACTCCGGCGGCAACCCACTGTCGGGCGTGGATGTTTCCGACAATGATGCGGGCAATGTTTTTCAGGATGATTTCGGGACCAATTCCACCGGCAGCTATTTCCTCTTGGCGGCCGGCCCGGGCAGCTGGCAGGTCCAACCCAAAAATGACGCGCTCACCACGCAGGGTTACGTGGCTCCGAATGGGGTCAGCCTGACCGTGTCATCCGGGGTGGCCTATCCGGTCAACTTTGTCGCGACGCGGCCGTCTTCATTTCTCACGGGCAACGCCACCGAGAACGGCAATCCGCTGGTGGGGGTGATCATCGATGCCCAGCCCCAGAATGGCGGCAGCAACATCCAGGCGACCACGGGCGCCACGGGAGATTTCAGCCTCGGCGTTTCGCCGGGCACCTGGAATGTTTCCCTCGACAGCTCCACCGCCCAGCAGGCCAATCTGATCGGGCCGCAGCTGACCGAGACGGTGTCCAGCAACCAGACGATTTCCGGCCTGGCCTACCCGGTGGTGCCCGCCACTGCGAGGGTCAATGGAACCGTCCGGGACGCGAACGGCAATCCGCTCTCCTCCTCCTACAACGTCGACGCCACAGCCTCAATCAACGGCCTGCAATACAGCGTCGACTCCAATCTGGACGGTAGCGGCGGCTACCAGCTGCCGCTGATTAACGGCTCCTGGACCATCAACGTGTACGGCCCCAACGGCAGCCCTCCGGGCTTCGTGCAGACCTCCTTGAACGTGACCGGCAACCAGACCCTCAACCTCGCGCCGCTGCAGGCCACCGCCCATTTCAGCGGGACCGTGACGCAGAACGGCAGCGCGCTGGCCGGGGTGACGATGGATGCGCAGCTGCAGAACAGCGGCAACACCCAGTTTCAGGCGACGACCGACAGCGGTGGCAACTTCACGATCGGCGTGGTGGCGGGAACCTGGAACATCTTCATGGATGGCAGCAGCGTGGCCGCCAACAACCTTGTGGTGCCCCTGCTGACCGAGACGATTTCGGACAACCAAACAATCTCCGGTCTGAGCTATCCGGTGGTGCCGGTCACCGCAACTGTCAGTGGGACGGCCAAGGACGCCAACGGAAATCCGCTGACGTCGCCATACAACGTCAACGCCTCCGCCACCATCAACAGTCAGCAGTACAATGTGTCCTCCAATCTGGACAGCGGCGGCAATTACACCTTGCCGCTGATCAACGGCTCCTGGAACATCAACGTCTACGGACCCAACGGCGGGCCGCCCGGCTTCCAGGTAGTTTCGCTGAACGTGACCGGCAACCAGACGCTCAATCTCGCCCCGTTGCAGGCGACGGCCCACTTCAGCGGGACGGTCACGATGAACGGGACCGTTCTGACCGGAATGACGATTGACGCGCAACAGCAGAACGTCGGGGGCAACACCCAGTTTCAGGGCACGACCGACAGCGGGGGCAACTTCACGATCGGGGTGGTCGCCGGAACTTGGAATATTTACATGGATGGCAGCAGTGCGAACGCGAACAACCTCGTGGTTCCGATGCTGAACGAGACCATCTCCAACAATCAGACCATTTCCGGGCTCTCCTATCCGGTGCTGGCCGCCACTGCGACCGTCAGCGGCACAGTCAAGGACGCCAACGGCAATCCGCTCTCGTCATCCTACTACGTCGACGCCTCCACCACGATCAACGGTCTGCAGTATCACGCCAGCGTCAACCTCGACAACAACGGCAATTACAGCCTGCCGCTGGTCAATGGCTCCTGGAACATCAACGTCTACGGACCGGGTGGCCAACCGCCGGGCTTCCAGCAGACGACGGTGAATGTGACCGGCAACCGGACAGTCAACCTCGCGCCCTCGCAGGATACGACTCCGCCGACGCTGGTCTCCAGTTTCCCGGCCAACGGGGTCACCGGTGTTCCCCCCAGCTCCACCGTGGCGTTCACTTTTAGCGAGCCGATGCAGTCGGGCTACTCGATCAACTGGACACCCAGCGTGAATGCGGGCCAGTTCACCTACATCTGGAGCCTCGACCAGCGGACCCTCACGTGCACCTACAACACCGCCCTGCCGACGGGCGCGACAATTGGGTTCTTCAGGAAATCGTGTGGGTTTGAGCTGATGGCGAATGGAGGCTGAGGTCAAGCTTGCCACAAAAGAAGAGGATGCGGACGCGGTAATTGGCGAAGCGACGGAAGCCGCGTGCGTCCGCCTTGATGGCTTGAAT
>CAIQQB010000066.1 GCA_903873805.1 uncultured Opitutia bacterium | reverse complement strand
GGGCGGAATTGTTAAGCTGGGGAATGCTAGGCGAGGTCCCGGGAGACGGCGCATCCGGTCGGCGCTGGACCGGCAAAAAAATCACCGGGCCGCGCGGGTCAGACAACGCAGCCGGCGGCCGAAGCCGCCGGCTGGGTGTGTGTATGAACCCTGTTGTTGTGGATGCGGTGCTTGCGGCACCGCGGAAGTATTCAGTTATTGTCGGGCGGAGTGTCGGAGCCAGAACCGCCGGATCCACCTTGGCCACCCGGACCACCCGGACCACCCGGACCACCCGGACCGCGATTGCCGCGGCCGCCGCGCGGGGGCGGACCACCGGGACCGCCGTTCGGCGGCGGGGGCAGATCACCCGGCGTGATCTGGTTGGCGCCGTTTTGCTCCAAACCCTTGAGCACGCTGGCGGCCGCGGCGATTTCCGCGGCGGAGAGGACGCCGTCGTGGTCGGTGTCAAAGAGTGACAACGGGCCCAGCGGGCCGGGACCCTGGCCGGCGCCGCCCTGACCACGAGATCCGCCCTGGGGCGGGTTGGCGGCATTCTGGCCGTTGCCGGCACCGCGCTGGCCCTGCGGTCCGCGGCCCGGGGGCGGGGGCACCTCGTCGGGCGTGATCTGGCCGTCGCCGTTCCGGTCGAGGGCCTTCAGCACGGCGGGTGCGGCGGCAATTTCGTCGGCGGAAAGGACGCCGTCATGATTGGTGTCAAACAGCGCCAGCAAACCGTTGGGACCGCCGCGACCGCCCGGACCGCGCTGGGGGCCGGAGGTCTGGTTGCCGGAAAGACGGGCGTTGTTTCCCGAGGTTCCGGAGGACTGGGCCAGGGCAAGCGTCGAGGCTGTGAGCAGCACCGCGCTGGAGAGGAGGAGGCGGGGAGTATTCATGGTGGATTGATTGGTACGACCACAGGATACCCCCGGCGTGTAAGGGCATGATGTGCCGGAAAGAGAAAATGGTTAAGCCCGTGTAAAGTTAGGGCTCCGCGCCCCCGGCGGACGGCACCCGCCAGACTTATTCCGAGGCCGGGGTCGTCATGTCCGCCGCCTCCAGCCGCACCTCGGCCCGGAAGCCGTGGGGGAGGCGGTTCGAAAAGTGCACGGTGCCGCGGCAGGCCTCGATCCCGCCGCGAACGATGGCCAGGCCGAGCCCCGCCCCGCCCGTCTCGCGGGTGCGCGCCAGCTCCGGCCGGTAAAACGGTTCGCCGAGCCGCGCCAGCGTTTCCTCTGGCACACCCGGACCCTGATCCTCGACGGCGATCACCACGTCGCCGCCGTCGGCCGCCGCGGACAGCGTGATCGGACCAGCGTCGCCCGCATACCGCAGGGCGTTGCGCACGAGATTGCCCAGCGACCGGGCCAGGAGGGCGGCGTCGGCCGCGACGGCGAGGCCGGCCGGGATGCTGACGGTGACCTGTTCCTCGGCGGCCTCGCGGGCGAGCGCGGACGCGACGAGCGGCGCGAGCTCCACGCGCGCCAGCTCGGCGTCACGGGACTTCAGCCCGGCCTTGGTGAACGCGAGCAGCTCGCCGACCAGCGCGGACATCTGCTGCACCTCCTCGCGCACGTCGGCCACCGCAGGTTGGAGTTCGGCGGGGACCCGCTCCTCGAGGATACCGACCGCGACCTGCATCCGCCCGATGGGGGAGCCCAGCTCGTGGGCGATGTCGCCCAGGAAGCGTTTCTGCCCCGTCACCAACTGGTCGAGCTGACCGGCCATGCGGTTGACCGCACCGCCGAGCCGGCCGATTTCATCACGCCGGTCGGCGTCCACCCGCGTGTCGAAACGGCCCTCGGCGATCTGCTCCGTCGCGCGGGTCAGCTGGCCGAGTGCGTGGGTGATGCTGCGCACCAGCGGCAGCCAGAAGATGACGGAGAGTCCGATGGCCGCGGTGGCCACGACGAGCCAAGGCGTGAGGTCCAGCAGCGGAGCGGTCGCCAGCAGGGAGCCCGCCTGCAGGACCAAGGTGGACGGCCCCCCGCCGGCTCCACCCTCGTTCGGCAGCGGCGGCAGCCCCACCCCGATCCAATAGGCGGTTGGGTCGGTAGTGCGCATGAAGAAACGTCCGCGTTGATTGCGAAAGTCCTCCGCCGCGCCCCGCTGGCCGCCGCCGGGCGGCGGGCCCCCCGGTCCAAAGGCCGGGCCGCCCGGGCCGGGGCCGCCCCCGGGCAGGGGCTCACCGGGAACGCCGCCGGCCGGAACCGCACTCTCCGGCGGCGGCCGGCCCCCGTTGCGCTGGCCCGGACCCGGACCAGGTCGGGGGCCGCGCAGCTCGCCCACCCGCACCCGCACCGGATCGGGCAGCGGCAGGGCGGGGCCGGCGAGCTGGAGCTGACGCCCGTTGCTTTGGAACAGGGCAAATTCCACCCCGTATTCGGTGCTGTAGTGTTTCAACACCGCGTCCCACCCGCTGCGCGGTTCGGCCCGCAACTCGGCACCGATCAGGTCGGCCGTGGCCTGCAGGCGGCTGCCCGCCGCCCCGACCACAAGCGCATCCCAGCCGAATCCCGCCTGCGTGACCAGAAAGATGCCGCCGGCTCCCGCCAGAAGCAGGAGGTTGAGCAGCAGCCAGCACGACACCTTGAGGGAAAGTGGGAACGGGATTTTCATGGCATTCGGCCGGGCGGCGGTTCAGTCGGCGTCGGGGCTGACGAGCATGTAGCCGGCGGAGCGCAGCGTGCGGATGAAGCGCGGGTTTTTCGCGTCGTCCCCCAGCTTTTTGCGCAGGGCGGAGATGTGCACGTCGATGGAACGGTCGTACACGTCGTAATGGCGGTCGCGAATCTCGTCGAGCAGCGCCTCGCGGGTCTTTACCCGGCCGCGCGCACGGGCGAGGCCCGCGAGCAGGTCGAACTCCACCGGAGTGAGCACGAGCGGCACGTCGCGGAGGAGGGCGGTGCGCGCATCGACGTTCACGCGGAGCGGTCCGACGGTGATCTCCGCCGCCGGCGCGTCCGCGGCGTCGGGCGGGCGGGCGGCGCGGCGGAGCACGGCGCGGAGGCGCGCGAGAAGTTCGCGGGTGGAAAACGTTTTCGGCAGATAGTCGTCGGCGCCGACCTCGAGTCCGACGATGCGGTCCGTCTCGTCGCCGCGGGCGGTGAGCATGAGCACCGGCACGGCGGACTTCAGGCGGATGCGCTTCAGCACCTCGAAGCCGTCCAGCCCGGGCAGCATGACGTCGAGGATGATGGCGTGCCAGGTCTCCCCCGCGGCGGTGGCGCGCTCAACGCCGAGCGGGCCGTCGTGCACGGCGGTCACGTCGAAACCGAGCGGGTGGAGATAGTCCGCGACGAGCCGGCACAGCTTGCGGTCGTCGTCGATCATGAGGAGCCGGGTGCGGCCGGAGGCGGGATCGGGCGCTGACATGCGGGCAGGCAAGCAAGAAAACCGGGCGATTGCACCCAAGTTTACGCGCGCTTAACATTTTTCCGGTCTTGCCGACCGGGCCCGGTCCGGCCTCTAGCTTGGGCATGGCCCTCATCGATCTCTCACAGCCTTTGTTTGACGACGCCCCCAACTGCCCGGTGCATCCCCCGGTGCGGTTTGTCCGCACGGCGGACCATCCGCAGGGCGGCTGGCGGATGGAGGAGATCGCCATGG
>CAIQQB010000065.1 GCA_903873805.1 uncultured Opitutia bacterium | reverse complement strand
CCCGCGCATCCAGACCATCCAGATCGATCCCGAGAAGATCGGCCTGCTCATCGGGCCCGGCGGCAAGACGATCCGCCGCATCACCGAGACGACCGGCGCGCAGATCGACATCGCCGAGGACGACTCCGGCAAGGTCTTCGTCTACTCCAACAACGCCGAGGCCATGGCCCGCGCGATCCAGGAAATCGACGGCCTCTGCGGCGGCGGCTCCGGCCCCGGCGGCGGTGGCGGCGCCCCGATCGAGATGGGCAAGGTCTACACCGGCCGCGTGACCGGCGTGAAGGACTTCGGCTGCTTCGTCGAGTGCACCCCCGGCAAGGAGGGTCTCTGCCACATCAGCGAGCTGGCCGACTTCCGCGTGCGCCGCACCGAGGACGTCGTCAAGGAAGGCGACACCATCACGGTGAAGTGCATCGGCATCGACGAGCGTTCCGGCAAGGTCCGCCTCAGCCGCAAGGCCGCGATGAAGGAGCTGGAGGCGCAGAAGAACGCCCCGGCACCCGAAGCCGCGCCCGTCCAGGGCTGATTCGTTCCGCCCCTGTCAGCGGGGTGCCCCCACCCCGCTTTTCTCTCCCAGCCGGAGCCGCGCAAGCGCCTCCGGCTTTTTGTTGCCCTCCGCGATGCTTCCACCATGGGGACGGGGCGCCCCCGGCTACAGCCAAGCCACGCTCACCGCCAGTGCTGGTCGATCCAAGGCGTGGGCTTCACATGCCGCAGCAGGCCGCGGCCCTTGCCGATCACCGCCTCGTCCGGATTCGGATGCCCGTGAAAGACCACGATGCGCGCGCCCGGGGGAATCTGCGGCGTTTGGATGAAATTCAGCGGAAACACCGGCTGGCAGTTGTGCTTGAAGCTCACGCACCATTCCTTCGGCCAGTAGGTCAGCAGACCCTGCCGGTGGATCTCGCGGGTGAGATATTCCTGTTCGTTGCGCACCTCCTGCTTCACCTGGTCGATGTGCGCGAGAAAATGCGCCAGCAGGTCCGGATGCGCGTTGGCCTCGAAACGGTAGACCGACGAGTTGCCCGTGATGCGCCACGGCTTCGCCCAATCATGGATGATGCAGAACTTCCCGGGATGGTCGAAAAGGCAGTCGATGGAGGCCACGATGACCACATCCACGTCGAGAAACAGCACCGGACCGGTCAGGTCGGCCAGCGGGGCGGTGAAGGTGGACAGTTTGCGCCAGCCGCGCTCCTTGCCCGGCGGCAGGTCCATGACCGGCAGGGGCAGCACCGCGATATCGGGCGTCAGGCCCGTGCCGTCGTCGGTGAAGCAGATGAAGCGGTGGCTCCGGCTGAGGTGACGGCGCACCATTGAGCGGAGCTTGTTCACATATTCCGGGCCGTATTTCACGCCCCACTTCATGCAGATCACGTTGACCATGGGCCGACCATACGGTTCGCGAGCCCTTTGCACAGGCGGAAAATCCAGTCCCTGGGTCGTCCGGCATCCGGCCGCCGGCCTGAGGTTCGAAATGGTGCGGGGGTGCCAACACCCGCGATAGTGGAGCGGCGTCGGCCCAAACCACCTGAAAAATCCGGGCCCATGACCAATCCAACCAGAAATGAGTTTGGCCACAACAAGGCCCAAAAATCACAAAACCAATCCATGATCTCAGCTCGGCCTTGGTGCTCATTTCGGCCAGACCTCCGCTTCCCGGAATTCAGTCCCGGCCCTGTACTCGGACATGAGTTTGGCTTCAAGAAAACATCAGGTTCATGCTAACAGTGGATTGATTTGCGACCTTTGTGCCTTTTTGCGGCCAAACTTCCGCCCCGGCCTCCGCTGCATTTTCACACTTCACTCCGCCGGCCCGGCCCCGCCATGCTGCCGGCCCAGCCATGTCCCAAGCCGCCGCCACTCCCAGTCTCCGTCACCCGCGCCACTGGCCGATGTGGTGCGGCCTGGCGGTCTTCTGGCTGCTCGCCCGCCTGCCGTGGAGCGTGCAGACCTCCCTCGCCGGCGTGCTCGGCTGGACGTGCTACCACCTCCTCCCCGTCCGGCGACGCGTAGCCCGGCGGAATCTGGAGCTCTGTTTTCCCGAAAAAAGCCCGGCGGAAATCCGCCGACTCACCCGCGCCCATTATGGCGCCCTCGCGCTCGGCCTGTTCGAGACCTGCGCCGCCTGGTGGGCGCCCGCCCGCCGCCTGCCCGCCCACGAGATCGCCGGACTGGACAACCTCACGCGCGCCCGCGCGGGGGGCCGGGGCGTCCTGCTGCTTACCGCCCATTTCACCACGCTCGAGCTCTGCGGCCGGATGCTCAACGAGACCGAGCGCTTCGGCTGCCTCTATCGTGACCCCAACAACCCCGTCCTCGCCGACCTGATGCGCCGCCGCCGCGCCCGCGGCATGAGCGTGGCCGTCCACTTTGACGACCTGCGCGGACTCATTCGCGCCCTGAAGGGCGGCGAGGTCATCTGGTATGCACCCGACCAGGCCCGGCGCCTCAAGCTCTCCGCCCTCCTCCCGTTCTTCGGTGTGCCCGCCGTCACCAGTACCGCGACCAGCCGCATCGCCGCGCTGACGGGTGCGGCGGTCGTTCCCTACTTCGGCCGCCGCCGCGCCGACGGTTCCTACCTGCTCACGATCCTGCCGGCGTTGGACAACTTTCCCACCGCCGACGCCGAGGCCGACGCCCTGCGGATCAACCGGCTGATCGAGGAATACGTCCGTCTCGCGCCCGAACAGTATCTCTGGGTGCACAAACGCTTCAAGGCCCGCGGCCCCGACCTCACCGACGCCTATGCCCGGTAGGGCTCGTTCCTTCGGGTGTTCACCCAAATGCCCGACCAGCGTCAGGGTTTTCCGTCATTGTAGCCGGGGTCGCTGACCCTTGGGATCGCGGTTTGCTCAACCAAGGCACCGGGGTCAGCGATCCCGGCTACAGCCAAACCTCCGCCGCTGCTTTCGTGTATTTCGTGTGTTTCGTGTGAACTGCTTCTGCGCACACTCCCCTCACCGCCCGCGCTTTGCGCCTTCGGCCAGCAGCGCTTCCAGGCGCACCATGAACGTTTCGGGCCCGAACTCCGCCAGCGCCCGCGCCCGCCCCGCCGCGCCCATCGCGTCGGCCTTCGCCGGTTCGCGCAGCAGTCCGATCAGCGCCTCCGCCAGTGCCGTCGCATCGCGTGGCGGCACCAGCAGTCCCGTCACCCCCGCCGTCACCATCTCGGGAAACCCTCCGACGTTGCTCGCAATGAGCGGACGCCCGCATGCCATTGCCTCCAATCCCGCCAGGGAAAATGGCTCGTCCAGCGAAGGCAGCACCGCGACCGTCGCCCACGGCAGGAGCTCCGCGACATCCTCGCGCCGCCCCGCCCAAACCACCGCCTCCGCCAGCCGGTCCCGCGCCACGACCGCCTGCAACGCCGCCAGATACGGCGGTGGGCTCCGCTCGATCCCCAGGAATACAAAGCGCACGCCCGGGCACGCCGCCCGCACCCGGGCCGCCGCCTCCAGCGTGGTGAGCTGACCCTTCCGCTCCGAGATTTCGCCCACCTGCACGACCACCGGAGCATCCGCGGGCAGTCCCAGCCGGATCCGCAGCGGATCGCCGCCACCACCCGGTCGGGCCGGGGCAAAACGCTCCGTGTCAACGAAATTGGGCAGCACGCGCCCGCGCGACCCGAGCCCGGCTAGCCGCCACCGGTGCCGCTGCAGCGTTTGTGGGGAAACCGCCACCATCAGGTCGTGACAATACCAGTGCGGTTGGAAATGGCTGGAGTGCGCATGGGCTACGCTCGGCACGTCATGCAGCCAGCGCAGCAGCGCGCAGAAATTCGCCGCCCGCGTCAGGTGGGAGTGCACCACATCGATCCGTTCCGCCCGGCAGAACTCGGCCACGCGCCGCAGTTCTGCGAGCGGCCAGCGGGCGAAGTCGGTGGCGACAAGCCGCACCTGGCCGGCGGTCTCCTGGGCGATCCACGAGTCCGGAGCCGCCGCGAGCCAGACCTCATGCCCCCGGGCTTGAAGACGCGGGATGAGCTGGCGCGCAAAGATGCTCGCGCCATTGCGTCCGATCTGGGAAACCGCCTCGAGAATTCGCATCCAATCTGGAGCGAAACGCAAATCCCCCCCGTCCGCCAGCCCGATTGCCGGTCCGGGCCGTGCGGTCGGTAGCGCCCAAACGGGAAGGACCCGATGCACGATGTTGTTTCGGCTTGGCTGTAGCCGGGGTCGGTGACACCGGGGATTGATGTCTTGATCCGGGGTCGAGCGCGTTGACCCAACGCGCTTCGCCCCGACGGTTCCGATCCAGCGCATTGAGGTCAAGGCGCTCCACCTTCACCGGCAGGCAATCGACTCCGAATCCGCTGTAGCCGGGGTCGTTGCCCCCGGGGTTATTGACTGCCAATCCCCGAACCCCGGGGTCAACGACCCCGGCTACAAGGAAACCGCCATCAGGCCATGCGGCGGCGCAGGAAGGTTCAGGGCTTAGCCGAGGGCGGACTGGGCGCGAAGCCGAAAGAAATGTCGCCGACCTGCATGCTGAACGCCTGGCCCGGCCGGGAGATGACACTCGGACTGCTCAGCACTTCGCCGGGTTTGCCATCGGGCCCCGGAGCCGTCGTGAAACTTCCCTTATACAGGATTGATCCGTCGGACTGCACCCGGGGTGTGACCTGTACCACCACTCCGTTGGCCAGGGTGATCGCGTTCGTGACCCCGTCGGTCAGCGTGGTCAGGCCAGACATGGTGCTGTTACCAACTTGGATTTTGAGATCACCGCTAAACGAAGCCGGCCCGGTGGCCTCCGCCTCCTGCAGAACGGCCGTTTTCAATTTGAGCGTCCGGGTGGCGGTGTCCTTGACCAGCGTGAGGGTTTCCGCGGCCGGGTTGTAGGCGGTGATTTTCCAACCCGAAAAACTGTTGCCGATCGTGAGCCACCGGGTGGCGGTCGTGGCGGTGTCGGCCAGCGCGAAGGTGGAGTTGCCCGCCGCGGTGAGCACGCCGGCGAACTCGATGTCGGCACGCAGAGGAAGGCCGCCAAGCAGGACGCCGGCGAGGAACAGGCCGGGACGGTGGAATGGTTGCATGATGGGAACAGCCGCGGGCGTTCGTTGCGTAGGAAGGTCTGTCTGAAACAGGGGATTCGGGCGGTGAGGTCAAGGCTGGGCAGACCGACCCCGGATTCAGCCCCCGGTTCCGTCGCACGCAAGTTCCGATGCCGCGCGCGGGACCGGTGAACGCGCCGCTGCGAACGTCAAGCTGAGGATGAATGATTCACCCGCCAAGTCCGTTGAGGGGGGCTCCGGATCGTCGAGGCGTGCGGGGCGTTTTCAGCACAAGACCAAAGGCCAAAATATGCGCAGCATTTGGACTGGTTGGAGTTTTCCCAACGCATTTGACTGGGAGCGTGGCGCGCAACACCACGCCCCTCCCTCCCATGAAAACCATCCCAGCCTACCTCTGCCTCGGGCTGCTGCTGACCGGCGTTGCGCCGGCGCGCATCGCCCCCCTCGACATCGACACCCAGGGCACCGCCTCCACTTCCAATCTCGGGCGCTTCTGGTATCATTCAAACACCTACGGCGATCTGTACGCCTGGGAGGAAGTCACCGGCGGGTCCTCGACCAATACCGCCATCTCTGGTTTCTCATCTCTGGCAGCCATCAATCCAGGAGATCTGACCCTGAGCTTCTCCAGCATGCCGCTGATCTCTATCACCAACAATCCGGACAACACCGTCACGGAACTGTATGCGGGCGCCACATTCACCCTGACCGGCCCGGGCCTCTCGGCCTCGGGCTCGGTCGTGCAGCTGAGCATCATCACCAACAAGTCGAGCGACACCGCCATCGGCGTCGGCCAGGTGACGCTTTCAGGCGCGCCGGGGGATCCTTTCTTTCAAGACGTGACCTCGCTCACCGGGGGCTCCAATCTGCTGAGCTTCCACTTTGATTCCTATGATCCGGTGTCCGTCACCCCGACCGGGGCGGTGTATTCGTCGACCGGACATTTCACGGTGGTCCCGGTTCCGGAGCCAGCCGACACCGCGGTGATTCTGGCGGCCGGCGGTGCGCTATTCGCGTCGGTTCGGCGCCGCGGCAAGAAGAGCCCATTGCGGGCGGACAACCGCCGCGATTCCTGACGCTTCCCCCCGGATGGGTGGTTGGCCCTTGTCCGGCCACCGAAAACGGTGCCGGGGTCGCATTTTATTGCGCCTGAATTGCGGTTATTTGTGGGCCGAATTTTTCCAGGCGGAGATCTCATCGGCACTCAGCACGCCATCATGGTCCTTGTCGAAGGTCATCGCCTGAGCGTAGTCCGTCGGATCTTCGGCCTGGAACTGCTTCAGCTCCTGCCGGTCGAGTTTGCCGTCATGGTCGGTGTCGTATTTGGCGAAAAGTTTGGTTACCGGATTGTTGGGCGGCGGGAGAATCTTGGTGGTGGTATTGCCGCCGGAGCCGAATGAGAGCATCGGGGTCGTAAGCAGCAGCAGCGCCGCTGCCGTGCGGAACAATTTCGCGGTCGAAGCATGAGGACGGGATGTGTTTTTCATGGCAGGAGAAAGGATTGGGGAGAATCGGCCCGGTGCCGGAGGAGCCTCGGATTGCCCCACCCTTTCTTAGGGAAAAGCAGCAAAAGGTTACCGCGCGCGAAGCTCGCCAAGTTGAGAAGGGCGGCGAAGACAGGAACGCCCGGACCGATCAGGTGGATCCGGGGCTGGATCTGCAGCCGGCGAAGGACGATGGCGGCAACTGTTGTCATGGGAGCGAACTATGCTTGAGAACCATTGCAAGGGAATAAGTTCCACGAATAAATGTTACTTATAAGTGACAGTGTATAAGCTTCCACCTGCTATGACACCCGAGGCGGGATAATATTAGAAAAATCGCACCCGCAATCAGCACCCCGGAGTAACAGCTTGTGCGGCGGCAATGGGGACACAAACTGGTTCTTCCGGTTTTTGTGTGGGTAAGGCTGGGTAAAACCGGCATAGGGAGGGGATGAGCGAGATCCATGATCCAAACATCGAAAGCCATTATGCCGGGCTGTTGGGCATCGCTGCTCCGTGGGAGGTCAGCGAGGTG
>CAIQQB010000064.1 GCA_903873805.1 uncultured Opitutia bacterium | reverse complement strand
CCCAACGTCACCGCCTCGCACACGTTCACCCCGGAGTTCTTCGAGAGCGCCGGCATCCCGGTGCAGCCCATCCACACGTTCGGCGTCTGCAAGGCCTACGACACCAAGGTCGGCACGCACACGTTCCTCACGCAGATGGACGACGCCCATCCGCTGACCGTGCTGCTCAAGCGCCTCGAGTTCGGCACCAGCACGGGCCGCCAGCGCATGGTCGGCTGGTTCGATGCCGTGGAAAAGGGCGACGCCCTCCGCTACGGCGGCTTTCAGGACGTGATGATCAACAAGCTCGACGCGCTCACGCACGCCGGCGACTGGCGCGGCGACCTGCTCATCTGCACGGCCTACGAGGACGCGTCGGGCAAACGCCACACGCACGTCCCCCGCAACGAGGCCGTCCGCAAAACGCTGCGCCCCGTGTATGAAAAGTTCCCCGGCTGGACCGAGGACGTCTCGCAGGTCCGCCATTTCGCCAACCTCCCGCCCAACGCCTGCCGCTATGTCGCGGCGATGGTGCGCGCGATTCTGGCCGTGGCGTATGCCGGCGAGCCTCTGCCCGCGGTGTTGCCGAACCTCCGCTACCTCGGCGTCGGCCCCGACCCCGCGCAGATCATCAAGGACGTCCCCGCCACGGCGGAGCTGGTGCGGCTGTGAGCGAAATCTGAAAATGTAGGCGGGGTGCCCTCACCCCGCTTTCTAAGGCAGCGCCGGGTTCACTTTCACAAGCTTGCCGAGCGCCCTGATTCGTCCAAAGTCGGACTGCAACGAGGTTGCCCGCCCCACGCGTGAATAGTTCGAACCGCAGTTTCAACGCCACCCGCCCATTCCTGGGCCTTTGCGCCCTCGTGGTCGCTGTGGCCATCGCGTTCTTCCTGATAAGCCGTCCCGCATCGGTGGCACCAACGCCCGCCGCCAATCAGAATCTGGTGACTCAGAAGATCGCACCTGCGCAAACCGAAATAGCTGACGCCGATGACAACCCTCCGGCTCAGGCGCCGGTCGTAGCACCGCCGGTCAACCGACCTTTGAGCGCAGCTGACCGATTTAATCAAAGCCCATACAGCCGACCAAGGCTCCTCGGACGCTACGAACTACTGGTCCAAAAGCTCGGTCTTAGTGGAGCTATGCTGGATGCCTTCAACAACCTATTAGTAGATAGGCAGTTAGCTATAGACACTGCGGCACGAAGCACTCCACTCCACTCGTTAAACGTCAGGCTGAGCTCAGCGATCGATTCAACCGGAAGGTCGTTTGGGAGACTAGCCGCTGTAAACAGCGATGATCCGGTGACGAGCGCAAACCGAGCCACAGCGATGGCAATGGCAGCCGCTCCGATCGAAGCCAACATTCAGTCGCTGCTCGGAGATGATCAATACGCTACTTACAAGTATTTCCAAGAAACTCTACCCATCCGCATTGGGATCGTCCTTACCTTGAACGTACAGTATTTGCCCACCGACTCCGCCATATCCCCCGTGCAAACCGAACAATTGATCTCAATGATCCGGGATGCGAATCCGGCCAACGATAGTCAGAGCCAAATTCTCATTCCCGACAGCGTGCTCCAACAGGCGCAGGCATTGCTCAGCCCGACCCAACTTGCCGCCCTGGCGCAAATGGCGGAACAGCATGCCGCTGACGCCAAGGCAATCGAAGCTGCGGTCGCCGCCTATAATAGCAATGGCTAAATGTCATTTACTGTGGGTAAGCCCGGGAGCCCGAAATGGTGGAAACGGACTGGTCTTCGCCTCCGGCTCCGATCCACAATCCGCTTTGAAT
>CAIQQB010000063.1 GCA_903873805.1 uncultured Opitutia bacterium | reverse complement strand
TCACCTCGCTGACCTCCCACGGAGCAGCGATGCCCAACAGCCCGGCATAATGGCTTTCGATGTTTGGATCATGGATCTCGCTCATCCCCTCCCTATGCCGGTTTTACCCAGCCTTACCCACACAAAAACCGGAAGAACCGACAATTGGCTGGGTCCTCAATCCCTCATCCAACGGTCAGAATTTCCGGGACACGGCGGGCAATCCGCTCGCCTCGGACATCAGCGGGAATTTTGTGACTGCTCAGGGCAATGGGGGCACCCAGACCATCCAGTTGCGGAGCGACCCCGCGACCCTGGCGGCCGTCGACAACGACGTCAACGCCCTCGACACGGGAAACACGACCGGCCTGGTCTTTCAGGCGACGGACGTGGGCGCATCCGGGAGCAACACGCCGATTCCGTCCGGAGCTCCGGCGGGCACGGCCATCATTAATATTCATCCGTCCGACGGGGAAAGTGGTTTTTTCAAGGTTAACTTCAGTCTCCCGGCGGGAGCCACGGGCATCCAGCTGTCCGGCGCGGCCAATGTCGATGACCTCGGCCGCGTCTTCCTGAACGGCCACGCCCTGACGGCCTCGCTTAATGCCATCGCGGGCGGCCGGGTGCAGGAATTTGGCGACCAGGGTTTCACCACCTCCGATTCGTCGCTGTTTCAGACCGGCAACAACGAACTGGTGGTCGCGGATTGGAACAGCGGCGGCGGACCCAGCGGGGCTTCGTTCTACGCCAATGTCACTTTCTCCCAGTCCTCCATTTCGCCGGCGGTCACCTTCTATACCGTGAGCAAATGGGAAACTTATCTGCAGACTTCCGCCGCGACGCCAGTCAGCGCCATCGTGCTCAATGATCCCAACGGGAACTTCGATTTCGAGGCGTCGGTGAGCGGCGACAGCCTGTCCGGTCTGAGCCCGGCTCCCAGCGTCACCCTGCCGGGCGGGGCCACGGAAACGCTCGTCTACACCGGTGGCCAGTGGCATTTCAACAATGTCACGCCGGCGCCCCATAATTTCACCAGTCAGGCGGCCCTTGATGCGGCCTTCCCCGATGGCAATTACACCCTGCATATCGGCTCGCTGGCGGGCAACGCGACGTTCGGCCTCGCACCGGATTCATATCCCAACACGCCGATGATCGTGAACGGCACCTGGGATGCCCAGGGCAACCTCACGGTCAGCGCCACCGCCAACGCAACCGTCAGCTTCAACACCTTCACCAATTACGCCTCCGGCGGCGCGGTCAGCTTCAGTATCTATGCGATCGATTCCGACGGCCAGGGCCACCCGCTGGTGGGACAGCAGCTGGTCAATGCCTTTAATCTCAGCACCGAAAGCGATCCGCTCCTCACGTCCTACATCATTCCGGCCGGCACGCTGCTGCCCAACCAGCTTTATTATGCCGAGCTGAACTTCACCCGGATCCTGAATCCCAATACGTCCACCATTCCCGGTGCACTGGGCGGGGCAATTTTCGAACGGCACACCGCTTTCTATCTCTCCACGGCGCAGGCGGGCGCCCCGGGCATCGCCTCCCAGCCGGTCAGCGAGACGGCGACAGCCGGACAGAGCGTGACCTTCTCGGTTTCAGGCAACGGCACCGGCCCGCTCAGCTACCAGTGGCTGAAGAACGGAGTTCCGCTCAACGGCGATGTTTCCGCCAACCTGACGCTCTCCAACGTGCAGCTCACGGATGCCGGCTATTACTCCGTCGTCGTGGAATCCGGCTCGGGCAACACGACGAGTGCGGAGGCGGCGCTGGCGCTGCCGAACTTCCCCATCGCAAACTCTGCCCAGGCCGAAATGAGTGTCGGCGGCGCCTTTGACGGGACGAATTTCCTGATCGGCATCCAGGGGGATGCGAACGCCCATTACGACATCACCGCCCAGCTCGTCTCGCCGACAGGTGCACTGGTGGGACCGCGCATCGCCACCGGGCGGACCGGGGGGGTGCCCTGGGTGGCCTATGACGGCACGAACTACCTGATGGTCTGGGAAGATGACGCGCTTTATCCGGTCAACCGGCTCTACGGCGTGTTCATCAGTCCCGCCGGCAACCTTGTCGGTTCGCCTTTT
Source organism: uncultured Opitutia bacterium (assembly GCA_903873805.1). Taxonomy (GTDB): domain Bacteria; phylum Verrucomicrobiota; class Verrucomicrobiia; order Opitutales; family Opitutaceae; genus CAIQQB01. Next base: position 14,350 of record CAIQQB010000063.1, on the reverse strand, counting down.
GCCTTCCCGGTTCGCGCCGGCGCCTCGTCGCGCCAGGCCCCGCAGGGCATCGCCTTCGACGGCACCAATTATCTGGTCCTCTATTCGGACGATCATGACTCCGGGTGGCCGGACCTTGGCGGGGACTATTACAACTCAGCCAATCTGTGCGGACGGTTTGTGACGCCGGCGGGTGTGGTGGGTGACGAGTTTGTCCTCGCCACCAACGCCAACGGGGGAGCCCGATCGGTGGCGTGGAACGGCAGCACCTTCCTGGCCGCCTGGCCGGCCCATCTCGGCGGCAATCAGAATATCGTGCAGGGCCGGACCATTTCCGCGTCCGGTGTCATGTCATCGGCCTTCACGATCGACGGATCGGTTTCGATCGACCAGAATCCGCTCAGTGTGGCAACTGATGGGACCAATTTCCTGATCGCCTGGAACTACGACGCCAATGTGGACGGGTTGGGCAACCCGATCTGGGAACTGCGCGGCCGGGTGGTGACACCGGCGGGCGGTTTTGCCGGTCCGGTCTTTACGATCGCGGACACCACGACCCGGCCCTTCTTCCCCGCCGTCGCCTTCGACGGCTCGAACTACTTCGTGGCTTGGACGGCATATCATAGCCCCGCCAATCTCGATTTGGTCGGTGAGTATGTCAGCCCTGCGGGCAGCCCGCAGGGCGACGTGCTGGGCCTCGCCCTTGGCGCTGGAAACCAGGGTCTGCCGGTGTTGGTTTTTGGGAGCGGGGGAAACCTGGTGGCCTGGACCGACGGGTTCAGCCTCGCGAGCGGGTTCACGGGTGGCGACGTGCGCGGCCTGTTCCTCTCCGGCCCGCCCGTCGTGACCCACTTCATCGTGAACAAATGGGAGACCTACCTGCAGAACTCCACGGCGGCTCCCGTCAGCGCCATCATCCCCGATGATCCCAACGGCAGTTTCAACTTCTCGTCCTCGGTCGAGGGCAACAACCTGGCCGGCCTGAGCCCCGCTCCGACTGTCACCCTGCCCGGCGGCACCAGTTACAGTCTCGTTTTCAACAACGGCAAATGGAGCTTCGACAAGGTCGTCGGCGCCCCACCGGCGGACTTCAACAGCCAGGCGGCCCTCGATGCGGCCTTCCCCGACGGCAACTACACGATGAGCATCGGTTCGCTCGCGGGCAACGTGACGATCGGGCTCACCCCCGATTCCTATCCCGACACCCCGGTGATCACCGGCGGCACCTGGGATGGTCAGGGCAATCTCTCGGTCAACGCCACCGTCAATACCACGATCAGTTTCAACACGTTTGCCAATTACGCCAACAACGGTGCGATCGGCTTCACGATCTACAGCGTCGGCACCGACGGTCAGGGCCATCCCTACGTCGCGGACAAGCTGGTCAACACCTTCAATCTGAGTGTCCAAAGCGATCCGCTGGTCACGTCCTACAGCGTGCCGGCCGGCACATTGCAGCCCAATCAGGTCTACTTTGCCGAGCTGGACTTCATCCAGATCGTCAATCTCAACACGACCGCGATTCCCGGCGCCTTCGGCGGGGGCGTGTTCGAGCGCCACACCGGCTTCTACATTTCGACGGCGCCGGTCGCGGCTCCGACGATTCTGACTTCGCCGGCCAACCAGACCGTTACGGCTGGTCAGAACGCGACCTTCTCTGCCACTGCCAGCGGCAACCCGCCGCCGTCCTTCCAGTGGCAGCTTTCCAGTGACAACGGCACCACTTGGGGCAACCTGACTGACAGCGGCACCTACAGCGGCTCCCTGACCGCGAACCTGACTGTGCAGGCTGCCAGCACCAGTCTCAACGGCGACCAATACCGCGGCGTGGCGAGCAACGGCTTGGGGTCGGCCCCCAGCAATGCCGCGATCCTGACGGTCAATTCAGCGCCGTCCGCAGTGCCGGCGCCGCAATTTGCGTCGATGCAATTCTTCGGGGGTGCCGGCGATCAGCGCGGCACCGGCATCGCCATCGCGAACAACACCATCTACGTCACGGGCGACGCCCAGCCGGAAAGCCAGAACGCTTCCGACAGTGCCCTCGTGACCGCATATCCGCTTCCGTTTGGCGCTCCCCCGGCTTGGTCCCGCACGTTCACCAACGGCTCGATGCTTTTCGGCGCGGCGGCCGACGGCGGGGGTGTTTACGGGGTGGGTTCAAGTTACTCCCTGACCTCCGACTTGGTCGGCGGGAAGGAAGTGAAGCCGATCGTGGCCAAGTTCGCAACCGATGGCAGCAGCGGTTCCGGCCCCAGCGGTTCTCTCTGGGTCGCGGGCAGCGGCGGCACCGCCGGGCTCGGCGCTTTCTTTGCCTACAGCGGGGTGGAGATGTTCCATGCCGCCACCTTGAATGTCGAAGGCGGCACGCCCGTGGTCTACGCCGTGGGCGGCGGCCAGCCGGCCAGTTACGGGGCCTATTTGGTGGCGAAATTCGATGCCGCCGGCAACCGGCTCGCCGCCGCCACTGATTCGACGGTTGGGATTTCGCTCGGCACCGTTTCGATACCCAGCACCGGAGGTTCGTCTGCCAACGGGGTGGCCGTCCTGGGCGGCAGCATCTATGTGGCCGGTTCCACCGGTTGGGCTTTTGAGGATGCAGCCGGGCGACCTGCCCTGTGGATCTACAATTCCAGCCTGGGCCTCACGCTGCGCCAGCGCGATACCAGCCTCGCCGGCAATTTCAACGCCGTCGCCGCGGTCGGGGGTGCGCTCTATGCTGCTGGCTCCAGCGTGACTCCGGGGGTGTCCGGTAGCGACCGGTACCTGGTCCAGAAGTTCGATGCATCGGGCAACCGCCAGTGGAGCGTCAGCTGGGGCGGATCCGGCACGGATGTCCTCACCGGCGTCGTCGGCGTCGGCAGTCGGCTCTTTGTCTGCGGCTACACCAACAGCCAGGGGGCGGGCGGATATGACGGTGTGCTCTGCGAGCTGGATCCGGCCACCGGCAGCCTGCTCTCGACCGTGTATATCGGCGGGACCCAGGATGACCGGGCCAACGGCCTGGCGACCGATGGCAACGACCTCTATGTCGTCGGTGAAAGCCGCAGTGCCACCACCGGTGCCAACGGCCCGGGGCAGAACGATGGCTTTGTCGCGCGCTATGTGATCGGCCCGCCGGCCCTCGTCTCCATCGCCGTGACGCCGGCCAGCCCGACCGTCGCGATCGGGGCCACCCAGCCGTTCACCGCCACCGGCAACTTTACCGACGGCACGTCGCGTCCGCTGACTTCCGGGGGGAACACGTGGACTTCCGGTCCGTCGATTCCGCTGGTGAGCTACGGGCTGCGCGGCGAATTTGTGGGCGGCAAGTTCTACGCCATCTCGGGCTTTGCGACCACCCGGGTGGCGGTGTACGATCCGGTGGCCAACAGCTGGACGACCGTGGCGCCGCTGCCGCAGTTGCTCCAGTATTTCGGCTCCGCCGTGGTGAACGGCAAGATCTACGTCATCGGCGGCGACACCGGCGGTGGCGGCGACCGTGCGACGCTCTACTGCTACGATCCGGCGGCCGACACCTGGACGACCCTACCGTCCATGCCGCTGGGGCCCCGCTACGGGGTGCGGTCGGCCGTCCTCGGAGGCAAAATCTACGCCATCGGGGGCACGTCCATCGAGACCGGGACCTACCTGAATCGCGTGGAAATCTATGATCCGGTGGCCAACAGCTGGGCCACCGGCACTTCGTTGCCCAACGCGCGGGTTGAGGCAGCGGCTGGGGTCATCCAGGGCAAGCTCTACATCGCGGGCGGCAACGACGGTACCGGCCGGCTCACGGACGCCTACGTCCTCGATCCGGTGGCCAACACCTGGAACGCCATCGCCCCGCTGGGCTTCGGCCAGAACGGCAGCGCGGTGGTGGTGGACAACAAGCTCTTCATCATCGGCGGCGGGGGCGCGGGTGAGGCGGGCGTGCAGGCCTATGATCCCGTATCCAATACCTGGACATCGCTGGCCCCGCTGCCGACCGGCCGGCACGATCTCGGTGCCGCGGTCGATGTCGTGAACCGCCGGATCTACACGGTCGGTGGCTACAACGGCGGCTACGTCTCTGCCCTCCAGATCTTCACCCCACCGGGCGAAGCCAACTGGAGCTCCTCCAATCCAGGTGTCGCCAGCCTCACGGCCGGCGGCTTGGCCACCGGACTGGCCGGCGGCACGAGCACGATTTCCGCCACGGTCGGCGGCATCACCGGTTCCACCCTGCTGTCCGTGCAGAACAGCTTCTCCTCGTATCAAAGCCAGTACTTCAACCTCTCCCAGCAGGGCAATCCCGCGATCAGCGGGCCCAACGCCAATCCCGCCCACGACGGATTGAACAACCTGCTTAAGTACGCCTTCGGTCTGGATCCCACCCGGGTGAACGCCGCCGCCGGGCTGCCGGTGGTCAGCCGCACCAGCGGTTCGCTCAGTCTCAGCTTCATCCGCCGCCACGACGTTGCCGACCTCACCTACACGGTCGAGGTGTCGTCCGACCTGCAGACGTGGACTTCCGGTCCCAGCTCCACGCAGCAGGTTTCTGTGACCGCTCTGGATGCCCAGCGCGACCAGGTGGTCGTGCGCGACCTCACGCCGTTGAGCGGGACCACCCGGCGCTTCATCCGCCTGCGGGTGACGCAGCAGTAACGGCCGCCCGTTCCGGTTACAGGTCGTAGTGGCAGGCGACGGACTGGGCCGTCCCGGTGGGGGTGGCCACGGTCCGCAGTTCCGGGCGCTCGGCCTTGCAGCGGTCGGTCGCATGCGGGCAGCGCGGGTGGAAAGGACAGCCGGAGGGCGGATGGATGGGCGAGGGCACGTCGCCCGCCAGCGGCGCCGGGGGCGAATGCCGGCGCGGATCCGGCACCGGAATCGCGGCCAGCAGGGCGCGGGTGTACGGGTGCCGCGGGTTGGCGTAGACGTCGTCCGCCCCGCCCAGCTCGACGATGCGTCCCAGGTACATGATCGCGATGCGGTCGGAGACGTGTTTCACCACTGCGAGGTTGTGCGCGATGAAGAGGAAGCTGAGGCCGAGCTGCTGCTGGAGTTCCATCAGGAGGTTGAGCACCTGGGATTGGATGGACACATCAAGGGCGGAAACCGGCTCGTCGCAGATCACCAGCTTGGGCCGCAGGGCGATGGCCCGGGCGATGCCGATCCGCTGGCGCTGGCCACCGGAAAACTCGAAGGGATATTTCTGCTCCGCGCCCCGCGGCAGGCCGACCTGGTCAAGGAGCTCCTGCACCCAGCGGGCGCGTTCCGCCGGGGTGCCGAGCCCATGGATGATGAACGGCTCGGCGAGCGTCTGGCCGACGGTGTGGCGGGCGTTGAGCGACTCGACCGGATCCTGGAAGACCATCTGGATCTGCCGGCGGACGGGCTTGAGCGCCCGGCGTGACAACGGGGCGAGGTCGGTCCCCTCGAACCGGATCGAGCCGGCGGTGGGGGTGAGCAGGCGCACGATGCAGCGCCCGAGCGTGCTTTTGCCGCAGCCGGATTCGCCGACCAGGCCGAGCGTTTCACCGGCGGCGAGGGTGAAGGAGACGCCGTCGACCGCCCGGCACGTCTGGCGGGCGCGCAGCAGCACACCCTCCCGCACCGGGAAGTGCATCCTCAGGTCGCGGACTTCAAGCAGCGGAGGCATGGCGGAGGTTTTGATCACGGATTTCGCGGATGAACACGGATAAAAAAGCAGCAATCGGAGTTGGAACACAGAGAGCACAGAGGGACCAAGCCGAGGGCACGGAGGAATTGCTCTGTGGCTTCTCCAAGCTGCGCTCTGTGAACTCTGTGTCAAAAGGCCGGATATCCATGTTCATCAGCAATCCGTGGTCAAACGGAACTCCTCCAATGGAAGCAGGCGACGGTGTGGCCGGGGTCGATTTCCTCGAGCGGCGGCTGGGACTGACGGCATTGATCGGAAGCAAGCGGGCAGCGGTTTTGAAAGCGGCAGCCGGCCGGCATTTCGGAGAGTGCGGGCACGAGGCCTTCGATGGTGGTGAGCCGGGTCTTGCGGGGATGTTCCAGCCGTGGAATCGAGGCGAGCAGGCCGCGGGTGTAGGGATGTGTCGGCCGGTCAAAGATCTGCTCCACCGTGCCCTGCTCGGCGATCCGGCCGGCATACATCACGACAACCTCGTCACACTGTTCGGCGATCACACCGAGGTCGTGGGTGATGAGCAGCACGGCCATGCCCATCTCCGCGCGAAGTTCGCGGAGCAGCGCGAGGATCTGGGCCTGCACGGTGACATCGAGGGCGGTGGTGGGTTCGTCGGCGATGAGCAGGTCGGGATGGCAGGCGAGCGCCATGGCAATGACCACGCGCTGGCGCATGCCGCCGGAAAGCTGGTGGGGATATTCGCCGACGCGGACCTCGGGCGAGGGGAGTCCGACCCGCCGGAGCATGTCCACCGCGAGGCGCAGGGCCTCGCGCTTGTCTTTGGTTTTGTGGAGCAGATAGATCTCCGCCAGCTGGCGGCCGATGGTATGGACGGGGTTGAGGGCGCTGAGCGGTTCCTGAAAGACCATGCCGATGCGGGCGGCCCGGATGGTGCCCATTTCGGCCGGGGTGGCTTGGACGAGGTCGCGGCCGTCGAACAGGATCTGGCCGGCGAGGATTTTTCCATGGGGCTGCGGGAGCAGGCGCATGATGGAAAAGGCCGTGACGCTCTTGCCACAACCGGACTCGCCGACGACGCCGACGGTCCGACCGCGCGGCACGTCGAAGCTGATCCCGTCCACCGCGCGCAGCAGGCCGGAGTCGGTTTGGAAGCCGACGGCCAGGTCACGGATGGAAAGGAGCGGAGCGGGGGAGGACAAAGGATGAATGATGAATGATGAATTATGAAACAGGCACGGCGCTGCGCTTTGCAATGACTGCGGGAGCAACGGGTGTTCTGGAAGGTGGCATTATGAAACGGAGGGAGCCTTGGTGCGTTTCACGATGGTGGTGAAGATGGCGATCAGCTCGTCAGTCTCGCCACGAAGGCCGTTGAGACGATTGTCTCCGATGAGGTCAGCGCGGACGAGGAGTTCCAGCCAATAGGCGGTCTCGTCGAGCTCCTGGAGTGCGCTTTGCATTTTGCTCACAAATTCCGCCTTGGAGCGCGCCCGCTGGCCTTCGCGGAATTGCGCACCCACCGAAGTGTCGGAGCGCAATACCTGGCCGCCTAAAACACGTGCGGCTGCGTTTTGTGGCAGTCCTGACGTCAGCCGGATGACCCGGAGGGCAAAGTTCGTGGTTCGTTCCCGCAAATCTGACGGCTTATCAAGGTCAGAAACGCTTTCTTCAACTTTCATAATTCATTCTTCATCCTTGTCTCTTCATTTCTGCTTATACTGGTCGAAGACGCGGATCGAGGGCGGGAAGGTGCGGCCGGCCTTGCGGGCGGCGAGGGTCTCCTCCTGCGCGGCGGGATCGATCGAGAAGACAAACATCTCCACCGCGTCGCGGGCCTGCATCGCGTTGAAGCCCTCCGGCCATTTCACCCAGCGCCAGGATCCGAGGCGGATGAACGGCTGGGCCCAGCCATTGACCCAGGAGGCATCCTGGTGGAGCAGTTCCTCGATCTGGACCGCGAGAGTCTTGATTTCGTCGAGAGTCGTGGCGTGGTCGTAACGGGTGATGAGCGCGTCCAGCGCGGGGTTCGCGACCGAGGTCATGTTGTTGGTGTCCGGCTTCGGTTTCCGGGCGGGGTTGGGCGTCACGCCATCGGGGAGGTAGGGCGTGTCATAGGCGTTGGCGCTGTGGTAGCATTCCCAGTAGCGGGGATAGAGCTCGGCGTCGATGTTGAGGGCGATGTAGGCGACCTCATGGTTCTTCTCCTGCATCGTTTTGAACGCGGTGGTGGCGTCCTGGATGTCGATGACGAACTCAAGCCCGGCCTTCAGCGCCTCCTGCTTGAGGATGGCGAGGATGTCGTCGGTGCCGGGCCGCTTGTATGAGAGGAGGTGAAACGACAGCCGGTCGCCGCCGGCGTTGGTGAGGACCCCGTCGGGCCCCTGCTTGGTATAGCCGGCCTGGGCAAAGAGCTCGCGGGCCCGGGCCGGATTGAAGGGGCGGGCGGTGAGCGTCGGGTGGGTGCGCCAGCCGAAGCCGTCGGAACTGGTGGACATCACCACGGCGTCTCCGCGGAAATACTGGTCGCACACGAGCTGGAAGTTGGTGGCATAGTGGATGCCTTCGCGGAGATCGCGGTTGTCGAGCGGAGGTTTGGCCTCGTTGAGCCAGAGTCCCCAGTTGGGCTGGGGCGTGCGGTTGAAGAACTTGCTCTTCTCCACGTAACCCTTCGTCACCAGTTCGTCGGTATCCGCGAGTTTTTCATACCACAGGGTCGGAGCGCCGAGACCAAAGATATCCAGATCGCCGCGGCGGAACGCCTCGAAGGCCTTGTCGGGTTCGCGGATGACGACCAAGCGAAGCCGGTCGGGGTTGAAGCGTCCGCGCCAGAACTTGCGATCGCGGGCCCACCAGTCGGTCAGCCGGGTGAGGGTGATGGACTGGCCCTTTTCGATGTCCTCGTCGTGCAGGACATAGGGCGCGGTCGTGGGGAGGAAACGCCACTGGAACTTGTCGAGCCAGCCCGGGCCGAAGTCGGCAAAGGCGTGACGCGGATACGGGACCCAGAAGCCGGCCCGCTCCAGGAGGTCGGGCTTGAGTTCGGGTAGCGTGATGGCGAAGGACAGCGGGTCGTAGACGGTCAGGCGCGAATAGGTCTTGGCGTAAAAGTCGTTGTACCACGGGTCGCCCAGATGGGGGCTGCGCATGAAATAGAACGAGAAGACGATGTCGTCGGTCGTGACCGGATGGCCGTCCGACCAGCGCGCGGCTGGATCGAGTCGGAAAAAGACGGTCTTGGTGGCGGTGGAGACTGCCCAGGAGGAGGCGAGGCCCGGATAATACGAGCCGGGCAGGTTGGGATGGCGGTGGAGCAGGCACATCGCGACATCGTCGAGCAGGTAGTCGCGAATGCCCCCGGTGGCGTCGGGCCCGATGGTCCGGAAGGTGCGCGGATAATCCGGGATCCAGATGCGGGCGGTGCCGCCTTTCTTCGCGGCGGGATCGGCGAATTCGGGGAGTTGGGAGCCGTCCTCCCACGTGAGGCCCGCGGTGTCGGTGGCAAAATCGGCCGCCGGTTTGAAGGCGTAGAACGCAGCCTGTTCCTTGACCGTGCGGGCGAGGTCGGCCTCCATGCCGGGAAAGGACGGAACGGGCGGGTTCGCGGCGGTGGCCGGCCCGGCGCCGGCGTCTTTCTTACCGCAGCCGGTGAGAACCGCCAACAGCGTGAGGGTAAGCAGGGGGAGAACTGGCTGGAATCGTTTCATGGGTGAGCGGAAAAGTTATTCGTAGGTCGTGAAGTGTTTGGGGTCAAACGCCTCGCGGATGGCCTCGCCGACGAACGTGACCAGGATAAGCGTGACCGTCAGCGCGGTAAAGGCCGACGAGACAATCCACGGTGCGTTGAGGTTACCCGTGCCCTGATGCAATAGCTCGCCCCAGCTCGGCGTGGGCGGGGGCAGGCCGAAACCGATGAAATCGAGCGCGGTGAGCGACGAAATGGCGGCCGTCACGGTGAACGGGATGAACGTCACCAGCGTGGCGAGTGTGTTGGGGAGGATGTGGACGAAGATCACCCGGGCCGGCCCGGCGCCGAGCACCTGGGCGGCGGCGACATATTCGCGGGCCTTTTCCCGGTAGGTGGTCGAGCGCATGTAATAACTCACGCTGATCCAGGAAAACAGGGTTACGATCCCGAGCAACACCCACAGATCCCAGCCGGGGCTGGGCGGGATGACCGAGCGCAGGATGATCACCACGAAGAGAAACGGGACGAGCGACCAGATTTCGATGAGCCGCTGGCCGGTCAGGTCAAACCAGCCGCCAAAATAGGCCATCGCACAGCCCAGCGTCACGCCGATGAGATAGGTTAGCGCGACATAGCAGACCGCAAACACCAGCGCCGTGCGGTAGCCGTAGAGCAGCCGGGCGAGGATGTCGCGGTTGAGCTGGTCGGTGCCGAGGAAATGCCGCCCTGACCAGGTCGGGGGGCGTGGTTTGAAGACCTCGCCGACGTTGCAGTTCTCGGTCGCCCCATAGGGCACCGGGGGCAGCAGCACCCAGTCACCACCGGGGCCCGCGGCGAGTCGCGTTTGCAGCTCGCGGTAGTTGACCTCGTAATCGTAATCGAAGCCGAATTCGCGTCCGGTGTGAATGGCGCCGTAGGTGGGGAAGATCCAGCGACCCTGGTAGTGCACGACCAGCGGCCGGCTGTTGACGAGGAGTTCCGCCGCCAGGCTCAGAGCCGAGAACGCCAGCAGCACGAGGAACGACCACCAGCCGCGACGGATGCGCCGAAAGCGGCGGAATTTCGCCGCCGTGTCGGGACTCAGCCGGGAATAGAAGGCGGCGGACATGGCTCAGTGATAGCGGATTCGCGGGTCGACCATCGCCACGAGGAAGTCGCCCACCAGGTTGCCGAGGAACAGGAGGAGCGAGGTGATGAGCAGCACCCCCATCACCACGTTGAAATCGCGGTCCACGACCGAATGGTAGCCGAGCAGCCCCATACCATCGATGTCGAAGATGAACTCGATCAGGAACGACCCGCTGACGAGGATGGTGAAGCTCTGGCCGAAATCGGTCGCGATCGGGATGAGGGAATTCCGGAACGCGTGGCCGAAGACCGCCCGGCGGAACGACACCCCCTTGGCCACCGCAGTACGCACGTAGTCGGCGGCGAGGTTGTCCATCAGCTGGTTTTTCATCAGCAGCGTGACAAACGCAAAACCGCCCACAAGGTAGCAGGTGAGCGGCAGGGCGGCGTGGCGGGCAAAATCGTCGAGCTTGCCGAAGAATCCTAGGTCACGAAAATTGGACCCGACAAAGCCGCCCATGGGAAACCACTCGGCCCGGGCGGCGAGGAATACGACCAGCAGCGCCCCCAGCGCGTAGCCCGGGATGGCGTAGCCGGCGAAGACCAGCATCGAGGTGAGGTTGTCGATCAGTGTGCGGTGCCGGATCGCCTTGAGGATGCCGAGCGGCAGGCACACGGCATAGACCAGCACGAGCGCGATTGCTCCGTAAGTTACGGAGACCGGCAACCGTTCGCGGATGACCTGGGCGACCGGCTCGCCATAGCGGAACGAGTTGCCGAGGTCCCCGCGCAGCACCTGACCGAGCCAGTGGAGGTAGGCGAGATGGACGGGCTGGTCGAAACCGTAATAGGCCTTGAGCTGCTGAAGTTGCTCCTGGGACAGCGCCCCACCGCCGCCGCGCGTGGCGCGTTCGCCCATCCGGGCCGACATGACCGCCTGTTCCACCGGCCCGCCGGGCGCAAACCGGGTGACGAAAAACACCAGCACCGTGACCCCCAGCAAGGTGGGGGGGATGAGCAGCAGCCGGCGCAGGAAATAGGCTCGCATGAAGTTCGCCCGCAGGGGCGGCCCGAACCAAAGCGCATCCCCCGCCCCCGCGCAAGTGCTGCAAACGGGGATCCGTGATTCTTTGCAGCTGAATCTTGATTAAAAATGTAGGCAGGGTGCCCTCACCCCGCGCTCCGGCCCATGGGGACGCGACGCCCCCGTCGCGTTTGTTCGCAGGCTCTGCGGACCGGCCGACTCGGGTCTGGGTGGCTGGGCTTCCAGCCCATGTCGGGGAACGTGTTCAACAACAGCAGCGATCACGGAGTGAATGCACCCCGCCGTCAGATTCAGTGGCCGGCCCCTGTCGGTTTTTCCTATTCCCAGGGAGCGCACCCGTCCCGGGTGCTGGCGTCGGCGTCCCGCCGACGTCTCCGGAGTTCCCGGCGGGACGACGGGAACAGCCTGCGAGATGCAGGCGCTCCCCGGGAAATTTGGGACCAGAGTCCATTTGCTGCGGGGACGACAACCCGGCCCGCATCTCAAGCCAGCGCGCCCGGCGACCGATTTGCGCTGGGTCGGCCGGGGTGCCCTGGCACCAGAGTCCCTTCCGTGGCGTCAGATTCAGGGCCAGGAACCGATGCTGCGGGGCCGCGCTAAGCTCAGGGCGTGAGGGTCGCGCGGAGGCGGAGGAAGACGCGTCCGCTGGGCGGCACCGCCGCGCGGGCTTCGAAGCGGGCAGTGTCCGCATCGTCGTCGGGTAGCTGGGCGAGATCCGCCGGCGCCACGGCCGACCAAGTCTGCAGGTCGGGCGCCCACTCGGGGGTGAGCGTCACTCCTGTCAGGCCCTTGCGCTGGCGGTATTGGAGTTTGAGATACAGCACGCCGTTTTCCGGCACGCTGGTCAGCACGGGCAGCTGTCCGGGCATCGGGGTGGCGCCGAGGTTCATGGCGTAGCGGACGAGATTGGGTGCGCCGTCAGTAAACGGCACCGCTTCGGCGGCGGCGCTGGCCCCGCTGAGGCCGAGGCTGGCGGCCCAGGTGGCAAAGGCCGGCGGCGTGACCGTCAGCGTGGCGGGGTTGCTGGTGGCGTCAGGAGGCAAGCCATTGGTGACCACGCAGCGGAATTGGTCGCCCGACTGGCCGACATTGACCGAACCGACCGTGAGGGTGGCGGTGGCCGTGCCGGAGTAGGGTGCGCCCTCGCTGAGGTTGGCCCAGGTACCCGAGCCTGCGGGGAGTCGCTGCCATTGGTAGGTGGGCGGCGGGTAGGCAAGAAATGAAGCCGACAGGCTGGCATTTCCACCGGCAGTAAGAGCGATATTGGCCGGCTGCATGATCAGACTTGGCGCAAATGTATTCGAGAGGGTAAGATTGAGTGCGATATTGCCGGTCAAGCCATTTACGCCGTCCACCGCGATTTGATAGGTGGTGCCGGTGCTGGCCTGAAACGAAAGCAGGCTGGTCCTGTTGGCCCCGCCGTTCTCATTGGTCTGCACGGTCGTCAGGGTGTCGAGCGTACTGCCAGTATAAACTGCCAGCACCGTGTCGAAGCTGCTTCCAATGGTGTCCACGGTCACGACTCCGTCGGTCGGGGCCGTCCAGTTCCACCACACGGAACGTCCGGTGGTGCTGGGCGTGTTGGGCGGAATGGCGGGCTCGCCCGTCTGACGGCCGGCACCCGCGTTGGTCCCGGTGGTTTGCAGGCTGGAGCCGGTCAGCGTGATGGCGTTGGCGAAATCGTCATTGGGCGGCGGCGGATAGAGGGCGACCGACGCGCTGTGGCTGTCGCCGGTGCCAAGCGCGTTGGTGGCGCGCACCCAGTAGGTCCCGACCTGGACCGGCATCGGGAGCACGAGCCACGGAGTGGTGGCCCCGGCCACCGGCTGGGAGGTATCGCCGCTGGAGCCCTGATACCATTGGTAGGTCGTGGCATTGGCGGCGGCGACCAAGGTCACGGTTTGTCCCGGATTCACCGTGCAGGACAGCGGCTGGGCGGAAAAGACCGGTGAAGCCACCGCTTGGAGCGCGATGCTGAAACTGTCCCCGGCCCCGATCGAGACAACGCCGTTGAGGCCGGCGGGGACAGCAAATTTGTTGCCGTCGTTGTTGTTGTTGTTTAACCATCCCCATACTAGCACCGTGCCATCGCTTTTGAGGGTCAGAAGGTGGCTCGAGCCAGTCGCGATGGCGATGATGTTGTTGTTGTAGCTGGGGTCAATGTTGACAGGTAATTGTCCCCAGGTTGTGACTGTGCCATCGTTCTTGAGTGCGGCGCCAAAGTTGTCGGCCACCGCCACGGCAACAACTCCGCTCAGTGTTGCGGGAAGAGGGGAAGAGCCCCCCCATGCGACCACCGTGCCGTCATTTCTTGCGGCCAAGGCCGAGGTATTACGTGCGGCGATGCCGACCACTCCGGACAATCCCGCTGGCACGGAGGCAAGGCCGCTGCCCCAGCCAGTGACCGTGCCGTCGCTTCTCAACGCGATTCCACTGCCGGAGCCGCTGCTGGACCCGGCGGCGATGGCGACGGCGTTGTTCAAGGTGCCGGACGACGGTGGAAGTGTGGCATAGCCCCATGCGACTACCGTGCCGTCATTCTTCAGAGCAATGTTGGAGTTGGAACTGGCCGCGATGCTGGTGACACCGGTCAAGCCGGTTGGCACCGTGATCTCGCCAGCATAGTTGTCGATCCCCCAAGACGCCACGGTGCCATCGCTCTTGAGTGCGAGCAAATGGGATGAGCCGCCGGCGATCCCCACCATGGAGCCGATTCCAGTCGGAACAAAGGCCAGGCCGCCGGGATTAAAATTAAAGTCGCCCCATGCCGACACTCCGGTCGGATTCAGGGCAAAGGAAACGGTTCCCGTCGCGCTATCGGCACCGTCGACCGCAAAATAATGGTTCTTCCGGTTTTTGTGTGGGTAAGGCTGGGTAAAACCGGCATAGGGAGGGGATGAGCGAGATCCATGATCCAAACATCGAAAGCCATTATGCCGGGCTGTTGGGCATCGCTGCTCCGTGGGAGGTCAGCGAGGTG
>CAIQQB010000062.1 GCA_903873805.1 uncultured Opitutia bacterium | reverse complement strand
GGTGGCGGGCTCCAGCATGTCGCGGCTCACGGCGCTGTGGATGAACAACTCCACCTGTTCCGGGCGGAGCACGGATTTGGCGAGCACGGCGCGGCCGGCGGCCGCGCTGGCGTCAGACGGCCGGGTGCCGGCCGGCCACACCCGGCGCTCGCGGATGCCTGTCATGAGCTCCAGCCGGCCCTCGGGCAGTTTGAGCCGTTCGTAGAGCGGACGGAGCTGCTTCTCGATTTCAACGGAGGTGAGCACCTCGCTCGGCAGCGCCACCGCCAGGGACTCGATGCAGGTGTTTCGGAAAAGCATTAGAATTAAGCGCAAAGACGCCAAGCCGCAAAGGTCGAAAAAGAAAGGCAAGCGCGCTTCCCACCGCGATCCATCGTATGATCAAACGCTCCCTCGGATGGAAACGTACCGATCCAAATCGAAACAACCGCGTTTTCCGGAAAAAGTATTTTCATCTCTACGTTGAAAACTCAGCCCTTGGTCTCCGGCCGCATGGCCAGACGGATGATCTCCTGGTCGAAATAGTTCAGTCCGAGTCCGGCGTCGACCACCAGTGTGGTGCCATTTAGGCCGCTGCTGCGCTCGCTGAGGAGAAACAGCACGGCGTTGGCGACCTCGTCGGTGGCGAGCGCGCGTTTCCGGAAGGTCATCTTCTCGGCGTAGAGGTAGCTTTCCAGGTAGCCCGGGATCCCGGCGGAGGCGCTGGTTTTCAGCGGTCCGGAGCCGAGGACGTTGAAACGGACCGCCGAATCGGCGCTGAAAGACTTGGCGAGAAAACGGACGGACGATTCGAGCGCGGCCTTGATCGGCCCCATGTAGCCGTAGTTGTCCGGCGTGACCTGCAGCGACGAGATGCCGATGGTCACGACGGAGGCGTTCGTCGTGAAGTGGGGCTTGAACGCCTGGGCCAGCTCGACGAGGGAAAAGGCGGAGACCGCGGTGGCCTGCAGGAAATCCTTCCGCGGCGTCGCATGGAAAGGCTGGAAGCCCCCGCTGTAGTTGGCGAACGCGATCGAGTGTACGAGGCCGTGCAGCGGGGCGAAGCCGGCGGCCGCGACCGCGCCGGCGAGCCGGCCGGCGGCCCCCTCTTCCTCAACATCGCAGATAAAGACCGGTTTGCCGGCCAGTTGCGCCTCGAGGGACTTTTTGCGGGCGTCCGAGCGGACGCTGTAAATCACGCGGGCGCCCTGTTCCTCGAGGGCCCGGGCAACGAACCAGGCGACGCTCTTCCGGTTGGCGACGCCCAACACGAGGAAGTTCTTGCCGGTGAGCTGGAGGAAGTCGGGCATGGGATGAAGAAGCAGTTAAGCAGGAAACCAGGAAGCCAAGAAAGCAGAAACCGAAAGGCCGGGCTTCACGGCTCCTCCTTAGCCTTTCGGGCCTTTGCTTCCCTCCGGAGTTTTCCAGGCGACGGCGAAATCCACCGTAAGCACGCGGGTGCCGTCGGCCTTCTTGATCGCGCCGCCCATCATGGTGAAACCACCCAACGCCTCCTTCTTTTTCACCTCGATGACAATGGTGTCGCCGGGATAGACGGGATTGCGGAAACGGACGTCACTGATCTTGGCGAGCAGTGGGACACCCTCGCCCGGTTTGGCCCCGGCCACCTGGGCCTGCCGGGCCATGAAGAGCGCGCCGGTCTGGAACACCGCCTCGCAGAGCAGGACGCCCGGCGTGATCGGCGCACCGGGATAGTGGCCGGAATAAAAATCCTCGTCGGCGCGCCAGGTACGCTTGGCCGTCAGGCTGTCAGCCGTCTCAGCGACAATCTCGTCGACAAAGAGAAACGGCGGCCGGTGCGGGATGAGTTCGGTGACAGAGGGCATGGGGAAGTAGCGAGCAGCGGGTAGTGGGTAGCGAGCAGAAAACCAGCGGGCAGAACCGGAAGAGATGCTCAACTACTTGCGGGCCGCCACTTGAGCGGCCTGCTTCCCGGCGAACAGGTATTTGTCGATCTTATTGGCGACGATGACGCCGTAGTTGATGGTGCCGAGCCAGCCCGACATAATGATGCCGACGCTGCCCACGTGAAAGAGGCCCGGCAGCTTTTCCGGCAGGTCCATCGAGACCTTCAGGCCCTCGAACTTGGTGCCGAACGAAGTGCCGCCCAGGTGGGTGGTATACCGCTCGATGGTCCGCGGGGTCGCGGCCTCCATCCAGTCGATCTTCGCGCGGACATCCGGGATGTATTTTTCCAGCGCCGCCACGGACTCGTCGATCAGGCGCTGCTTGTGCAGCGTGTAGTCCGCTTCGTTCAGCCGGTTCCAGTCCGCATAGTTGCTGTTGAGTGAAACCACGACCGTGTAGCGGCCGGAACCTGGGCGCGTTTCCGGGTAGTAGACGGAAAACGTGCGGCTGGTGGTGTGAAACGAGGTCAGTTCGGCGCTGCTGAAAGTCGGGTTGGCCGAGGTGAAAACGAGGTCGCCGATGTGGGGGATGGACTCGCCCTTGCGGATGCCGAGGTAGACCTGACAGGAGCTGTGATTGAGGCGCACGGCCTGGGCGGTGGCGACATACTCGGGCGGGAAACTCCCCTCCCCCGCCAGGTTGAAAACGGTATTCTTGATGCTCGCGTTGGACAGGACCGCCTTGGCGCGGATGATGCGGCCGCCCTTGGCGACGATGCCGCACGCGACCTTCCGGCCGTCGCGTTCCTCGACCAGGATGCTTTCCACCAGGACCTTCTTGCGGCACTCGGCGCCGTTTTTGCGCAACTCCGCGATCATCTGCTCGATGAGCACATCGGAGCCGCCGCGAAACGTGTAGACCCCGGCGCCCATGAAGTTAGAGAAGACGATGCCGTAGGTGATGGCCGGATCGTCGGTCGTGGAGCCGTTGGCGTAGGCAATGGGCTCCATCAGCAGCCGGTGGACGTCGGGCCGGCCGGGGAAGAACCGCTCGAACATCTGCCCGGTGGTTTCCGGGTTGTGGTCGTAGAAGTTCATCGCGCGGAGGTGGTCGTAGAACCGCTCGACCAGCGCCGGATCGAGCCGGAACTTTTCCACCAGCACCCGCGTGTAGTCCTCGCGCGTGAACGTCGTCCACACGTCCATCTGTGGGTTGACGAACCGGATGTCCTTCAGCGGCACGATCGCGTCGGAGATCTCCCGGGTCCAGTATTTGCGGCACGACTTCACCATGCCGACGGGGAAGCCGTGCAGGGAGATGTCGAAGATGTGCCCGCCCTTGCGCGTGAACCAGGTGGCAAGGCCGCCGAACTGGTAGTGGTGTTCGAGGAGGAGCACGCGGTGGCCGGCCTTGGCGAGGACGTTGGCCCCCGTCAGGCCGCCCAAGCCGCTGCCGATGACGATCACGTCATACTCGTCGGCGACACCTTTGAGCCAGTC
>CAIQQB010000061.1 GCA_903873805.1 uncultured Opitutia bacterium | reverse complement strand
CCTCACCCCGAGGTACGGGCGCGGGGTGAGGGCACCCCGCCCACATTTCCGACTACCCTGCCTCGCAAGAAACTCGGGACGCACGCTTTCAGCTCTTTCTTCGGTGTGGTTTCCAGGCGTCGACTTGCGGCACAACGCGACGTGCTCCGGCCTTTCCAATCAGGCCCGCACCTGTAACCTTGGCGGTCGGTTTCCTCTGTAAGGAATGGCGCCCCGGTGTTTGCCGACTCGGGGCGCCTTCCCACCATGAGCACTCCCACGCCCAACCCCACCCCTTCCGCCGCTTGCCCGCATTGCGGCCAGCCCGTGCCCGCCGGGGCGGCGCTCGGGCTTTGTCCGGCCTGTCTGCTGGCCGCCGGTGCACCCAGCGCGGTTGAGGGTGCGGGGGCCGCGTTCACCCCGCCACCGCTCGAGGAGTTGGCCCAGCAGTTTCCCCAGCTCGAACTGATCGAGCTGCTCGGCCGCGGCGGCATGGGTGTGGTCTATAAGGCGCGGCAGAAGGCGCTCGACCGTCTGGTCGCGCTGAAGGTCCTGCCGTCCGCGCTCGCTGACGATCCTGCGTTTGCCGACCGCTTCACGCGCGAAGCTCGCGCGCTGGCCCAGCTCAACCATCCCGGTATCGTCACCCTGTACGAATTCGGCCGCACCGACGGCGGGCTGTTCTTCATCCTGATGGAATTCGTGGATGGCGTGAACCTGCGCCAGCTCCTCGCCGGGGGCCGCATCGCGCCGCGCGAGGCGCTCGCCATCGTGCCCGAGCTCTGCGACGCGCTGCAATACGCGCACGACCGCGGCATCGTTCACCGCGACATCAAGCCGGAGAACATCCTCCTCGACCGCCGCGGCCGCGTGAAGATCGCCGACTTCGGCCTGGCCAAGCTGGTCAGTTCGCCTTTGACGCCAGATAATCCCACTGGTCATTCGTCATTGGTCATTGGTCATTCCGCCGAGCCGGAGGCCGGCGGCCTCACCGAGGCCGGCAAGGTTATGGGCACACCGAGCTACATGGCCCCGGAACAGACTTCGCGTCCCGCCGAGGTGGACCACCGGGCCGACATCTATGCGCTGGGTGTGGTTTTTTACCAGATGCTCACCGGCGAGTTGCCGCAGGAAAAAATCGCCCCGCCGTCGCGCAAGGTGATCCTCGATGTGCGGCTCGACGAGGTCGTGCTGCGGGCGTTGGAGAAGGAGCCCTCGCGCCGCTACCAGCAGGCGAGCGTGATGAAGACGCAGGTGGAGACGATCGTCACAACCCCCGCGCAAATGTCCGGCGGAATTCCGCCCCGGCCGGCAGCCGTCTCCGAGTCCCCAATTCCTGATTTGCAGGCGGAGGCCGCGTCCATGGCTTTGCCGGACACGCCGGCTGTCTCCGGCCCCGGCGGACGTCTTGGTCGGATCGTGTTGGTCGGAATCCGTGATGGAAAGCGGCTGATCAACTGGCCTGCCATCATCCAGCTCGGAGCCGTGATTTACGCGGCCCTGCTGCTCGGGCTGTGGATCGCCTTCGGCCGCTGGGTGCCATGGCATGACTTGGCCGCGAGCACCGTCGGTTTGGCAGGCGTGGCGCTGGGAGCGATGGTCCGGGCGGCTTGGAGGACGCCGGTGGAGCAGCTTGCACCTCCCGCCGTCCCAGTCGGTACGGAAACGCAGGGTCGTCGGGGCGAGCTTCTCGGTGGTTGCGCCGGCCTGGCCCTGATGGCGGTCGGCATGGGGATCAACCTCTCGCCTTTTCAGCCTTTCGGCCTGGTCATCGTGTTGTGGGGAGTGGGCCTCGCCAGCATCGCGGCGATGCTGGAGGTGGGCGCGGGTCAAAGCCTGGTACAGCTCAGGTTCGCGCGGGCCCTGATGCTGATCGACGGCATTGGTCTCTTTTCGGGGGTGATCCCGCTCGCCATGGACTGCGAATGGATGCGCCGGTCCAACACGTACTTGCTCGTCATCGCCGGGAGTCTCGCCATGATTGTCGCCGGCGTGGTCGGCCTGTTCCGTTTGCGCCGGTTCGCGACGGCGGAGGGGAATGGGGTTCCCGCCGCCTACACCCCGCCGCGTTTTTCCCGCCTGGCCATCGCCGGGGCGGTCGGCGTGCCGTTGGCCGTGCCGCCGCTGGTCTGGTTCATCGCCATCGTCACCAATTCGCTGAGAGTCGCCACCCCGGTGCCGGCGCTCACTTGGCCGAATATCGTTTTGTCGGTCGTGAGTCTGCTGGCGGTGGTGCTGATCCTGCCGGCAGTCACGACGGTGCTGGGCTGGGTGGCGGTGGGACGGATCCGCAGCTCGGCGGGCCGCCTGGAAGGACTGCGGCTGGCGTTGTTCGACGGCCTGGTCTTTCCGCTGCTGGTTCTGGATGCGATGATCGGAGGCCTGTGGGTGGTGGCGGCGAAATTGCTGGCGGTGTTTGTCTGGCACCTCGACGGCTCGCTGTTCGTCAACCTCTGGCACGCCCTCCTCTGGTTGCTGCTCGCCGTGCTCTCCATGGCGTGGACCGACATCCGGGTGGTGCGCCGGGTGTGGCGGGCGGTCAACCGTTCGGCGGCTCCGGGAGAAGACGCGCGGGTGCTGCTCGCGGCCGAAGCCTGGCTGGCCGGCGTGGACGGGGGGAACTATGCGCAAAGCTGGGAGACGGCTGCGGCGTATTTCCAGCGCGCGATTGCCAAGGAGGAATGGGTGGGGCGGCTGGCGAAGGTGCGGCATCCGCTCGGGCCGGTGCTCGCCCGGCGTCTGAGCGCCACGCGCTTTTCCGCGGCGGGGACCCGCTGCGAGATTCGTTATGCAAGCTCGTTTGACGGCCTGCTGGCCGCGACGGAAACGGTCACGTTCGCCCTGCAGGCAGACGGCAGCTGGAAAGCGATCGGCTACCTCATCCGTCCCGCCGGCGCGGAGCAGCCGAATTCCCTGCTCTCGTATGTCGCGCTGGCCTTCGCTGGGCTGAGCGGATTGCTGGCCGCGGTCGCCTGGCTGAGCATGCCCGAACCTTCGCAGTTTGTGGTGTGGTCCATTCTCGTGGCGGCGGTGCTGGGCGCGCTGCTCGCCCTTCCGGTGCGCCGCACCCCGCTGGGGAAGAAGGCGCTGATCGGGGCCGACATCAATGTAGCCGTGTGGCTGATCATCGCGGTGGTTTGCAATTTTCTGCCGAATACGGCGCGCTCCGAATTCGGCCCAGTGGCCGAGCGCACGCTCCAGGTCGGGAATTCCGGCGATTCATTTTACAGCCTGACTGGCGAAAGGTTTGTTCCGGGTCCGACGGATTTCGATCCCACCAAGGCGGACGCGGCCCCGCAGCTCTGGCGGTGGCTGACGGATCACGATGTCGACCTGTTGGTTCAAAGGGACAACGGCCGGCCGATCCTCGCGCTGTCGGACATGGTGATCTTTGTGGTGGACGCCGCGGATTTCGACCGGTTGACCCCCGCGCAGGTGCTGCAACATCCGGGCTTCAGGTCCGCCCTGGTGGCGAACAACCGGCCTGCCACCCAAGTCGTTTTGCAGGGCGCGCACGGCGGCCAGGTTGCCCTGATCTTTCAAACCCGGGATGGCACGACGGGATTGCTGGAGGTGGAGGACAACGCCAACATTCCGGCGGGCGTGAAAATCCGCTACAAGCTGCTGGTGCAGCCGCCCGCGGCCGTGGCGTCTGTTCCCGATTCCGCCAGCCACCCCTTGCTCCGGGTCACGTTGCGCGTGCTGGAGGTGCCGCATGAGGATCCGTCTTTCCGACTGGTCCGGCCGGCGGCGATGTTCGACCGGGGTGATGTGCGGGTGATCACCGCGCCTTACGTCATCGTGCGAAGCGGCGAGGAGGGGGTCATCCGGATCCCCGCAAATGCGGCGATCAATGGGGAGGGCGGCGTGGGTCTGGCCATTTTGGGTGGGCAAACGCAGGTGCTGTTTGTCCATCCCGAGTATCAGTATGGTTCCTCCTGGGTGCGCTACACGCTGGAGGGACTGCTGCCGGGGGCGTCGACGAACTCACCGTTCGTCCACGCCAGATTGCGCAGCGACTCCGTGCAACTCGGCGAGTTTCAGATGTTGGAGGAGCACGGTATGGCCAACGGGCGCGACCAGTGGGCCGTGCTGACGGTGGAGATGGAGCCGGGGGCGGTTGCCAAGCCTCTGGAGTTGACGATGGAAAAGAAACCGACGGCAGTTTCCATTGCGGCCGCGACCGCCACCCCGGGCAGCCTGCCGGCTGCGAAGATGCCGAATGGTTTTGGGCCGGTGATCGAGCGCACGGTGGAAGAAGCCCTGGACTTTGATTCCGGAAAGACGGCCATCATGCCTGATTCGATCTGGGGTAATTCCACCGCGATGGCCTGGCTGGAGCGCGAAGGGATGGACGCAGTGTGGGATGCCGACGCGAAGGGGGATGTCGACAATGGTTTTTGGGGCGTTGACCTGAAGGCCGAGGTGCTCGACCAGTCGGCGTGGGACAACCTCACCCCGGAGCAACTGCGACAGGCCCTCGCGGCCGCGCCCCGCCAGGCGCACCAGCAGCTGGGTCACGGGCTGGACATGCCTACCTGCGCCTTCCAAACCCGCGAAGGCGGCCTGGGTCTCCTGCAAGTGCTCGGTTTCGAGGACAATCACAGCGCCGTAAAACTGCGCTACAAGCTGGTGCCCAGCGCCACCTCCTCGCCGCCCATTCCCGCCCAAACGGAGACGGTTGTTTTGCGCCTCAAGCTGGCTCAGGCCCAAGCGATGTTGAAACAGCGCGAGGCGCAGTCGTCCGTCGGCGTGATTTCTCCCGGCGAGTTGCAGACGGCGCAGGATGATGTGGAATTGCTCAGGGCCCAACTCACGGGCGACCCATTGCGCGTCGCCCAGGTGAAACTCGAGGCGGCGGAGCGAAAGCTGCAACTGCTCTCTGCGCAGTTCGACGTCGGCCTGGTTACGGCGTTGGAGCGCGATGCCGCCCAGACCGAGGTTGAAGTGCGGCGGGTGGAATTGCGGGCCGCCCAGTCGGTGACATCCGACCCGCACGACCGGATCGTCGTCGAGGATCTGGCGCTGCGGTTGATCGTGGCGATCCGCGAAAAGGACAACGCGACGCTGCAGGCGCTTGCGACCGATGCCCGGATCAAGGGCTGGCGCGACGCGCTGCCGGTGTTTGCCGTCGAGCTGCGCGAGCGTTACCGGGTGGCCACCGGCACCGAGGATTTTGACCTGCGGGTCGGCGAATCGATCATCGAGGGCGATCTGGCCGCCGTGAAATGCACCGGGCCGAAGGTGACCAGCGGCGCCGGTCTCGCCCTGCTGTTTGTGAAGACTGATTCCGGCTGGTTCAACCAGTCGTTGAGCGTCCTGCCCCCCGGCACGCCGCTCACGGTCAATTTCGCCAAGTTCAAGGAGGGGCTGTCGAAGGCGGCGGACAACAACGCACCGCGCCATTTTCCTGCTGTCGGCAACCCCCCTCCCGATCCCGGCGTTCCGCCACCCCCCGCACCATGACCACCCCGGCCGGCGGCGGACAGTTTGCCAGCACCCATTGGACGCAGGTTCTCGCGGCCGCCGACCCGGCGCATCCCGACGCGCGCGAGGCGCTGGCCACGCTCTGTCGGACCTACTGGCCGCCGCTGTATGCGTTTGCCCGGCGCCGGGGTTACAGCCCGGCGGACGCGGAGGACCTCACCCAGGGTTTTTTCGCGCGGCTGCTGCGGCTGGACTCGCTCGCGCAGGTGCGGCGCGAGCGCGGGCGGTTCCGGTCGTTTCTGCTCGCTGCGCTGCAGCACCACCTGTCCGACGAACGCGACCGCGCGCGGGCGGCGAAACGCGGGGCGGGCAAGGTCGTCTCGTTCGATGCGGAGGTAGCGGAGTCGGGCTATCAGCGCGAGTTTGCCGATGCGGGCGTGACGCCGGATGCGGCGTTTGACCGGGCTTGGGCACTGACCTTGCTGCAAACCGTCGCCGTCCGCCTGCAGCAGGACTACGAGGCGGGCGGACAGGGCGGGCTGTTTGCGTCACTTCGCTTCTGTCTCACCGGCAGCCGCAGCGACCTGCCCTACGCGGAGCTGGCGGGTCGGCTGGGCCTGAGCGAGCCGGCAGTGCGGGTGGCGGTGCACCGGCTGCGAAAACGTTACCGGCAGTTCCTGCGCGACGAGATCGCGCAGACGGTGGCGCGGCCCGAGGACGTGGAGGACGAGCTGCGCGAACTCCGGCTGGCGCTGACGCGATGAGGGCAGGTGGTCTCCCGAAGCGATCCAGTGGGGCTTGGTAGGTTTGGCGAACTCCGGCGAGAGCAGGGCCGTTCTCTGGCGGGCCGCTTGAGGCCAGTCACAGACTGGCCCTACGCCAAACCACGCAGCCAACCAAAGAGTGTCACCACGATCTCGCGGTGGCGTTGACAGGCGGAAAGGGCGCGAATTATCTGCACCACCCTCAGGCGCTCACGCCAACTGCAATCATGAATACGAAGACCGCCACCAATCTGCTGATGGTCACCTGTTTGGTCGCCGGAGCGGCATGGTGGTGGCTGGCCCGGGTGCCGGCCCCCAAGAATGAACCGGTCGTACCCCGGCCCAGAATCACTGCCGCCCCCGCGGAGTCGCCGCCCCCGGCGCCCCCGCCCGCCGAAGCGGAGGCCGTGGTGCCACCGCTGGCGCCGGTGGCCGAAGCCCCGGCGGCGGCCCCCGCCCGCTTCGATCCGCAGACGGAACTAATCACCGCCATCCCGGACTTTATCCGCCTGGCCCAAGCGGGAGATTTTGCCACGCTGATGCTGACCTACATGCCGCCGGATGCGCTCGCCAAGGTTCCGGAAGAGCAGCGGGCGGCGATTGGCCAGATGATGCAGACGCAGATGCAAAGTCCCCAGGGCCAGCAGAGGTTGCAGAGCCTGATCGCCGACATGCAGGCGGTGCAGAACACGGCGCCGGCCCTCGACAGCACCGGCACCCGGGCCACCTACACGCTGCCCGCCGGCAGCCCCGAACCAACCGTGGTCTTCGTCAAGGTCAACGGCCGCTGGTATCGGGAATAGGCCCGATGGGCGGCACGCTTGTGGGTGGAGCGCGTTGACCGCAACGCGCTGCGGCGGGACCGCTGTCAAATCAGCGCATTGAGGTCAATGCGCTCCACCACCGAATCCAGCGGCCGGCGCCTCAGGCGCGGCCCATGTAACTGCCGTCGGTCGTGCTGACGCGGACGATCTCGCCCTCCTTGATGAAGAGCGGGACCTGGATGATGAGGCCGGTTTCCAGGGTGGCGGGCTTCTGGACGTTGGAGGCGGTGTCGCCCTTCACGCCGTCGGAGCTTTCAGTGACCTTGAGGTTGACCGAGCCGGGCAGTTCGATGGTGAGGGGTTTCTCGTCGACGAACAGCACGTCCACTTTGCCATTGGCGGTGAGATAGTGCTTGGCCTCGCCGACCAGTACACCACTGAGCTCCACGGTCTCGTAGGTGTTGGGGTCCATGAACGCGAAGTTCTCGCGGTCGGCGTAGCTGAACTCGAGGGTCTTCTTCTCGGTCGGCAGCACTTCGATCGTGTCGGTGGAGTTGAACCGCTGGTCGAGCGATTTGCCGTAGCGGAGATTGCGCATCTTGACCTGGACGAAGGCGCGGAGGTTGCCCGGCGTGCGGTGCTGGGTCTCCATGACAAGGTGGGCCTCCCCGTTGAATTTGATGACTTGGCCTTTGCGGATATCGTTGGCTGCGGGCATGGCGGGCGGGTGGGTGGTGGAGTTGGGAAAGCGGCAAGGAATAACGTTTCGCCGCGACCGCTGTCAAGGCTTGCGCTTTGACGGGGCGTTCCGACACTTCGCCCAAACCTCATGAAGCAACGCACGCTCGCGCGGGCCGTCACCATCAAGGGCAACGGCCTGCACACCGGCAATCCCGTTACTATGACCTTCCAGCCGGCCCCGGCGGACCACGGCATCGTGTTCCGCCGCCTCGACCTGCACGGCCACCCCGAGGTGAAACCGCGCATCGACCTGGTCGGCGACCTGGTGCGCAACACCACCATCCAGTCCGGCCACGCCAAGGTCCACCTCGTCGAGCATGTCCTCAGCGCCCTCTCCGGCTGCGGCATCGACAACGTGCTCGTCGAACTCGACGCCTCCGAGCCGCCCATCATGGACGGCTCCGCGCGGCCGTTCGTCAACCTGATCATCGCCGGCGAGCCCGTCGAGCAGGACAAGGAGCGCGTCTATGCCGAGCTGCTGGCGCCGGTCTCCGTCACCCGCGGCAACTCCTCGATCATCGCGCTGCCCTGCGACACGCTCAAGATCTCCTGCACCTCGGCCGACGACCGCGGCATCCACACCCAGCATCTGTCGCTGACCATTGATCCCGAGGTCTATCAGTCGCAGATCGCGGCGGCGCGGACCTTCACCATCTACGAGGAGATCGAGGAGCTGCTGAAGCTCGGCAAGATCAAGGGCGGCTCGCTCGACTGCGCGGTCGTGCTCAAGGGCGATAAGATCATCTCGAAGGAGCCACTCCGCTTCAAGGACGAGTTCGTCCGGCACAAGATCCTCGACATCATCGGCGACATCACGCTGCTCGGCCTGCCGCTCAAGGCGCACATCGTGGCCACGCGCCCCGGCCATGCGATCAACGCCGAGTTCACCAAGGCGGTTTTCGAGCGCCTGGAGGAGCAGCGCAAGGGCGGGGCGAGGAAGAAGGAGCTGGCCGCCCGTCCCGCGATGGTGCTCGCGACCGAGACCTCCCTCGACATCCGCCGCATCCTCGACACGCTGCCGCACCGCTATCCGTTCGTCATGCTCGACCGCGTGATCGAGTTCAAGGGCGAGGACGAACTGGTCGCGATCAAGAACGTGACGATCAACGAGCCGTTTTTCCAGGGGCATTTCCCGGGCAATCCGGTCTTTCCCGGCGTCCTCCAGCTCGAGGCCATGGCACAGGCCGCCGGCATCCTCATGCTCCGGCGCGGCTCCAGCGAGGGCAAGACCGCGCTGTTCATGAGCGCCGACAAGGTCAAGTTCCGCAAACCCGTCCGCCCCGGCGACCAGGTGGTCGTCAACGCCCGCATCACCAAGTCCCGCGGCAACAAGCTCGCGACCGCCGAGTGCGCCTGCAGCGTCGACGGCCAGCCGGTGTCCTCGGCCGACCTGATGTTCGCGATCCTGGACGCGGGCGACGTCGACTGAGCCATGGCGTCGCGCATCCATCCCTCCGCCCACGTTGAACCGACAGCCGAGCTGGGCGCCGAGGTCGAGATCGGGCCGTTCTGCTTTGTCGGCGGCCAGGTCCGCCTCGGCGACGGCACACGCCTGCACCACCACGCTTCGGTCGAGGGCGACACCGTCCTCGGCCCTGGCTGCGAGGTGTTTCCCTACGCGAATCTCGGGGGCAAGACCCAGGACCTGAAGTTCAAGGGCGGCCGGCCCGGCGTGCGGATCGGCGAACGCAACGTCTTCCGCGAATATGTGAGCGTCCACGCCGCGACCAACGACGGCGACCGCACGGTGATCGGCGACGGCAACACCATCCTCGCCTACAGCCACGTGGCGCACGACTGCGTCGTCGGCAGCCACATCGTGATGAGCAACGGCGTCATGCTGGCGGGCCATGTGACGGTCGGCGACCACGCCGTGATCGGCGGCTACGGCGGCGTGCACCAGTTCTGCCGGATCGGCGCCTACGCCATGCTGTCGGCCACGGCCAAGCTGGTGCAGGACCTGCCGCCGTTCTTCATCGCCGACGGCTCGCCCGCGGTCGTCCGGGCCTACAACAAGGTCGGCCTCGAGCGGAACGGCTTCACGGCGGAGCAGCTGGAGCGGGTGCGGCAGATGTTTCGCATCCTGCACCGCGGCGGGCTCAACCGCACCCAGGCGCTGGAGCAGCTGGCCGCCCACCCGGCCGCTGACAGCGCGGAGTTCCGCCGGATGCTGGAGTTCGCGGCTGGCACCGCGCGCGGCCTCGCGCCGGGCGGCGGAGTCTGATTCCGCCGCGGAAGATTGGGCGCTTTCTCATGCCCCCCTTTTGGCTCTGCGATCCGCGCCCGGGCCGGTGGCCCGCCACAGGGTAAGCAGATACCGCGGGCATTCAACCCGACATGACGCTGGGAATGAGTTCACCCGTTTCTGATCTTCTGCCGGTCGCGCGCCCAGCTTACTGGGTTGGTGTGATCACAAGATGCAGGAAAACCGGCGTATTGCCCGGCAGGCTATAGTTGGCCGTCACTTGGGACCCGTTGGTTTGGGTTGTCACCCCTGCCGTGCTCCAGTTGGACAGGTCTGTGCTGGCCTGGACGGTATAGGTGAGATCAGGTTGCATGGCCTGAAAAACGAGACTCGCCTGGCTGCCGCTCTGGGTCGGTTGGGGAAACGCACCCTGGCCGTTGGCCAGGGCGTTCAGGTTGAAAGCATATTTGAGGAGATTCGGAATTCCGTCGTGGGCCGGCGTGGCCATGTCGCCGACGATGGCTGGATTGCCCAATTGCGCCGGGCTGAAGTTGGATTGCAGCCAGGTGATTTTGGCGCTGGACGTGCCGACAACGAGCGGAACCGGCGTGGTGCCTGTGGTTCCGGCCTGATTGGTGACGATGGCCTTATACTGGCAGCCTAGTAAGGCGGACGATGGCGCGTTGATCGTCAGGATGCTGGTCGTGGCACCGGCGTAGCCGGATCCGCTGACGTTGTTCCAGGTTTGGCCACCATCAGCTGAAACCTGCCACTGGAAAGACGGGGCGGGCGCCCCACTCGCGACGACCGCAAAGGTGGCATTGGCCCCGGTCAACACCACCTCAGCCGAAGGCGGCGTGGTGACGGTTGGCGATGAAAGCATCACCGCCGGACAGCCCGCAAGCGTGGAACCCCAGCCGCTGGTGCCTGGCAAATAATAGACCGTCGCGTTGCTGTTGCTGGCAAACGCGGTCGGATCAGCACTGGGACTGTTGCCCTGGAAAAAAATGGTTCTTCCGGTTTTTGTGTGGGTAAGGCTGGGTAAAACCGGCATAGGGAGGGGATGAGCGAGATCCATGATCCAAACATCGAAAGCCATTATGCCGGGCTGTTGGGCATCGCTGCTCCGTGGGAGGTCAGCGAGGTG
>CAIQQB010000060.1 GCA_903873805.1 uncultured Opitutia bacterium | reverse complement strand
GTGCCATGCGCCCGGAGCCACGTTTCCAAAACTGTTTGCTGTTCGGTCGTCACGCCCAACACCGGCGCAAATTTGCTCATCCCGCCAGCCTGAAGGCAAAAAACCGATATGTCTAGCTATATCGGCATCACAACACTAGCTCTGTTTGTTGTGAACAACGGTAGCGGAACAATTGGCGAGTATACCACTTCGGGAGCGACCGTGAACGCCTCACTGATTTCGGGGATGAACGCCTCTCCCATGTTTCTTGCGGCGTCGGGCACGGATCTGTATGTCTTGAACGGAGGATCGTTCTTGAGCGGAGGATCGGCAGGATCGATTGGCAAATATACCACTTTGGGAGCAACCGTGAACGTCTCATTGATTTCGGGCTTGAGTGGTCCCTTAGGCGTAGCGGTGGCTGGCACTAGCCTGTATGTCGCATCAGGATCGTCGATTGGCGAATTCACCCTCTCGGGAGCGATCGTGAATACCTCATTCATCTCAGGGTTGAGTAGCCCGACAGGCATCGCTGTATCAGGGTCAAATCTGTTTGTCGTGAACAATGGCAGTGGAACGATCGGGGAATATGACGCCATCACGGGAGCGACCGTGAACGCCTCGCTGATCTCAGGGTTGAGCAGCCCATTTGGCATCGCTGTGTCAGGGTCAAATCTGTTTGTCACGAACTTCAACGGCGGTGCCAGCGGAGCTGGCACAGTTGGTGAATACACCACGTCAGGAGTGACTGTGAATACCACATTGGTCACAGGGTTAACTACTCCCTTTGGTATCGCGGTGGTCGCAGCCGTGCCCGAGGCATCCACCTACGCGGTATTGGCGGGGGTGGGCGCGTTAGGCATGGCGATGCTTTGTCGGCGGCCGCGGATGCGCTGAGCAAACGAGAGCAAGCGGTTTGCCGCGTTTGCGGACCAGGTCCAGCGACCTGCTCTACATGGACCGACGGCATGAATTCAAGCGGACGGCTTGCGCGGGGGACGCGGAACGTTTGGAGTGGGGCGGTGAAACTTCTCCTGCACCTCCGCCGCTACTGGTTGCCGCTGCGGGCGGCGGTGCGGACGGCGCACGGGGTGCTGACGGAACGGGAGGGCGTCATCGTGCGGCTGGAGGATGAGTCCGGGCGCTGCGGCTACGGCGAAGGGGCGCCCGTGCCGGGCTTTGGCGGCGGATCGGTGGACGAGATTGAGTCCGCCTTGCGCGGGCTGGGCGGCGCGGATGAGAGCACCGGGGCCCGGCGGGTGACCGAGGCGGAGCTGGACGATTTTTGCCGGACTGCGCCGGACCGGCTCGCGTGCGCGACCGTGGCGTTGGAGAGTGCGCGGGCCGGATTGGCGGAGCGGGGTGGGGGTGGAGTCCCGGCGCTCACGCACCGGGCTACGGCGGAGATTTTGCCGGTGGCGGCGCTGCTGCCGGCCGGGAAGGCGGCGTTGCCCAGGCTCGGGCCGTTGGGTGACGCGGGCTTTCGCACCTTCAAGTGGAAAGTGGGGGTGGCGGCGGCGGAAGAGGAGTTGCCCCTCCTGGATGATCTATGCGCCGAACTGCCCAAGGGCGCGCGGGTGCGGCTCGACGCCAACGGCGCCTGGGACCGGCGCACCGCCGAGCGGTGGCTGGAACGGTGCGCGGAGCGGCCGGTGGAGTATGTCGAACAACCCTGCGCGGACGGAGCCTGGGCGGGCGCGTCCGGGCGGGCGCGGGCGGAGGATTTGCTGCGGGGGCTGGCGGAGGATTTTCCGACCCCGATCGCGCTCGATGAGTCGCTCGTGGGCGGGGGCGATGTGGATCGCTGGCTGGCCGCGGAGTGGCGGGGTGTGTGGGTGATCAAGCCGGGTCTGCTCGGCCACGCGGAGGCCGTGCTGGCGCGGCTCGCACGCGCCCGGACCGACGTGGTGTTCTCGTCCGCGCTGGAGACCGCGGTCGGCGCCCGCGCCGCGTTGCGGCTGGCCTTCGCGTGGGAGGCGAGGCAGCCCGGCGCGCAACGTCCAACTTCCAACATTGAACATTCAACTTCCAAAGGACAGACGGTGGGAGAAACGCGGGCAGAAGCGACACGCGAAACGCAAAACGCAAAACCCGAAACCCGGGTGCCGCGGGCGCTGGGGTTTGGGGTGTGGCCGTTGTTTCAGGAGGCGCGTTTTGACGGTCCCTATCTCACGCCGTTTCTGCGCGCGGAGGAGGTGGAACGAATCAACCCGGAGGCCATATGGAACGCGCTGAGCTAGCCCGGCTGCTTGGGGTGTTCCGGAGCCAGGTCAGCGACCTGGCCTACAGTTCGGACGCGGTTGTCATCGAGGAGCGCGATCCGGCGCGTTTTCAGGCGGCGTTCGCGGCGGCCGTGGCGGGATCCGGGCCGGTGTTTCTCGCCGATCCCGACTGGGGCGCGGCTGAACGCGACCAGTTTCAAAAACTGGTCGTGCAACATCCAACATCCAAACTTCAACCTTCAACGTCCAAAGAGGGGCCAATGGCGGCACGGGAGAAGAGTGAAATGGGAGAGCCGGAATTTGGGGCCCGCATGGAAGGGCGGTCGCAGGACGACGCGCGAGGCGAATCCCATTCCAAAATCCAAAATCCAAATTCCAAAATCGAACTCGGCTGGCTTTGCATCCCCACGGGAGGCTCGTCGGGCCGGCTCAAGCTGGCGCGGCACGACCAGGACACCCTGCTCGCGGCGGCGTGGGGATTTGCGGGGCATTTTGGCGTCCCTCGCGTGAACGCCGTCGGCGTGCTGCCGCTGCACCATGTGAGCGGGCTGATGGCCTGGCTCCGGTGCGCGCTGACCGGCGGGGAGTATGTCGCGGGCGATTGGAGGGAAATCGAGGCCGGGGCGCTGCCCGCGTTCCCACGGACGGACGATGGCTGGTTTCTCTCGCTCGTGCCGACGCAGCTGCAGCGGCTGCTGGCGCGGCCGGCGGCGGTGGCCTGGTTGCGCGCTTTCCGGGCGGTGCTCGTCGGTGGCGGCCCGGCGTGGCCGGCGCTGGTCGAGGCGGGGGCGCGGGCGGAGCTGCCGCTGGCGTTCACCTATGGCGCGACCGAGACCGCGGCGGCGGCGATGGCGCTGCGGCCGGAGGAGTTTCGCGCCGGCGGGCGCGGGTGCGGGCGGGCCCTGCCGCACGCGACGGTCACCAGCGCGGCTGACGGCGCGATCGCGATCCAGGCGTTGTCGTTGTTTCGTGGATACTGGCCGGACCTCCGCGAAGCCGGTCCCTGGGCGAGCGGCGACCGGGGATATGTTGACGCGGCTGGCAGCCTGCACGTGCGGGGCCGGAGCGATGCGCTGATCATCACGGGCGGGGAGAAGGTCGAGCCGGGGGAGGTGGAGGCGGCGCTGCGGGCGACGGGGGAATTTGCCGACGTGGCGGTGGTCGGCGTGCCGGATCCGGAGTGGGGGAGGGTGGTGGTGGCGTGTTATCCGGAAACCGGCGGGGTGGGGGCGCCCCGCCCCCATGGGCCTGATTCGGAGCCGGACTGGGCGCGGGTCGCGGCGGGCCTGGTTGGGCTGGCGGCCTGGAAGCGGCCGAAGCGGTTCGTGGCGCTGGTGGTCTGGCCGCGGGATGCGGCGGGCAAGATCGACCGGGAGGAGCTGGCGCGGGTGGCAGGCGAAAAGGATTGCCGGCCGGCCGCGCGATCTGGATGACATTGCCAAACTGGAACGATTGGGGAGAATGCCGCCATGACGAAGGAGGACTGGCAGTGCCACGGCTGGGACGACCATGAGATCTTTCATCTCGAGACGGGCCGTCGCATGAGTTTCCTCGCCAAATTACAATGGCTGGAAGGGGCGGATCGAATGGTGCGCTTTCTCGCGCGCAAGCGACGGTGGATTGACAAGGACGGGGTCATCCATGAGGCGACCGGGGCGGTTGAGCCTCTCTCGGCAGTGGCGGAGGAGCCGGTGGCTTATCGCGCGGAGCCGCCGAAGCGGGGTGAGGGCACCCCGCCCACATCCTGAATAGCCTCAGCCTGAGTCCACCCAGGCCGCGAGCGCGGGTGGCAGGGGCTGGCGGGCGCGGGAGGCGGTGGCGATGCACACGTGTTCGGTGCGCGCGCGGGCGGCGAGCTTCTCGGGCGGGCCGAGTTTGAAGAGCTCAAAGTTGAGCGCGAAGCTGTGGTCGGAAAGCCGGACGGGCGCGACGGTCACCCGCAGACGGTCGCCGGGGTGGAGCGGGCGCAGGTAGTCGCATTCGCTGCGGGCGATCGGGACCACCGTGCCGGTGTCGGCAAAAAACGTCTTCAGGTCGATGCCGGCGGCGGCCAGCGCCTCCTCGTAGGCCTCGTGGCAGATTGCCAGGTAGTTGGCGAAGAAAACCACCCCGGCCGCGTCGGTGTCGGCGAAGTGGACGGTGCGGTGGTGGGCGAAGGGCATGCGGGGGATTTTGGAGTTTGGAATTTTGATTTTCGATTCAATTCGGCATCGGATCACCCGGGTGTTGGCCGATCATCCTGATGGACCGAAAGCGGATTTTGCGGGAGGGTTGCAGTCTTGGCGATCATCTGCGCCGACCGTTTTTTTTTGGGTCCGAACTTTTTTTGGCAATATTTTCCGTGTCTTCCGCGGGTTCCGCGGGCAAGTTCCGCGGCGTGACCAAGAACGAGATCGCCGACACGCTGCACGAGATCGCCACCCTGCTGGAGCTGAAGGGGGAGAATCCGTTCAAGGTGCGCGCCTACCAAGCGGGCGCGCGGACGCTCGAGGCCATTGAGGAGTCGGAACTCGCGGGGCTGATCGCGGAAAAGCGGCTCGAGAGCATCAAGGGCATCGGCGAGGCGCTGGCGCAGAAGATCGCCGAGCTGCACGCGACCGGCCGCCTCGAGTTTTTGGCGAAGCTTCGGGCCTCGGTCGAGCCGGGCCTGCTGCAGATGCTGGAGGTGCCGGGGCTGGGACCAAAGAAAATCAAGGCGCTGCACGAGCGGCTCGGCCTGCGGACGCTGGCGGAGCTTACGGCCGCGTGCACGGACGGCCGCGTGGCCGCGCTCGACGGCTTCGGGGAGAAGTCGCAGCAGAAGATTCTCGAGGGCATCCGCAACCGCGAGGCCTATGGCAAACGCCACCTGTGGTGGGACGCCGAGGCGGTGGCCGCGCCGATCGTGGCCGGGTTGCGCGCACTGTCGCAGGTGACGCGGGCGGAGTCGGCGGGCAGCCTGCGCCGCGGGCTGGAAACCGTGGGCGACCTGGATTTCCTGGTGGCGGCGTCCGAGGTGGGGCCGGTGATGGACTGGTTTTGCACCCGGCCGGGGGTGAAGGAGGTCACGGCGCGGGGCGAGACGAAGGCGAGCGTGCGGTTCGAAAGCGGGCTGCAGGCGGATCTGCGGATCGTGCCGGCGGAGCAGTTTGTCTTTGCGCTGCATCACTTCACAGGGTCGAAGGACCACAATGTGCAGATGCGCCAGCGGGCGCTCGCGCGTGGGTTGAGCATGTCGGAGTGGGGCCTGGTGCCGGCGGCGGGTGAGGGCACGGCGAAGGGGAAAGCTGAAAAACTGAAAGCGGAAAAGCTGAAATCGGAGGGCAGCGCGCCGGCGGTGGGTCCGGAGATTCAAACTGAAGCGGAGCTTTTCGGGGCGCTGGGGCTGCGGTCTATTCCGCCGGAGTTGCGCGAGGGGCTGGGCGAGATCGAGGCGGCGGAGGCGGGGGAACTGCCGCGCCTGGTGGAGCTGGCGGATCTGCGGGGGGCGTTTCACAACCACACCACGGCGAGCGACGGCCGCAGCACGCTGGCCGAAATGGCCGCCGCCGCCGCCGCGCTGGGCTGGGAGTATCTCGGGATCGCCGACCACTCCAAATCGAGCTTCCAGGCCAACGGCCTGAACGAGGAACGGCTCGCCGCGCAGGTGGCGGAAATCCGCGCGCTCAACGCGGCGAGGCCGCACGCCCTCCGCGTATTCACCGGCACGGAGTGCGACATCCTGCCCGACGGCCGGCTCGATTTTGACGACGCGACCTTGGCCACGCTCGATTACGTGGTCGCGTCCGTCCACAGTGCCTTTGCCCAGGATGAGGCGGTGATGACGGCGCGCATCATCCGGGCGCTGGAGCATCCGCGGGTGACCATGCTCGGCCATCTGACCGGGCGGCTCCTGCTCCGGCGCGAACCCTACCGCGTCAACGCGGGCAAGGTCATCGACGCCGCCATCGCCCACGGCGTCATCATCGAGCTCAACGCCAGTCCGATGCGACTCGACATGGACTGGCGGCACTGGCGGAAGGCGGCCGAGCGCGGCCTGATCTGTTCGATCAACCCCGACGCCCATGACACCGCCGGGCTTGCCTATGTGCGGGCCGGAATCAACGCGGCCCGCAAGGGCTGGCTGACACCGGCCCACATCCTCAACACCCGCCCGCTCGCCGAGGTGGCGGCCCGGCTGGCGGGGAAGGCGGGAAAGCGGCGGGATTGACCGGCTGGGCTCGGGCCTGCGCCCGGCGTCCCGGGCGCCCAGCCCCGACCGCCCCTATGTCCATTCCGGTGAACATTTCGCTGGCCACCGGGTCAATCCAACCTAACCTGACCCCCCTTCATGACTTTTAATTGGATCGAATTGAGCCAGGCCTTGGTGCTCCTGCTGTTCCCCCTCGGGCTGGCGCTGGGCAAGAGTACCAAGCTGTGCACGTACTCGCAGCTTTCGGACCTGGATGTGCCCCACTGGATTGTTTCCTGGATGCTGGTGCCGATTCTCTGGGTTGATCCCCTGCGCGCCTTTCTGGGCACCTGGTTTCTCTGCGACGCGATCGCCCTTGATCCCCTGAAAAAGGGCACCCTCACCCAGTTGCCGATCCTGCTCAGCATCGGGGTGCTGGTGGTGGCGCTGCTCCTGCAGATTTTTGTGGTGCGCAAGGCGGAGAGCATGCTCGCCCCCCTCGGCTTTGCCAGCGGCATGCTGCTGGCCCTCAATATTCCCATGATGGCCGCCGTCTTTTCCCTGATTCTGGCGATTGCGGGCGCCTCCGCGATGCGGAACTGGTCCGCCTTCTTCGCCATCGCGGCGGTGGCCGTGGTGGCGTTTGGCTTCCTATTCAAGGGCAACCACCTCTGGCTGGTTGGCACCGCGGCCCTGATGATGCTGCCATTCGTGATCGGCTTCATCAGTCAGCGGGAATTTGTGATGGCCTGCCGGAATTGAGGTCGGTTCAACCGGGCCGGGATGGCGGCCGTGGCGGAGGCCTGGTTTGGAGTGGGCAAGATTTGTTCATTTTGAATTGAACTAACGGGCCCGGCCGTGCATGGCTTCCCCGATTGAAAACCGCCTCCCCAGCTGCCATCGCCGTCCGCCGGCCGGCTTTGCCGGCTGCGCGCGCTCCGGCGGGGGCGGAAAACGGCGGCCGGTCGCGCCCGGGTCTGACGCCCTTCGAGCAGGAGGTGGTGGAGGTCTTCGTCGGGCTGGGTCAGGCCGTCGGTCTGCCCAAGTCCTACGGCGAGATCTATGGCCTGCTGTTTGCCTCGCCCCGTCCCCTGGGCTTCAGCGAGGTGCAGGAGCGTCTCGGCCTGAGCCAGGGCAGCGTCAGCCAGGGGCTGCGGGCCTTGCGGGAGATTGGCGCGGTCATCCCCTGCGCGGGCGCGGAGGGTTCCCGGGAACGCTACCTGGCCGCGACCGAGATGCGGCAGTTGGTGGGCGCGTTGCTGCGGGGCACGCTGCAGCCGGAGCTTGCGCGCGGGCGCAAGCGGCTGGCCCAGGCCGGCCGGCTGCTCGAACAGCAGCGGCTGGGGGAGGCGGACCAGGAGGTCCTGTCCGCCCGCCTGGACAAGCTGCAGGCGTGGCATCGCAAGGCCGGCGGGCTGCTGCCCTGGCTGGCGAAGTTTTTCGGCTAGGTTTTTTTCTTTTGGTCCGGTTCCACCTCATTGTTTTTCCCGTTCGCTTCCTTTCCCGGAAGCGACCGGGCGAAGCTCGGTCTGCTCCCTTTTACCCATGAAAGTTGTCATCCTCTGCGGCGGCAAAGGCACCCGCCTGCGCGAAGAAACCGAGTTCCGGCCCAAACCGATGGTCCCCATCGGCAACCGGCCGATCCTCTGGCATATCATGAAGACCTACGCCCATTACGGGCACAAGGACTTCATCCTCTGCCTCGGCTACAAGGGCGAGATGATCAAGGACTATTTCCGCAACTACCTGTGGAACATCTGCGACAGCACCCTCCTGCTGGGCCGCAACCCCGCCGTGCAGTTTCACGACCGCCACAACGAGGAGGACTGGAGCGTCACCCTCGCCGACACCGGGGAGGACTCGATGACGGCCTACCGCGTCCGGCAGATCCGGCGCTACGTCCCCACCGGCGAACCCTTCCTCCTCACCTACGGCGACGGGCTGTCCGACATCGACATCAACGCCAGCATCGCCGCCCACCGCGCCTCCGGCAAGGTCTGCACGCTGGCCGCGGTGCACCCGGCGGGCCGCTTCGGCGCGCTGCGGATCGAGGCCGACGGCCGCATCCACACCTTCAGCGAAAAGCCCCAGTTCGAGGACGCGTATGTAAACGGTGGATACATGGTCTGCAACCCCGCGCTCTTCGACTACCTGCCCGACGACCCCGGCGTGATGCTGGAGCGCCAGCCGATGGACGACCTGGTGAGGGACGGCCAGCTGCACGCCTTCCGGCACGAGAGCTTCTGGCAGCCGATGGACACCTACCAGGAGAGCCAGCATCTGAACAAGCTCTGGGCCGAGGGCCGCGCCCCCTGGAAGGTCTGGTAGGCCGGCGGAAGCCAAGGCTGAAAAGCTGAAAAGCTGAAAAGCTGAAAAGCTGAAAAGCTGAAAAGCTGAAAAGCTGAAAAGCTGAAAAGCTGAAAAGCTGAAAAGCTGAAAAGCTGAAAAG
Source organism: uncultured Opitutia bacterium (assembly GCA_903873805.1). Lineage (GTDB taxonomy): Bacteria > Verrucomicrobiota > Verrucomicrobiia > Opitutales > Opitutaceae > CAIQQB01. The sequence continues at coordinate 25 of CAIQQB010000060.1, read as the reverse complement.
CTGAAAAGCTGAAAAGCTGAAAAGC
>CAIQQB010000059.1 GCA_903873805.1 uncultured Opitutia bacterium | reverse complement strand
CTTCCAAGCCGACCCGGGCTTTCAGATCGGGACTGTGCTGACGTCGTTTCTTTGACATAGGGATCGTTGTGCTGACTTTGGGTTAACGATCCGACCTGTCCAGTTTCCGGGGACCACCTCAATATTTCACCTTTGGTCGAAGCTGCATTACGGTTGAGCTCTCGGGATTGCTCCAACATACTACCGCTTGAGCGATAGCCTTTGAACTCATTCTTAAACTTGAATAATATGTCGCTGTTCGTGCCTTTCCCATAGGGCTGCACCCAATCGCCAGCCTCGAAGTCAAAGCCGAGCCATTCGTTCTGCACCGGAAAATTTACCGAATGCCCTCGTCCTGGTCCAAAATCCAAGGCATAGAGCGCAACCGGCTTCAGCACATGCGGGAGCACGAAACGCTTTTCTATGATATTTCCCGGAGGCAACTCGTCAGAACGCGTATTGTCGAAGCGGGCGGGATAGTAACCCTCTTTGCTCACCGCCAGATAGACGCCGACGATGGGTCTGCCTCGGGCGAAATAAACACCGTTGCGGTCTGTCAGGCCAATATGCTCGTCCGCATCGCGCCCCATAACAAAGGAAATCACCGCCCGGGCGTTTTCGACGGGCGAACCATTTTCATCCACGACCCGCAGCGTGATGGCTTTGGCCTCTTGGCCAAGTAGGCTCCCTTTCAGCAACGCTAGGCCGATTAACAGCAACAAGGCAGGTTTCAGGGCGGTTTTCATTTGCAAGCACCCATGGGGCTGGCGGGAGAACGCTGCTGCGCGGCGTACATGGTCCGATTCAGCTTTGGTTTCTCGGGAACGGCAAGCCGGGAAGCGGGCGGCGACCTTGGCCTCACGCGCCAACCCAGACTAGGCCTCACGCGAGGTGAGACCCTACGACGACAAGAAGGCCGACCGCTCAGCCTTTCTTCTTCCGTCCGAGCGGGCGCTCGATGTTCAGGTAGGTCTTGGCGTGCATCTGGCTCTCGTAGAATTCCACCAGCCGCACGCCTTCGCGGGGCTTCACCAGGTCCTTCTTGGTCGCATGGTCGATCTGCTGCTTCATCCGGCGGCAGAGCTCCTCCCACTGGTATTGCACACCCTCGATCACGTCGGACATCCGGCTGCCGCTCAGCGCCTCCTCGATGTAGAAGCCGTTGGGCTCGTCGTCCTCCAGAAAAACGTGCACCTCATTGACCCGCCCGAAAAGGTTGTGCAGGTCGCCCATGATGTCCTGGTAGGCGCCGGTGAGATAGACCCCGAGGTAATACGGCTGGCCGTTCAGCGGGTGCAGCTTGATGTGGTCCTTCACGTCCTGCAGGTCGATGAAGCTCGAGATCTTGCCGTCGGAGTCGCACGTGATATCGACGAGGATGGCGTTGACGGTGGGCTTTTCGCGGAGGCGGTGGAGCGGGGCGACGGGAAAAAGCTGCTTGAGCGCCCAGTGGTCGAGGAGCGACTGGAAGACGGAGAAGTTGCCGACATACTGGTCGGCCAGCAGGCGGTTGAGGTCGTGCAACTCCTCGGGCTGGTAGCCGGTTTTACCGTTCTCCTTGGCGATCTGCTCGCAGATCTGCCAGAACAGCTGCTCGGCGGCGGCGCGGTTCTCGAGGTCGAGGTAGCCGAGGTTGAAGAGGGAGAACGCCTCCTCCTTCTTCTGCACGGCGTCGTGGAAACGCTCGAGCCGGCCGAGCTTGGACTTGTTCTTGAACATCGCCTCGAGGTCGGTGACGACCTTGTGCTTCTCCTTCGGCTCGTGCTGCTGGCCGAGCGACTCGCGTTTGTTGATGCGCTCGAAGACCTCGACCACGAGCAGGGAGTGGGGGGCGACGACGGCGCGGCCGGACTCGCTGACGATGTCGGGGACGCGCACGCCGGCGTTGTCGCAGATTTCCTTGATGTTGTGGACGACATCGCGGGCATACTCGTCCATCGTGTAGTTCATCGACGACTCGAAGTTGGTGCGGGAGCCATCGTAGTCGATGCCGAGGCCGCCGCCGACGTCGAGGTAGCCCATCGGGAAGCCCATCTTGGCGAGCTGGCAGTAGAAGCGGGTGGCCTCGACCACGGCGTTCTTGAGCGTGAGGATGTTGGGCACCTGGGAGCCGACGTGAAAATGCACGAGCCGCAGCGACTGCCGGAGCTTGGCCTTCCGGAGCTTCTCGACGGCGAAGAGGATCTCGGCCGTGTTGAGGCCGAACTTGGCGTCCTCGCCGGTGGAGGTGGCCCACTTGCCCTCGCCGCGGGTTTGGAGCTTGGCGCGGAGGCCGAGCAGCGGTTTGACGCCGGTCTCGGCGGCGAGGCGGATGATGTCGTCGATCTCGGAGAGCTGCTCGACCACGAGGATGACCTTCTTGCCGAGCTTGCGGCCGAGGAGGGCGAGGCGGATGTAGTCGTGGTCCTTGTAGCCGTTGCAGATAATCAGGCGCTGCGAGCCCTCGTGCATGGCGAGAGCAATCATCAGCTCGGGCTTGGAGCCGGCCTCGAGCCCGTAGTGGTATTCCTTGCCGGCCGCGACGATTTCGTCGACCACCTCGCGGAGCTGGTTGACCTTGATGGGGAAGACTCCGCGGTATTCGCCCTTGTAACCCTCCTCCTTGATGGCCTGACGGAAAAGCTCGTTGAGCTGGATGACCCGGTGCCGGAGCAGGTCCTGGAAACGGATGACCAGTGGGGCTTGCAGGCCCATGCTGCCGGCCTCGTGCACCACGTCCATCAGGCGGATCTGCCGGCCGTCCGCGCGCGGCTGGACATTGACATAGCCCTCGGCATCAACCCCGAAGTGACCGGAACCCCAGCGTTTGAAGCCGTAAAGTTCCTCGGATTGCGCGGCGGACCAGGCGGAGGCGGATTTGCTTTTCAAAACGAGGGCGGGTGGGCTGGGTTATGGCTTGCCTTTGGGGCGGAGAGCGGAGTTATCTCCCTGTTTCTTTTTTCAAATCGACCAACACGCAATGCCGAAAATGGACCATCTCGCCGCCGCCGCCTTCAACTTTTTTGCCGACACGCCCGCTCCGGTCTCCGCCCCAGCCGGTACTGGCACCGCCGCCGGTACGGCGCCGATCAGTCAGATGCTGATGTTTTACGGGCTCATCGCCGCGGGTTTCTACTTCCTGCTCATCGCCCCGCAGCGCAAGAAGCAGAAGGAGCATGAAAAAATGCTCTCCACGCTGCAATCCGGCGACGAGGTGCTGACCACCGGGGGCCTCTTCGGCACCATCACCAATGTGAAAGATGACCGTTTTGTCGTGCGGATCGCCGACAACACCAAGGTCGAGATCGCCAAGGGCCACATCCAGGCGGTCGTCAAGCAGGACGCCGCCCCGGACAAGAAATAACCCCCCGACCCCGGGCGCAGCCCTGCGCCGCCGCCCGCCGGCGGCGCGTCGCCCGCGGCATACCCTTTAACCAAAAACAACATGTCCAATAGCAACCTGTGGAAGCGCAATGCCTGGAAGATCGGACTGAGCCTCATCATCATGGCTTGGGCCGGCTCCGAGCTCTTTCCGCTGAAGAACGCCCCTGATTTCGGCCAGTTTCTCGAAGTCCGGGCGCTCACCCAAATCACGCCTCCCGCCCTGCTTCAGCCGGGTATTGACGCCACCCCGGCCACCCGTCCCGCGGTGACGTTTGCCTCCCTGCTCGCCGCGGCCCGGGATCGGGCCAAGACCGACCCGAAGGCCAGTCCGAGCGTGTTCGTCGCCCTCCGCCAGGAGGCGCATGACCGCCAACTCGACCTTTCCCTGTTTTTTCCCGACATCCATCTGGAGCCTACCCTCAAGAACCCCGACAAGCGCACGAGCATCGTCCTGACGGAGCTCCAGCGCCAGTCCAAGGGCCGTCTGCAGCTCGGCCTCGACCTCAACGGCGGCGTCGCCATCACCCTCGAGGTTCACGGCAAGGATGGCGCGTCGAGCCAGTCCTCTTCCGAGATGCTCGCGAAGGCCATCGAGATCATCGACCAGCGCATCAACGGCCTCGGCGTCACCGAGCCCCTCATCCGCGCCGTCGGCGGCGACCGCATCGAAGTGCAGCTGCCCGGCGTCTCGCTCAATGACAACCCCGACCTGATCGCCACCCTCGTCAAGCCCGCCCGCCTGGAGTTCCGGGTGGTGGAGGACAGCATTCCGCCGTCCCAGATCATGCCGCCGGAGTCCGCGGTTCCGCCCGGCTACGAGGTGCTGGCCCAGGAGGACGAAAACGGGACCAATCCCCCGGTTTATTATGTCGTCAAGCGCCGCCCGGAACTGACCGGTGATGCGGTCGAGCAGGCCAACGTGGTCGTCGGCCAGTTTGGCAGCTACGAGGTCAGTCTGAAGTTCAAGCCCGAGGGGGCCAAGATTTTTGCCGACTTCACCACCGCCAGCGTCGGCAAGCACCTCGCCATCGTGCTCGACGGCAAGCTCGACTCCGCGCCGGTCATCCGCGTGCCCATCACCGACGGCACCGCGTCGATCAGCGGCAACTTCGACCAGCGCGCCGCGTTCGACCTCAAGAGCGTGCTGAACAATCCGCTCGACGCCAAGCTCACCGTGCTCGACCAGACCGCCGTCGGCCCCTCGCTCGCGCAGGACGCGATCGACAGCGGCACACGCGCGACCGTCATCGGCGTCGCGTTGGTCGCCGCCTTCATGTTCACGGTCTACACCACCGGCGGGGTCATCGCGATCCTCAGCCTGGCGGTGAACATCCTCATCATCATGGGTGTCATGGCCAACATCGGCGCGACCCTCACGCTGCCCGGCCTCGCCGGCATCGTGCTCACCATCGGCATGGCGGTGGATGCGAACATCCTCATCTTCGAGCGCATCCGCGAGGAGATCGCGGAGGGCAAAACGCTTGCGACCGCCAACCAGGGCGGCTTCGTCAAGGCTCTCACCACCATCATCGACGCCCATCTCGTGCAGCTCATCATCTGCGCGGTGATGATCAAGTTCGGCGCCGGTCCGATCAAGGGCTTCGGCGTCACCCTCGCCATCGGCGTGTGCTCGACCCTGTTCTCCGTCCTCATCACCGGCCATCTCCTGATGGAGCTTATGATCGAGTCCGGCGCGGTAAAAAAGATCACCATGCTCCCGCTGCTCAAGGACGCACGGCTCGACTTCGTCCGCTACGGCAAGCCCGCGTTCATCGCCTCCGGCCTGCTGGTCGTCATCGGCTTCAGTTATGTGCTCTACGAGGGCAAGGCGATCTTCGGCCGTGATTTCCGGGGCGGTGACGAGCTCACCCTCACGTTCACCCAGCCGCCCGCCGCCGCCCAGATCCGCGCGGCCGCCCAAGCCGTGGGCGTCTCCGACCTCGGCGTCACCACCGCCAGCCCGCTCGGCGGCGGCCGCGAGACGCTCAAGATGGACATGCCCGAGGGCAAGGCCCAGACGGTGCTCACCGCGATCAAAACCGCCTTCCCGCAGGCCGGGCTCGACGAGAAGAGCATCAGCGTCAACCTCATCGGCGCCTCCATCGGCGACGAGATCCTCTGGAACGCCCTCAAGGCCGTCGGCATCTCCATGGCCGTCATCCTCGTCTACATCGCTTTCCGCTTCGAGTTCGGCTTCGGCGTGGGCGCGATGGTGTCCACCCTGCACGACATCCTGATGACGATCGGCGTGTTTGTGCTGACCGGGCACCAGTTCAGCGCCCCGATGGTCGCCGCCATCCTCTGCATCGCCGGCTACTCGATCAACGAGACCGTCGTCGTCTTCGACCGCATCCGCGAGGAGCTCACGCTCAACCCCCACGGGAAGCTCAAGGACGTGATCAACGACGCCATCCGCAAGGTTTTTGCCCGCACGATCAAGACCGCGACGACGACCTTCCTGGCCGCGCTCGCCCTCTACATCTTCGGCGGCGGCGTCCTCCGCGACATCTCGTTCACCTTCCTCGTCGGCATCGTGACCTCGACTTTCTCGGCCATCTTTGTCGCCGCCCAGGTCTTCTACTGGTGGCACAAGGGCGACCGGAAGCACGTCGAGAAGCACGCCGACCTCAAGCCGGTGTACGAGTGGAGCGGGTCCAGTAAGGCCTCCCAGTAACCGCCCGCGCCGCTGATGCGCTGGATCCACACGCCGCTCCCGGCCGCCGACATCGCGGCGCTGGGCCGGGCCGCCCAGATCAGCCCGGTCCTCGCCGAGCTGCTCCTTCGCGCCGGGATTACCGACGAGGCGGCCGCCGCCCAGTTCCTGCAGCCGGCGCTCGCCGGTCTGGGCGATCCGCTGCTCCTGCCCCACGTCCGCGAGGCCGCCACCCGGCTGGCCCGCGCCATCGCCACCCAAGAGGACATTGCCGTGCTCGGCGACTACGACGTCGACGGCGTCAGCAGCACCGCCCTGCTCGTCAGCACGCTGCGCCGCTTCGGGCTGAAGCCCCGGTTCGTGGTGCCGCGGCGGATGGAGGACGGCTACGGCCTGTCGCGCAGCGCCATTGACCGCGCGCTCGAGGCGGGCAAACCCGGCCTGTTCATCGCCCTTGACTGTGGCACCAACTCCCACGCCGAGGTCGCCTACCTTTGCGCGCAGGGCATCGACGTCATTGTCATCGATCACCACCGTTCCAAGGAGGCGCCGCTCGCGCAGGGCCTGCTGATCAACCCCCACGTCCACGGCGCCGACGGCGACCCGTCGTGGCGCAATCTCTGCACGGTCGGCCTCGTCTTCAAGCTGGTGCACGGCCTGCTCAAGCTGCTCCGCGCCGAGAACCATCCCGTTGCCCTCGCCATGCGTCCGCGCGATGACCTCGACCTGGTGGCCATGGGCACCATCGCCGACCTCGTGCCGCTCACCGGGGAGAACCGCATCATGGCGCGGCACGGCCTGCGCATCCTCCAGACGTCCGCCCGGCCCGGCCTGCGCGCCCTCATGGCGGTGGCCGGCGTGCGCACCGAGCTGGAGCTGAAGCCGGTCGACATCTCCTTCCGCCTCGGGCCGCGCATCAACGCCAGCGGCCGGCTGGCTGACGCCGCCCTGTCGGTCGAGCTGATCCTCAGCGCCGACGCCGCATTCTGCGACGCGACTGCGCGGCAGCTCGACACCTTCAACCGGGAGCGGCAGGACATCGAGCGCCAGATCACCGAGGACGCCGAGCGCATGGTCGAGGAGCTGTATGCGGATTCGCCCGGCATCGTGCTCTATGACGACAACTGGCACCCGGGGGTCGTCGGCATTGTCGCCGGCCGCGTGAGCCGCAAGTACAACCGGCCCTGCGTCGTGCTCGGGCACGAGGGCGAGCTCGCCAAGGGCTCGGGCCGCAGCATCGACGGCATCAACCTGGTCGAGGTGCTCGGCACCTGCTGCGAGCACCTCACGAGCTGGGGCGGGCATCCGATGGCCGTGGGCGTCTCGCTCCGGCGCGAACACCTCGGGGAGTTCCGGGCCCGTTTTGCCGATGCCGTGCGCCAGGTGGCCGGCGCCGACCTGATCGAGGCCCGGCTGGAACTGTCGTACTGGCTGCCGGCCGAGCAGATTCGCGAGGGCTTCATGGACGAACTGGAGGCGCTGCACCCGTTCGGCCAGGGCAATCCGCGGCCGGTGTTCGGCCTGCGCGGGGTGCGCTTGCGGCAGGCCCCGCAGGTGTTCAAGGAGCACCATTTCCGCTTCAACTTCGAGGACGCACAAGGCTCGCGCCACTACGGTGTCGCCTGGAAGCTCGCCCACCGCCTGCCGCCCGTGGGCGTGCCGCTGGATTTCGCCGTGGAGCTGGCGTGGAATTTCTTCAACGACCGCAAGCTTCTCCAGCTCGAGCTCATCGACTGGCGCCCGAGCGCCGGCTGAGGCTCACCCTGTCGCCCGGCGCCGCTGGTGCCTCCAGTCCCGCCGCTCACGCGGCGGGCAACCCCGGAAATGTAGTCCGGCGCGAGAGCCGGGAGTTTGGGCTTTCGTCAGGTTATCCGGCAAGCATCAGCACGCTGCGGGTCAGAACGCGCTGACGGCGTTCAGCATGTTGAAATAACCCGCATAGAAGCGCACGACGTTGTAGACGACCATCCCCGCGATCAGCAGAAACAGGGCGGTCGCGTAAATTCCCGTGGCAAGTTTCAGGTGGTGCCGCGCCTGCTCCTGGTTCTGGGTGGCCAGCAGTTTCAGGTTCTGGTCGAGCTGGCCGGACAGTTCCCCGGAGCGGTAAAGGGCGACGAAGTCGATCGGGAAGCAGGGAAACTCATGCAGATGCAAGCCCGGCGCTTCGCCGCGCAGAATGATTTCGTGGACCTGCCGGCCCGCCTTTCGGAGCGCCGGCCAGCGGGCGATTTTGCCCGCGATCGCCCAGGCCTGGGCGATCAGGATGCCGGCTTCGAGCAGGTGGCCGAGGGCATAGGCAAAGTCCGCCAGCGCCTGCGACCGCCGGTAGGTGCGCAGCAGCGGCAGCATCCCGAGGAAACGGTCCAGAATCGGGCTCTGCCGCCGGTGCAGGCGGTAGAGATACCAGGCGATGCCCCACAGGGGAAGCACCGTGCCGGCCAGTGTCAGCAGGTAGCGGGACGTGCTCCACTGGAGACCCTTCTGCCAGTCGATCATGCCGATGATCGGGAAGACCAGCAGCCCGAGGTGCAGCACGCCCAACGGATAGGCGCAGCTGAGCACGAGGCGGAGTTGGGTCGAGTTGTACTCGGTGTGGCGCTCGGCCAGGTTGCGGAGCGTCTGCGGCAGCCGTCCCGACTGGGCGGCCGCGGCCAGAAACGGGCGGTCGGATTTGGGCAGCCAGCTCGACGCCGCATGCAAACCCTGATCGATGCTTCCGCCCGCCTCGATCCAGCGGGCAAACGCCTCGGTGCCGCTCCGCGGTCCGCTGGTGCTGCCCCGGAGTGCCGCCGCCAGCGGCAGCCCGGCGTCGAGGAGCTGCGCAAGCTGGAGGTAAAAACTGGCGAGCTTTTTGTGGCTGAGGGACACGCTGCGCGAAAGCTGAGCGCAGTCGCCGCCCGGACGCAAACCAGGAAGTCGGTCACGCGGGCAGTCGCCTCCGACGTGTGGGCGGAGCGCCCTCACCCCACAGGATAAGATTTCGTTGCCCTCTCGGTTCCCGCAGAATTGAAACCACCGAGACACAGAGGACACTGAGGACCAACTTGGTTGCATGACCAGGCCCCGCCGTTTCATTCGTTTTTCAATCGTAACCATCACCTTTGATCGACCTAAGCTTGGAGCGCGTTGACGTGTGCCGGATTCGGCCGATACTTGCCCCCTTGTCGCGGACCCAGGGGTCCGCGCGTATTCACTCCATGGATTTTGCACCGGGGCAGCGGCTCGTGATCTTTGGCGCCGGCTATGTCGGCGCAGCGCTCGCCCGTGCCGGCATCGCCCGGGGTCTGCACGTCACCGCCCTCACCCGCAATCCCGCCACGGCGGCGGACCTGGTTGCGGCGGGGGTGGAGACCGTGGTCGCGGATCTTGCGGGAGAAGCGTGGCACAGCCGCATCGCTCCGGACGCCGACTACGTCGTCAATTGCGTGGGTTCCGGCGGGGGCGGGGTGGAGGGCTACCGGCACAGCTACCTCGGCGGAATGCGTTCCCTGCTGGCCTGGGCCGGGGCCGGGCGGATCGGACCGCTCGTCTACACCAGCAGCACCTCCGTCTATCCGCAGGATGGCGGCGTGCGGTTGGATGACGATGCGGCGGTCGGCGGCGGCGCTACGGCTGACGTGCTGCTCGAGGCGGAGGAATTGCTCCGGGCCTGGGGTCGTGTCGGCGGCCCGCCACTTCCAAGCATTGGGGAATCGCGGGGTGGGGTGCTCCCGCCCAGCTTTCACCACCGGCGCGCGTTCATCCTGCGGCTGGCCGGCATCTACGGGCCGGGACGGCACTACCTGTTGGACGACCTGCGGGCGGGTGCCCGCGAGCTGGCCGGGAGCGGCGGCCACCACCTCAATCTTATCTATCGCGACGATGTTGTCGGGGCGATCTGCGCAGCGCTGACCGCGCCGGCGGCGGTGGCCGGCGGCACCTTCAATGTGGCCGATGACGGTGCGGCCACCCGGGAAGAGGTAGCGGCCTGGCTGGCAGCGCGGCTCGGGCGCCCGGAGCCGCGGTTCACCGGTGCACCGGCACCGGGCCGAAGTCGGATCACCCCCGACCGGGTCATTGGCAGTGCCGGCATCCGGCGGACGCTCGGTTGGGCTCCGGCCTTCCCGACCTTTCGCGAGGGATACGAAAAAATCTTGTCGCGTTAGCCGCCGGCCCCGCGCTCAACTCTCTGTTCCAGTCCCGCAATCTCCAACCCTCAACCTTCCCCTCCCATGGCCGGTGTCGGCAAACTACTCAAACAGGCGCAGAAAATGCAGCGCTCCATCGAAACGCTCCAGTCGCAGCTCGAGGCGAAGGAGATCGACGTCACCAGCGGCGGCGGCGCGGTGAAAATCAAGATGAACGGCGCGGGCAAGTTCCTCGCGCTCACCCTCGACCCCGAGTTCCTCAAGGAGGACCCGAAGCTCGTCGCGGACACGCTGCTTGTCGCCGTGCAGGACGCCGCGAAGCAGGCCAAGGAATTCAACGACGCCGAAATGCAGAAGGTGACCTCCGCCTTCCAGATGCCGGGGCTGATGTGAGGGTGAATTTGGATTTGGGAGTTTGGAATTTGGATTGATGGTGCGGCGAGGGCCGAGTTCCGGCTGCCGATTGAAATCCAAAATCCAAATTCGGAAATCCAAAATCTTCCGCCATGGCCTCCGCCTACGAACAACTCCAGCAGCAGCTGAAACAGCTGCCCGGGCTGGGCTACCGGTCGGCGGAGCGGCTCGCACTGCACCTGCTGGTGGAAAAGCCCGCTCGCCTGCCCGCGCTGGTGCAGGCGCTGGAGGAGGCGGCGCGCACGGTGCGGCGCTGTACCCGCTGCGGCAACCTGGCCGAGGGCGACCTGTGCGTCATTTGTGCCGACGCGCGGCGCGATCAGGCGGTGGTCTGTGTCGTCGAGCATGTCCCGGACCTGGCGGCGTTCGAACGCTCCGGCGCCTACCGCGGCGGCTACCATGTGCTGCACGGCAAACTCTCGCCGATGCACGGCGTCGGACCGGCCGACCTCAACCTGGCGGCGCTGACGGCGCGGCTGGCCGACGGCACGGTGCGCGAGCTGATTCTGGCGCTTTCGAACGACGTCGAGGGCGAGGCGACCTGCCACTTTCTCACCCAGCAGCTCCCGCCGGGCGGGACGGTGAAGGTGTCCCGCATTGGTTTCGGCCTGCCAAGCGGCGGCGGGGTGCTTTACGCCGACTCGGTGACCCTGCGCAGCGCGCTCGAGGCCCGGCGCGAATATTCTTAGTTGCGGCCGGCCCCGGGGTTGTTTTCATGGGGCCTGCTTGATTCTGCGGGCGTAGTATAACGGCTATCACGTGAGCTTCCCAAGCTTGAAATCGGGGTTCGATTCCCCGCGCCCGCACCAGTTTTGGCAACTCTCCCCGTTGCCGGGGCATGCCGGTGGCCATGCCCACGGAAACACCCGGTGACAACCGGGGTGACAATGCGAGTGGCCGTCAACGGCAGTCTTTTTGTAACCGTCGGTTTCCCTTGAATCTCCCTTGGCTTCATTCCCAGAAGCTAGCTTCGGCTTGGTTGTAGCCGGGGTCGCCGACCCCGAGGTTCGAAATTGGCGATTTCAGGCACCGGGGTCGGCGACCCCGGCTACAGTTTATGAAATGCCCCCAGGCTTGCCCCGGGGATATTTACTCACCTCAACCGGCCCCAGCCGCACCATTTGCCGCCTCGCGCGAAAGGAGTGGCGTCGGGGGGGCGGCGCAGGCTGGCCGCTCGCCGCCGTTGCGTCAGTGGCTCCAGTAGCGCTGGATTCCGGGGCGGACGTGCCCGACCGGTTGCTGGTCTTTCGGCGCCTTGGACCACGAGACGTATTGCGGAAACAATGACGGCTTGGCGGGCTGCAGCGCATCGGCGAGCTCCTGCAGGTGTTTCGCAGCCGCTTCCTGGTTGGCCGCAAACAGGAGAAACACCTGGTTGGACAACGGCCCGGCGATGGCGTTGCCCGTGAAAGTGGCCAGCCACCCCTGGGCGTTGCCAATCGTATCCTGCAACCCCGTGTGCAGGGTGGCCGCCTCGAAGAAGACCCCGATCGGGGTCCGGCCCCTTGGCCCGACCTCCCGAGAAAGGTTCAACGCGGCGAGCAGTTCCTGCTGGGCGATCACCTTGTCCTCGCGGTGGGCCGCCAGCCGCGCCAGCCCAAGATGCGCTTCCGGATAGAAGGCCTTCTCCAGCGCCATCCGGTAAAAGTCCGCCGCGGTTTGATCGAGCCGGGCGGTTTCATGGGCGGCCCCGAGCTGAATGGCGTTGTGCGGCGCCACACCGTGTTCCTTGAGCTCACGGATCCACCGGTCGGCATCCGCAAATTCACGGCGCAGCAGATGGATCCGGATGGCCAGGACCGTGAGTTCCGGGTCGAGCCGGATAGTGGCGTCCGCGCCGGCGAGCAACTCCTGGGCCTCCCGCAGGTAGCCGCCCTGGAGCAGGAGGTGAAGCATCAGCTTCGTAAGCTCGCGTTCCTGCGGTGCCTGGGAAAGGGCGAAACGAACCTGCTCCAGACCGCTCTGGATTTTGTTGCGCTGCCATTGGCACAGCGCGAGGAGCGCGGCGAAGGTCGGCTCCCCCGGCTTCAACTGGCGGCACTGCATGAACATCGCCTCGGCGCCCGCCCAGTCGCCGAGCAGCACCAGCGCCCAGCCGGTGCCCCAGAGCGTTGACGGGGAGCGAAGCGCGGTGAGGCGAATCAGGATCGCCAGGATCTTGCCGGTGAAAGGACCCTGGTGATACGAGGCCGAGGCAATCGCGAGGCTGAGCAGGAATTCCGGGCCTTGCTTTTCGATGTCCAACCCCAGGCGCGCGGCGACATGGGCGTGCAGGTAGTCACACTGGGCCAGGGCATCGTAGCACGCTGCAATGAGCAGCTCTTTCCGGCGTTTTTTTGACCGCTCGGCGGCGAGGCGGGTTTGCAGGTCGGATCGCAGCGTCTTCTCCCGTTCCTCGTCGCTTTTCCGGCGGAGTTCCGGGTTCTCCGGCGGCTCCATCGACGCTTTCAGCGCCGCAAAGCTGGGCACCGGCAGCGCCCGGCGATCGCGGTAACGCCCGAGCAGCATGAGCCAGTAACCTCCGGAAGCCAGGGCCAGCGCGAACAGCAGGATGCCGATCCGGAATCCGTCGGCCCAGGCGAAGAAGATCGTCACCAGACCGACCAGAAACAGGATCAGGCCGGGCACCTGCGCGGCGCGAAAATTTCCGCTGCGCCGGGTGCGTTTGAGCCAGCGCAGCCTTGCGCGCGTGTCCTGCCACTCCTGGTTGGCCCCGAGACGGTGGATTTCGGCGACCAGCCGCCCGGCCACGGCGGCCGGATGGGCGAACATCATGATCGCCGGCGAACCGGGCTGGGGCGGGGCAGTGTCCGGCGGGAGGGCCGCGAGGCGGTCCCGCAGGGAGGGATGGGTTGCGAACCGGTCGACCTCCCCGGCTGTGCTCACCGGTTCAGGGTTGTTTTCCGCCACCGCCAGCTCCTCGACCAGCCACGAGGTGAAACCGTCCCCCCGCTGCAGCTGGGCGACGCGCTCGGACCAGCCAATCCGCGCGGTCTTGGCGGCCATCTTTTCCAGCTTGAGGAGGGAGGACCGCAGGGGGGCCGAGCCGCAGACTTCCGCGGCTCCCCGGTCCGCCTCAAACTCGTCCTGGCGCGAGTAGCCGGCGAGCAGTTTCACCGCCAGCCGGGTGATGCCGTTTGCGCCGGCCAGGAACCACTCGCCGAGGGCAAAGACCTTGAGCGCGCGGCGATGGGCGTCGACCATGGCGGTGAGGCCGTTGGTCAGCTTGCCCGCCCGGCTGACGCCGCCGGCGAGCCACCGCTTCAGGCCCCGGCGCACCAGCTTTGCGTGCGCCATTTCATGGGCCAGCACGGCCTCCACTTCACGCTCATTCAGGCCCGCGAGCAAATCATAGCCCAGGCCCAGGGTGGTGGCGTCGGCGCCGCGCCGGAAGCCTCCGAGATTCACCCAGGCCCCGGCGCTCATCTCGAGCACCACCCGCTTGGGTGGGGCCACCTTCATCCGCTCGGAGAGCAGGGCCAGAAAGGCGAACAGGGCGGGCGCGTCCTCCTCCGTGACCGGCACCCGAAACTCGATTCCCTTTGACAGCCAGAAACTGCGGACAAACAGCAAAAACAATCCGGAATGTCGATCGATCAGCGGGGTGACGACGCGGATCATCCCAAAACGGAGGAGCACAAGGGCGACAAGGAGCTCAACCGCCAGAATGATCAGCAGCAGCAGGATCGATGCGGCCGCAAAAACATAGAACAGGGCGATGGTCAGCCCGGCGCTCACGATGAGGCCGAACTTTGCCGCACCACTCAGCGGCGTTTCACTCGATCCGGCGGGCAGGTCGGAGGACGGATTTTTCACGCATCCAAGTTTGCGGAACCGCAGGAGATGTGCGAGCGATTTGATGCGCGAAACGGCTCGCGGTGAAGACGGAGCTTGGCCCCTTCGCCACCGTCTCCGGCAGCTTGCAAACGGAAGACCGGTGATGGCTCAGTTTGCTGTTTGCCGCCGAAGTTCGGGCTTCACGCCCGAGGTGTCGGGGATAAACCCCGACCCACCATCCGCAAACTGAACCGGTTCCATGGCGGGCGCCTGGTCCCTTGCGAACCCTCAACCCGGAGTCATCGCATTCACTGCTTTGGGCGCACTCAAGCTCTTGCTGTAAAGTCCGGACCGGTCGAAGCAGCAGACGCGGCGCTTCCCGGTCGCCAGCATCGCACAGGCATTGTGGATCCGACGCCGGCGTGTTTCCGCCTGCTTGGCGGAGACGATCCAGTGAACCCAATCACTGCGCGCGACAGGTGTGATGTCCGACCACACGGCCCGCGCCTTCGGGACGGCCGCAGCCAGGGCTTTCCGCAGATCCGCCGGCACCATTGGCTCCGGTTCTTTTTCCGTCGGAGCGAACTCCATGTCGACAAGGTCACCTTCGCCCGCGCCGGCAGCTTCTCGCAGCTTCCGGTCCACTTTGAGCCAGTGGCCCCCTTGGCCGTCCGGGTCGAGGGTGGCAAGAAAGGGAAAGCCGTTGATGGTGCCTTCCACCGCTGTCATGCCCCGCGACGGGAGTTTCCTGCTGGCTGCTTTTGGCAGGAGGAGAAAAGTCCACGACACCGCCTTCACGACAGTCAAAGGCCGGAGGAGTTTTGCGCTGAATCGGATCATGGTTATGGTTCGGGTGATCTGGCCGGAATGAAGCCCGAAGGAATGCTCTCCTACGGCTAGTGTCGCGTAACGACGAGGGCTCAGCCAAGTGGATCCGGTGAGGTCCTCCAACCAATGGGAGTACGACAAACCAAAGGCTTCATCTCACTGTTTCTGCCGGACCGGCTCGGGCGACGTCCGTTTGCGGCGTCGGAACTCGGCTTTACGGATCCGCCACCGCTAGTGTGGTGCTTTCCGTCACCTTGTCGTTGGCGTCGTAAATGACGCGGACGGTGATCCTCTTGCCGTCAAAACTACCCTCCAGCGGAGTGCCAATGACTTCCCAAATTCCGAGGGTAAAAACATCGGCGGCGCCATGAAAGACCGCGCGGGAAGCCTTCGCCCCCTTGCTGTAACCCTGGATGAAGGTGAAGATCTCCTTTTTACCGCCCTCGGTCTTTTCGGAAGAAACCGGTTTGCCCAGTTCGGCGACGACCAGGTCGCGTTCGGTGCCGGGCTTCAAAACCTCGAGGTTCTTCAACGACGGCTGGTTGGTCGCCATTACGACGGCGCAACTGGCGAGAATGGGGAGGCAGAGCGCCACGACGGCAAGACGCCAACGTGAGGTTTTCGGTTTGGGCTGGATCATAAAAGGTAATGATTACGGCTGAGGATTAAATACAGCCACGCCGGCTCGGGGGGATGATGGGAGCGAGGGGGATCGGCGTTCTGCTTTCGAAAGCAAACGCAGCAAGAACTGCTTAATTCTCTACAAAATGTCGACAAAAATACGCGACTGAGTCAGGTCTGGCACTTCGTTCATTTCTTCACGGGATTCTTGAGCTTGGTCGCCATCTCTGAGATGGTCCCCGTCCGTTGGACAGCGGATCG
>CAIQQB010000058.1 GCA_903873805.1 uncultured Opitutia bacterium | reverse complement strand
GGTGCCGTCATGCAGGGAGGGCGATAGCCCGACCGGAATGACGGCACCGGCGGCGGCGCGCCCGAAAGAGGGCTCGTTTGGCGGTCGTGATGTCCGGGTAAGGTTCTGTTTTCTCATTCCTTTGAGGGACAGAGCTTTGCCGGGGCAACATATCACCGACTGCCAGATGAGGCTTTTCATGAAGTTCCACCTTACGAACCCCGTCCCAATCGCTGCGGCGAAGGCCGGGTTCAGCCAGTCCAGCGGCTATCGGCTGATCGCCGATTCGCGTCTCCCCTCACAAAAGAAGGTGCCTCGGAGCCGGCGCCGTCCGGACCCGTTGGCCGGCATTTGGGAGGCGGAGATTATTCCAATGCTGAAGGCCGGTGCGGGCCTGCGCGCTGTGGCTATTTTTGACGAGATGCGGCGGCGCCATCCTGAGCTGGCGGATGGGGTGCGCCGAACCCTGGAGCGGCGTATCCGGCAATGGCGCGCCGTTCACGGTGCCGATCAGGAGGTGATTTTTCGGCAAGTACACGAACCGGGCGTCCAGGGGCTGTCCGACTTCACCGAGATGAACGATCTCGGAATCACCATCGCCGGCCAGCCGCTCGACCATCGGCTTTATCATTTCCGCCTAGTCTACTCCGGCTTCGAGCATGCTCACGTTGTGCTGGGCGGCGAAAGCTTCGTCGCCCTGGCCGAGGGCTTGCAGGGCGCGCTCTGGACGTTGGGTGGAGCGCCGAAAGAGCATCGCACCGACAGCCTTTCTGCCGCCTTTAAGAATCTCGACGAAGCCGCCAAGGAGGACCAGACCCGCCGCTACGAGGCGCTGTGCGACCATTATGGCATGACGCCGACGCGCAACAACCGGGGTGTCGCCCACGAGAATGGCTCGGTCGAAAGTTCCCACGGCCATTTGGAGAAGGCGATCAAGGATGCCCTGCTCCTGCTCGGGACAACCGACTTCACCGACCTCGCCAGCTATCGTCGCTTCATCGCCGAAATTGTCAGCCGCCGCAATGCCCGCAATGGCAAGAGAATCGCCATTGAACGGACGGCACTACGGCCATTACCGGCGGATAGGACGACAGACTACGAGGAAGCCTTGGTCACGGTCACGTCATCTGGCGGCTTCACCCTGAAAAAGGTCTTCTACACGGTTCCCTCCCGACTGATCGGACACCGGCTGCGCGCTCATCTCTACGATGATCGACTGGAGCTCTTCATCGGCGGCTCGCCCTTGATGACGCTGCCCCGCGGTCGTCCTAAACCTGATGGAGGACATGGCCACGTCATCGACTACCACCACGTCATTCATTCGTTGAAGCGCAAGCCGATGGCGCTGCTCGATCTGGTCTACCGCGACCAGCTCTTTCCCCGGCAAGTCTACGCCCGGACCTTTGAGTTCCTGTTGAGCCGGCTGGAGGCGCGGCCAGCCTGCAAAATCATGGTGGGGTTGCTGGCTCTGGCCCATGACAAGGCCTGCGAGGCGGAACTCGCCGATCTGCTTGCCATTGATCTCGACCAGGGCCAGGTCCCGGACCTCGCCGTGCTGAGCACCCTGTTCGGCCCCAGCGACGGTGCCGTGCCCAATGCCACCGTCGTCGTGGTCACACCGCTCGCCTCCTATGAAGAGCTCGGCACCGTCCAAGCACCGCAATCCAGCACCGACGCCATGGGAGCCCCACTATGACCATCACCGACAGCACCTCCGCCAAGCCATCTGACCCGGTCGATATCGGCCGCGTCACCCTCATGCTGGGCGAACTCAAACTGCCGGCGATCAAGGCCGTTTGGCAGGAGATTGCC
>CAIQQB010000057.1 GCA_903873805.1 uncultured Opitutia bacterium | reverse complement strand
GGATGAGGAGCGCGGCGGAGATCGAAACACTGTCACGGCAGTTGCTTGGAATACACTGGAGATTGCGCGAGCAGAGGCTTCGTCCAGGGCGGAAGGAGTTTGAGAAGGAATCGCAGGATTCCTGGTTTGGAAAGCTGCCGCTCGACGGCGTGACGTTTGTCGACGGCGACTTGGCGATCGGTGGTGTGGGAATCAGTGCGGCGCAGCGGGATGCATACACGGTGTGCACGCTGGCGGTGCAGCAACGCCATAAGGCCATTAACTGGGTATGCGGTGACAGTGTCGTTTATTCGAAGACGGACACGCAGACTTAGAACCCGCCCGTGACGGCACCCGGAGGGATATACTTCCACCATGCTTCATTACGCCAAGTTTCATCAGTCGCTTTACCACCCCCCTCCTGCCAAGGAGATTTATCACAAACCGGGGCCGGGGTGGGGGCGGGGGGGTGGCCGGAGGAATGTCCGCCGCTAAGGGCGGCCAATGGGTTTGGGTTTGATCTGCTGGCGAATTTTGATTTGGATTTTCGGTATACATAAAACACGGCGGGGCACCGACCCGTAAGGGTGGGAACGTTTTTGCAAGTCAAAACAACTGCATCTGCCCGCTCACATCCGGGCGGCGGAAGTGAGCGGAGGAGAGAGGGCGGAGGTCGCGGTTGAGGTCGTATTTGCGGGTGAAGATGTCGAAGGTTTGGGCGATGGAGTCGGTGAAGGGACTGCGGCCGCGGTGGCGGTCGGGGGTGGCTTTGTAGAGTTTGCCGCCGTGGGCCTGGCGGAGGAGGGATTCTACTTTGCGGGCGCGGTCGGGGTGGATGGAGCGGCGGAGCCAGTCGAGGAAGAGGTCTTTTATTTGATAGGGAAGGCGGAGGAGAACCCAGGCGGCGCGTTTGGCGCCGGCTTCGGAGACGGCTTCGAGGATGGAGGGCAGCTCGGTGTCGGTGAGGCCGGGGATGATGGGGGCGATGTTGACGGTGACGGGGATGCCGGCGGCGGAGAGTTTGCGGATGGTGCGGAGACGGCCGGCGGGCGAGGTGGCGCGGGGTTCGAGTTTTTGCGCCAGGTCGTGGTCGAGCGTGACGAGGGTGACGGTGACGCGGCCGGCGTTTTTTTCGGCGAGTTTGAGCCAGAGGTCGGGGGTCTGCCAATTCTTCGGTCGGGTTGGCATAATAGTGCTTTCGGCACGGAGTTGCCGGGTAAGGAGTAGCCATGGATCGGCTGGCCAAGATTGACCGGGACGAATTAATTCGTCGGATGCGGGCGGAGTTTGAGAAGACGATGGCCGAGGTGGTCGAGGCGGTTAATGCGGCGCCCGACGGGCATCTGATCGACGGCTCGGAGGAGCGTTGCCGAGATGTGTTGGGGGAGTTAAGGCGGCGGGTCTACGAGACGGCCGTGCAGATGCGGGTCGAGGCCACGGAAGCCGACCCGTCTTTTTCCCCCGCGGGACCGGACGCGTCACGGGGTGGCCAGCCGCACGGTGTTGAGTTGCTGCGGGCGGGCGCAGATGCGGCGGCGGCGTTACGAAAACCCGGCCGGCGGGACCGACGCACCGGTGGATGACCTGATCGACCTGGCGCATCAGAGCGTCTCCTTGGCGGTGCGCGAGATGTGCGGCCGGATCGGGATCGACTCGGGTTCGTTTTCCCGGGCCGCGGCCAATTTGGAGCGGGTGGGGCAGTTGAAGGTCAGCGACGAGCAACTGCGCCAGATCGTCGAGTCGGAGGGGCATGCGGTGCTGGCCTGGCAGGAGCAAGAGCAGTTGGCGTTGGACTTTGACGCCGGGCTCTGCCGGACGCAGGCCACCGCCGACGGGCAGGCGGTGACGCGGGTGTATGTGGGCATCGACGGGTTCCTGTTGCCGATGGTCACGGAGGGCGAAGCGGCGAAGCGTTTTGCCAAGGCCAAGGCCCGGCGGCGGAAGCTCCCGCGAAAGCGTGGCGTGCATCGCCGGCCGCTGGTGCGGCGGCAGGGGGCCGACCAGCGTTACAAGGAATTCAAGCTCGTAGCGCTGTATGACCAGGAGTTGGAGCACAAGTTGCTGCGGGTGACGCGGCAGGGTCCGGAGCGTGCCGGCAAGATGCTGCGGGCGATGGCCGAGGATGTCGGACTGTATCGGGCCGGACAGATCGTGGCGGTAACCGACGGGGCCGAGTGGATCGCGGGGGTCATCGCGCGGCATTTGCCGCCAGACAAGACCACGGCCATCCTGGACTTCTACCACGCCGCCGAACACGTTCACGCCACGCGGCGGGTGGTTTACGGAGAGTCCAACCCGGCGGGCCAGCAGTGGGCCGGCACTCTGATTGAAAGCCTGCTCCACGGGACCTTTGAGTCGTGGTGGGAACTCTTGGTGCAGACCCGGGGGCGTTTTCATGCGGCGGCCAAACGCCAGTCGCTCGACGGGTTGATGCGTTACCTGCTGACGCGGCGGGAGAAGGTCGAGTATGCCAGGTTCCGGTTGCTGGGGTTGAAGATCGGCTCCGGGCCGACGGAGTCGGGCTGCAAATCGGAATCCCGGCGGCTCAAAGGGGTGGGAATGCGTTGGACGGCACGTAACGCTGAGGCGGTCTTGGCCCTGGAATCGCTGCACCAAAGCAACCTGTGGCCAGCCTATTGGCATTCACGGCTCAAAGCCGCCGCCTGAAAGATTGGCAGACCCGTGGGGCGAGGTCGGTCACGCTGGTGCCGTTGAGGTCGAGCTGCTGCAAGTTCGTAAGCCGGGCCAGCGGGGTGAGGTTGGTGAGGTCGGAACGGTTAAGGAGATCGACGGCCACGGCACGGTCGAGGACGAAACAGGCGGAGCCCAGATGTTGGTTCGGCCAGGGGGTGAGGATGGTGGTGTACTGGACGTGGACGAAATCGTCCGGATCGAGCTTCAGGCTGAGGAGGGCCTGGCGCTCGGAGTACCAGCCCCAGAAGAACCAGCCCCAGACGGCGGCGAGGAGGAG
>CAIQQB010000056.1 GCA_903873805.1 uncultured Opitutia bacterium | reverse complement strand
GGTACGCCGGCGCGTTGCGGGCGGCGCATCGCCGGGGACTGCTGAGCGAGGACGATGCCCAGGCCATGGCCGAGTGGGCACATGACGCAGGTTTCTCAGTCGATGCCCAGGTACGCATCGAGGCCCATGACCGCGCCGGCCTGGAACGTCTGCTGCGCTACTGCGCCCGGCCGGCGTTTGCACTGGAGCGGCTGCGCGAAATCGATGCCGAGCATCTGGTCTACGAGAGCGTCAAGCCCGGTCCCGGCGGCAGCGTCAGCCTGGTGCTGACGCCGATGGAACTGCTCGACCGCCTCGCCGCGCTGATTCCGCCGCCGCGCCGGCATCGGCATCGTTACGTCGGCGTGCTGGCGCCGAACGCGCCGCTACGGGCGGTGGTGACGGCGCTGGCCCAGCCGGAAGCCGAGGCGCGCCTCGCCAGCCCGGGAGTGCAGTCGGTCGCAGGAAATGACGATATGGACGAACCGCCGCATCGGAAAGCCGCCCGTCTGGTTTGGGCCATGCTGATCGCCAGAATCTACGAGGTGTTTCCGCTGCTGTGTCCCCGGTGCGGCGGCCAGATGCGGATCATCGCCTTCATCACCGACGGCGCTTCGATCCGCGAGATCCTCGACCATCTGGGTGAGGCGACATCGCCGCCGCGCATCCTGCCGGCACGCGGACCGCCCCTGTGGGAGATGCCGGGCGCCGAACCCGGCCAGTTCGATCCTCAGTTTCAACCGGCACCGGACTACGAGTTCGATCAGCGGATTGCCTGGTGACCGGGGCTAAGACCGACGAGCACGCTTGCCCGCCTGGAGGAACGCGCGCCTGAGACCGTGCAAGCGACAGTAAAATTTTCTCCCACAGCCTCAGGCGCGATCCAGAGGACTCCGGCATGGGGTTTTCAGAGCCCCAACCTTCCTTTCCGTGATTGACCACGGCTCGATGGCCGAGGATACCGGGCAAAACGGGCGTTGGATTTCCTGTCCTTGATGGCCAACGGTGGGAGTGAAGACTGAATACCGCCGTCCTTTCAACTGCCGGGTTAGGTTTTCTCACGCAACGCGCAAGACCAAGCTCTTGCCACATGCCTTGACATACTTCCGAAGCGTTGCGATAGAAGGTGAATGCTTGCCGGTGGCCAGCGATCGTTCCAGGCGCGCCACGGCGGGGGCTTGCGTGCCCATGCGTTCCGCCACTTGCGCTTGGCTGAGGCCAGCCTCTTGGCGTGCCTTGAGCAAGGCATCCAGCAAGTTGGCTTCCTCGCGCTCGATGCGCTCAACTTCGGCGCGCACACCGGGACGTCTCATCAGTTTTTCTACGACTACATCATGCGTTTGCACGTTTGATCTCCTTCAGGCGATTCTCGGCGATTTCAAGGTCACGCGCTGGCGTGCGGTCGGTCTTCTTGACGAAGCTGTGAAGCATGACGATGCGTTTGCCAATGAGCGTGCAAAAGAACACTCGGGCTATGCCCTCCGCGCCCTTGAGCCGCAACTCAAATAGCCCCTCGCCGAATGCCTTGGTGTGCGGTTCGCCGAGGTTGGGGCCGAGGGCAAGCATACGGCGCGTCAGCACGATGTACCGTGCGGCCAAGGTGTCGGGCAGTTCGAGGATTTCTTCCTCCACCGCCTCACTGTAGCAGGTGATCGTGTAGTTCACGACGCAAGAATAACAAATATGTTAGTGCCGTGCAAGGGGCCAGATGCCTGCATTCACTGACCCGAAAAAGCTAACGTGGAGCTAAGAGGCGACCGGCGCTCGAAGCGGGGAGCGAAGGCAAGGCGCCTTGGCCGCCCCAAACGTCTGGCAGGGCGAGATCGCCAATGGGTGCTGTCGGAGCCCAAACGGCTGCGTTATC
>CAIQQB010000055.1 GCA_903873805.1 uncultured Opitutia bacterium | reverse complement strand
CCGGCTGCCACCTTCTGCCCACGGCCCAGCCAGACCCGGCGCACTTTTACCTGCTCGCCGCCGGGACCTCCGCCAGCGCACCGGCCGCACATCCCGGCGGCACCCTCAGGATCGGCCTCGATCAGGTCGAACTGCCCGCTTATCTCCACAATCGCGCCCTGGCGGTGCGAAAGGGTGCCAGCGAAATCACCTATGCCGAGGATTTCCGCTGGGCCGAATCCCTTGACGACGCCGTCGCGCGGGTGGTGCGCGACCGCCTCCTGGCCGCACCCGCCGTCGCGGGGGTTTTCACCCCGCCCTTCCCCATCGAC
This sequence comes from uncultured Opitutia bacterium, assembly GCA_903873805.1. Classification (GTDB taxonomy): domain Bacteria; phylum Verrucomicrobiota; class Verrucomicrobiia; order Opitutales; family Opitutaceae; genus CAIQQB01. Next base: position 2,634 of record CAIQQB010000055.1, on the reverse strand, counting down.
GATTCCCGCGACTACGACGTAGCGATCCGCATTCTCAGCTGCGGGGGCGGTCTGGATGCCTCCACCACCAAATCGGTGGCCCAGTTTTCGGCTGAATTTGTCATCACCCGCGCCGGCCCGAACCGCGAAGTCGTTGGGCGGAAAACCTTCACCGCCCCCGAACAGGCCTGGAGCAATCCGGGGAGTTTTCCTTCGGCCCACGATTATGACACCCTGGCCCTCCTCCTCGGCGAGGCCACCGATGCCCTCGGACATGAAATCGCGTCATCATTGCCTGAGAAGCGTTGATTATATTGTCACAAGTTATTGGTTTACAAAAGTAAGCGTGCGATTGTCGCCCGGCTTACTTTTCTAGGGTAAACACCCTACTTTTTTGTTGCCCAAACGAAGGTATTCGGACAGGTTGCTCCCATCGGAATCAGTCTTGTGACCTCGCAACCCTCCACCTTCGCCGCCCCCTTCCTTCGCCGCCTCGCGGTCGCAGCGGCCGGGCTTTGGCTGTTGGTCGCGGGTGCCCAGGCCCAGGTCGTCACGATTAACCAGACGTTCCGCGATACCACCGCCCCCGGGTGGGTTTTCACCGGTCTGGGCAACTCGACCGTCCCCTACCTCACCGCCAACACCGTCGACGCCCCCGGCAACGGCTGGCTGCGCCTGACCGAGAGCGTCAATAACCAGGCCGCTTCCGCCCTTTACGACCAGCAGATCTTCTCGGTCAACGCCCAGATCGACATCACGATGGAGTATACGTTCTGGAACGGCCACGACATCGGCGGGGCTCAGGACGGCACCGGCGCCGACGGCATCACGTTCTTCCTCGTCGACGCCAGCAAGAACGCCAGCAACTTTTCGCCCGGCGCCTACGGCGGCTCGCTCGGCTATGCCGCGCTTGATTCCGACGGCAACGGCTCGGTCGACAAGTCGGGCATGCCCGGCGGCTACCTCGGCTTCGGCTTCGACAACTGGGGCAACTACGCCGGCCAAACCGAGGGCCGCTCCGGCGGTCTCGGCACCACCCTCGCCGCCTACCCCAACCGCATCTCCGTCCGCGGGCCCGACGATGGCGACGGCAACAACGCCACCGGCTGGAGCTTCATCGCGGCCAGCAGCCCGCTCGACACGTTGACCGGCGGCGGCCAGATGGACTTCCCGCTGGCCACGACCCGGCCCGACGACACCGGCGCCAACTACCGCGCCTTCCACCTCACCCTCGACGCCAACAACCAGCTCACCGTCCAGATGCAATTCGGCGTCGGCGGCGCCTGGATCAACTCGTTCACCGCCGACCTTTCGGCCTACCAGCGCCCCGACAACTTCAAGATCGGTTTTACCGCCGGCACCGGCGGCGCTAACGAAACCCAGGAGGTCCGCAACGTCACCGTCGCGATGACGCCCTTCCAGGCCGGCGCGTACGAGTGGGACAACGGCGCAGGCAACACCTCGTGGTCGGCCGATGCCAACTGGTACAGTTCGAACGCCACCCTCGACAACCACAAGCCCACCCCGGACTCGGACATCCTCTTCGCCAACCGGCCGAGCTCGGGCCCGCAGACGGTCAATATCAGCAGCAACGTGGCGGTTCGCTCACTGACCTTCGACACCGGCTACGACTACACCCTGACCGGTTCGGGTACGATCACGATGGGCAACGTCTCCCAGGTGGGCCTGCCCTCGATCAACGTGGACGACTACAACGGCGCCCAGGCCGAGCACGACCTGAACAACAATCTGGTCATCCTCGAAAACCTGCGGATCAACAACTTTTCGTTCAGCACGCTCTGCCTCAACGGCAACCTCACCTACGGCAACAACACCATCGGGGTCAACGGCGGCGGGGCGGTCAATCTCAACGGGATCCTGACGGGCACCGGCGACCTGACCAAGAACGACGAGGGCATCCTGACCATCAACGCCAACAACTCGGCGGGCTTTGGCGGCAATGTCATCATCAACTCCGGCCTGGTGGTGGTGACGGCCAACGGAGCCCTCGGCAACACCACGGGCAACACCACGGTGGGCACCCTCGGCACCCTGGCCTTCCGCGGCGGCGTCAACTACACCACCGCCGAAAGCATCACGATCAATGGCAGCGGCTGGGTTCGCGGCACCGTGACCAGCGGCGCCCTCTACGGCGACGGAGGCAACAACACCTTCGCGGGCAATATCACCCTCGCGGGCAACAGCGCGGTCGGCGACCGCAACGGCAGCCTCAAGCTTTCGGGCAGGATTTCCGACGGCAGCAACAACTTCAGCCTGACCAAGCTGGGCGATGGCGTGGTCGAGCTGGCCAACAGCGCCAACAGCTACAGCGGGGCGACCATCATCCAGGGCGGGGTGCTGCGGATCACCGGCGCGGACACCTCCCTGCCGGGCGGTTTCGCCACCGGCGCACCTTCCGGCGGCAACCTCCAGCTCAACGGCGGGGTGCTCGAATCCGGGGTGTCGACCAGCTTCACCCGCAGCGTGGGCACGGCAGCCGACCAGGTGCAGTGGACCGGCTCGGGTGGCTTCTCGGCCTTCGGCGGCAACCGGCTGGTCAACCTCGGGGGGGCCAACGCCACCCTGACCTGGGGCAGCACCGCGGGGTTTGTCGCCACCGGCAACACCCTGATCCTCAGCTCGGCCTACGCCGAT
>CAIQQB010000054.1 GCA_903873805.1 uncultured Opitutia bacterium | reverse complement strand
CTCAATGCCCTTCAGGGCTTCCAAGCCGACCCGGGCTTTCAGATCGGGACTGTGCTGACGTCGTTTCTTTGACATAGGGATCGTTGTGCTGACTTTGGGTTAACGATCCGACCTGTCCAGTTTCCGGGGACCACCTCAACCGGGAGCAGGAGCAGCAGGAACCATTTCGAACTCAGAGCTTTCACTTTCACGGTGCTGAGCACCCTCAGATTGGCCATCCAGGCCAGGCAAGTCGAGGGAAACCGTTGTCGGGAGTGGTGAACCTCAATGCGGAAGAAACCACAAGGCGTAGTCTCCTTCGGCTGGCGGGTGAGCAAGATCAATGATACGATAAACCGGCACATCATCTTCATCTGGCCGGTAAGTTTTGTAATCTTCGAGCCTTGCGGTGATACCATTCAAATACTTCTGATTGGATTCCAATTCTTCGGCGAGGGTAAACACCTCTCTAGCAGAGCATGGGCCGCTGGTATAGGGACGAAAGGACCTGCGAAATGCAGCCGATGCCCCGTGGTTAATGCCTCCATTCCTTGGCAAACCTGCGCAAACTTGGTGGCCGGATACACTTTAGGTCCTTCAAAGGACGCGACCGGACCATGAAAGGCATGGGCGCGCGGCCGTTTCGGCGGGCGGAGAAAAATTTCGGTTGAAACCGGCCCCGGTCCGGCTAACGTCTGCAAATAGTTTGGGAGAGCCCGGGGCACTGGGCTGAGATTGGGACACAGCGCGTCCCAAAATCCTTCGAACCTGATGCGGTTAAACCCGCCGTAGGAAAAACAGGAGCCCCCGCGCGTGCGGAGGGAGCTTGCGGACCCGCGGTGAGATTGACCGCCCTCCGCCAACCCGCTCCCTCCATGTCCCACTCCATCGAAGCTCCTCCCTCGTCCGGCCACCGTCTGTTTCCCAGTTCACGCCGGGTCTATGTCCCCGGGTCGCGGTCCGACGTCCGGGTGCCGATGCGCGAGATCGTCCTGGCGCCCACCCGCCTGCCCAACGGCACCGAGGTTCCCAACGAGGCCGTGCGGGTCTATGACACCGCTGGGCCGTGGGGCGACGAGAGCTTTCACGGCGAGGCCACGCGCGGCCTGCCGCCGATCCGGTCCGCCTGGATTCGCGAGCGCGGCGATGTCGAGGAGACCGCCGGACGTCCGGTGGAGCCGATCGACGACGGCTATCTCTCCGCCGCCCACCGCGCGCAGGCGGAGGCCGAGGGCCGCCGCAATCCGATGAAGGCGTTTGACCGCACGGGCCACCCGGTGCTGCGCGCCCAGGCCGGCCGCCGCGTTTCCCAGCTGGAATATGCCCGCCGGGGGATCGTCACGCCCGAGATGGAGTTCGTCGCCATCCGCGAGAACATGAAGCTCCAGCGCGCGCGCGAGCTGCTTGAGATGACAGAGCAGGGGCCGCGCAACTCGCTTTGGCGCCAGCATCCCGGCCAGAGCTTCGGCGCGAGCATCCCGCGCGAGATCACGCCGGAGTTTGTGCGCGACGAGGTGGCGCGCGGCCGGGCCATCATTCCGGCCAACATCAACCACCCTGAACTGGAGCCGATGATCATCGGCCGGAATTTCCTCGTCAAAATCAACACCAACATCGGCAACTCGGCCGTCGCCTCGTCGATCGACGAGGAGGTCGAGAAGATGCGCTGGTCGGTCAAATGGGGTGGCGATACGCTGATGGACCTCTCCACCGGCAAGAACATCCACCAGACGCGCGAATGGATTCTGCGCAACTGCCCCGTGCCTGTCGGCACTGTGCCAATCTATCAGGCGCTGGAGAAGGCCGGCGGCCGCCCCGAGGCACTCACCTGGGAGATCTTCCGCGACACGCTCATCGAGCAGGCCGAGCAGGGGGTGGACTATTTTACCATCCACGCCGGCGTGCTGCTGCGCTACATCCCGCTCACGGCGCGACGCATGACCGGCATCGTCTCCCGCGGCGGCTCCATCATGGCCAAATGGTG
>CAIQQB010000053.1 GCA_903873805.1 uncultured Opitutia bacterium | reverse complement strand
GGGATTCGCATGAACACGGACCTAGCCCACTACGCCAGCCGCGCCTTTCTGATATCGGCGACAGTTGGGCTCACTTTCATGCCGGCGACTGGTTGGGCTGTAGGTTGCCCCACCACCAGCAGCAACCAGCCAGTCACGGTAACGACCCAGACAACTACACAGGCGGTCAACCTCACCGCCGGGATGATCTCCGATCGCGTTTCGGTCTCAGCCTCTAGCGGCAACGACACGACAGTCACGCCGACCTCGAATGCATGTACAGATTCTCTAGCCGAATCAGATGCCGACGTTGGCCCGGCCGCGACGAAGACTCGCAACAGCGTGTGGACCTCGGCCTCATACTGTACCGCGCGCGGTTTCCTGGACACTGATTTGCGCTACGCGGCTCTAGGTATCCTTTCCTCGAACCACGCTCGGCGGGCCTGATTTGGGGTCAGGTACCCGATCTTCTCGACCAGCCACTGGCTGTTATAGCGCTCGACGAACTCTCGCATAGCCTCGCGGAGTTCGGCAAGATTCCGATAAATGCGGCCGTGGATGATCTGTTCCTTGAAGGTGCCGTTGAAGCGCTCGGCGACTCCGTTGGTTTGGGGCTGCTCGATGAAGGCGTAGCTGGGGGTGATGCCCCAGAACTTGATCTGGTTGGTGAAGTGGCCGGACAAGTATTGCGAGCCGTGGTCCATGCGCAGGGCCAAGCCACGGGCGGCGTCGGCGGCGGTGGAGCCGTAGAGTTTCGTGAGCGCCATCGAGACCGGCTGAAGCGCGGCGTAGCGATCACCCTTTTTGCAGACGTGCCAGCCGACGCATTCGGCGTTCCAGTGTTCGACGGCGGTGAATATCCAGACCCAGCCGTCCTCCAGGGTCAAGACGCGGGCGCCATCGGTGCCCCACATGATGTTCGGAGCATCGGTGATGATCTTGCCGTCATGCAGATTGGCTGGCGCCTGCCGCCCTCGACGCGGCGAGAGCAGCTTGTTTTGTCGCATCAGGCGAAGCACCCGATTGGCGGCGACCCGGATGCCCGAGCGGATACGCAGCCTGGCCCACACCTTTCGGTGGCCTTCGCCGACGAAAGGTGTGGTCGCGAGATCGACCTTGATGGCGGCGAGCAGGTCCTCATCCGAGATTTTGGGCTTCGGCCCCCGCTTGCCCAGCACCGGCTTGGCGTCATCGTTGGCCGTCGCTCGGCGCGCGTAGAACGAAGACCGAGGCATTCCCCACGTGGAGCAAACACGCTCCAGGCCGTAGGTCCGGCCAGTGGCCGGCGATGGTGTCGCGCTCATCGCCGCGACCTCTTCCGGGCGAAAGGGCCGGGGTGGCCCACCTTGGCTCGCAGCAGCTCGATTTCCATCGTCAGCTCACCAACCCGCTTCACGGCATGGTCGAGTTCAGCTGCCAGGGGATCACCGGTGCGCTCCTTGAGCGCGGTGTCGATGCCCGACAGCGCCTTCTCCCGCCATTCTTCCAGCCGATAAATCTCGATCCCAAGCTCCCGTGACAGCAGGTCAACGGGCTCGCCGCGCAGCAGCCGGAGAACCACCTCGCGCTTGCGCCCGACGCTCCAGCGCTGACCGACGACCAAGGCGCTCACCGATTGAAGGGCGCGCCCGGTGGGTGGATCAGACCGGGGGGCCGAGCTCCCGCTTTGTGGTGAGCTCCCGCCCGGCCCCCCGGTCTGATCCTTTGGCGTGGAACTGGAACTGGATGAGGTTGCGATCAGGACTTCAGTCATATCTCAGCTCTCCATGTGGCACGAAATTATAGTCAATTTCGTGTCCAGGAAAACCGGCGGCGGGACACCATCAGATCACAGGAACGCCAGCCAGAAGCACAAAGTCTGAACTGGCTGTCCGTCTCGCCAAGGGAAAGGCCGTGCCGCCGAAGTCCAAGCCAAAGCGGCGTGCTTTTCTGC
>CAIQQB010000052.1 GCA_903873805.1 uncultured Opitutia bacterium | reverse complement strand
GGTTTGGTCGCGCGGCACGCCGACGCCCGCCCGGCCCATGATGGTGGTCGGTCCGCTCGTCTTGGTCGCTGCAACGGAATAGCCGCCTTCAAACAAATTCGCAAATTGCACATGCCCGTCGGCGCCCGAGATCCCCTGCAAAGTCGTACCCGAAAAGGGTCCCCCTGAAACTTCGACCGCGGCTCCGGCCGCTGGCGTGCCGCCCGCCAGCAGCACCAGCACGTCCAGATCGCCGCGTCCGAGCAGCGTGACTTCCACATCGTTGGTCTGCCCCGGACGCACAGTGACCACCGCCCGGCCGCGCAGGCCGCTGGCAAGGTCTTCCGCCTCGACCGTGTAGCCCACGCCGATGGACTCGACCTTGGTCTGCGGGTCAACACTGATTGCGGGAAGCCCGATCTGGGTGTCGAAACGCCCGGCCGCGTCGGTGTGAATCACGTAATCATTGCCGAAGCTGATTTTCACATTCACGTCCGCGCCCACCGGAGTGCCGTCGGGATTGCGCACCAGCCCGGTGAGGCGGCCGAGGCTTTCGCGGGCTGCGGGAAATTGCAGGATCTGGTCGGTTGCATCCGGACTCACACTGCTGGTGCGGCCACTGAGGCTGATCACCTGGGGAAAGAACGGCGAGGCCGCCTGCAAACCGTAATCCCCGGCTAACGCGTCGCCGGGAAACTCAAACGTGCCGAGCGCCGGATCGCTGTCGCGCTCGCCGCGAATGATGAACCCGACGTCGCCATTGAGCAGCGGACCGACGCCGGTAAGCCGCACCCGCGCGCCGATCGGCACGCCCTGCCCGTTGAGCACCTTGCCGGAAACCGTGCCTTCGCGCAAATAGTGGATGTCGGCCACCACCGTCTGATTGTCAAAGCTGATCGCGGTTTTGGTGAAACCCCAGGTGAGCGGATTGAAGTGCGAGCCGTCGCCATTGAGCAGCGGGTCATTGACCCCGGTGAAGGTCGCAAACGCCTCGCCGATGGCGTTGAGCATGTCGTTCTGAGAGGCGTCCTTTTTCGCCAGTGCCAGCAGTTGGGCGTTGGTGTCGCCGGGACCGGTGCTCGGCGCCGGCGCGCTCAGCGTGTAATTTTTCAGCTCCAAGCCGATGAATTCGTACACGCCGTTGGCGTCCGCCGTGACGTAGCGGAATCCACCTTGCTCGGGCAGGGCCACGCTCACATTTGGCACCGGGTTGCCCGCGGCATCCAGCACGCGCCCGACAATGCGCCCACCGGATGCCAGCCGCACCACCACGAAATTATCGGCACCCGGCAGCACGTTGACGCTAGCGCTGCCGAGGCGCGGAAAGTCGATGCCGGCGGCTGGATTGCGCGGCAGCGCGGCACTGATGCCGCGGGGCCCGGTTGGCACGCCGGTGAGCGTGAAATTGCCACCCGCATCCGAAGTCACCAGCGCCTCGCCGCCACCCACCAGCGCCCCCGCGACGGGGATGCCGGTGCTGGTTTCGACCCGGCCATGCACCGCGGCACGGCCTTGCAGCGAGATGTTGACCACACTCGTCGAGCCACTCCCCACCGCCACATTGCGCCGCTCGCCCTGCCGTTTGCCGTCGGTGGAAATGGCGATGATGTCATAGCTGCCCACCGGGATCTGCGAGGCGTTCCAGAAGCCATCCGGTCCGGCGCTCACCGAGGCCACAATGCTGCCGAAACCATTGTCGCCGTAGCGCCCCACATAGACCGCTGCCTGGCCATGTGGCGTGACGTTGTCGTTTTCCGTCACGCGCCCCTGCAAATCGCTGCGATCCAGGACTCCTGCACTGAGGGTGATCGCGAGGGATTTGACCTGCCCCGGCAGATCGAGGGTATCCGCCAACGTGCGCGATTCGCCGGTTTTTGCTGTGGTTTCGACACTGAAGGCCCCGAGCGGCACCCCACTGAAGCGGAAGCTACCACTCGAATCCGTCAACACTCCGCGCCCCTGTTCGCGGGTCGCCGGATCGGGGAAAAGGTTCACTGCGGCCCCCGCGATGGGGGTGCTGCCGTTGGCGGCAAATACCTGGCCCGCCACCGTGCCGCGCCCTCGGAAACGCAACGCCACCGGCACCGCCGTCCCCATCCGCGGCGAATCCACATCGACAAAATCCTTCAAAAGCGCACGATCCAGCCCCTCCGCCGCAATGACCGCTTCCGTAAGCCCGCCCACCGCGAACGCCGCGAGCAGCGTGTTCCGGATGCCCGGCTGGTTCGCCAGTTCGAGCAGCTTTTGCCGCGACAGAGCATCGCCCGCCCCCGAATCCATGATCACTTGGATCGCCTCCGCCGACAGTCCGGCGGTGTCGGTCGCCGACACCGAGTACGGCAGGCCCGCGAGCGCGAAATCGAACGCGAAGGAACCCGCCGAGTCCGTTAGAACCTGGGACACCCGGACGATGAACGGAACGGCACCGTCGGCGGTGTACTGTTCGTCATAGATCGTCAGGGTGACCGGCACGCCGACCGCGAGCGTGCCATCGGCGCGCACCACCTTGCCATTGACTGCCACGCCTTGATTGAAATTTGTGAGCACCGGGCGCACTCCGTTGGCGATTGGATTGCCGCGCGGATCGGTCACCCCGGCGAGGGTCATCGTCCGTGGCACAATCGCGCCGAGCGGTTGGCGCATGTTGAGTAGCGCGACCCGCCCGCCGGATTGAATACTCACCGAGTTGGCGGCGTTGCCGTTATCTAACAAGTAGGTGCCGGGGCGGTTTGCCCCGGCTTGGTCCATCGGTTTGGAAAACAACACGGCCAGCACGGTGCCGTAGTTGCCGATGTCCGGCAGCGAGACCGGCTTCGGCGGCCGGCCCGCTTTCACGCTCGGGTCCTGCGTTACCGAGATGAGGTTGGGCGCGGCCTCCAGGACCGGGGTCAGCGTGCCGGTGAGGGTTTGATCGATCACGCCGTCGGCTTCTCGGTCGAGCTGCAACTCGGGCGCGGCGCTGCCGACGACATACCGCAGAACCGCGCCCGCCGGAATGTTAGTGACATTCCAGCGGATGGCGCTCGCCTGGCCGTTCTCATCGGTGAGCAACACCCGCACTTCGCCACTGGGGATGGCTGCCTGCGCGAGCCATTGGAAAACCAACCCGTCCACACGCTCGGCCACAGCCAGATGACCGCGCCCCCCCCGGTAAGCCGCCGCTTTGGCCGTGGCACTGGTGTCGAGCGTCACCGAGCCGTCGCCCGCCTGCATCGATACGAGCAGATCCGAGGTCGTCGCCGCGCCGAAGGCCCAGCGTTCGCCTCGCCCGGCCAGATCCGGCCCGCTGAGCGCCAGGCGTGCCGCCGCGTCGAGCGCGTCGGCGTTTTCGATTGCACGCTGAACTGCCTCGCGCCATTCGCGGCCGGCATCGGTCGCCCGCACGATCTGGTCGAAGCCCGGGCTGAACGTCCGCGCGCCCTGCCAGTCAAGTAACAGGTCGGCGAGCACGCGCGGCAGCGTGTCGCCGTAGCGCAAGCGCTGGCCGGCCTCAGCGAGTTCGAGCACATGCTGGGTCAGCGCGCTGCGCGAAACTTTCAGGACGCCGGGTGGCAATTGTGCCGCGCTGACGATGCTCAGCGCCTGGCCGAGCACGCGGTTGGCGGCAGTCAGAATGGAGTCGGGCAAATCGTTGGCAAAATCCGGCAGCACCAGCGTGTCCGGTGAGAGCGCCACGCCGCTTTCATCCACCCCCATGCTCAGCCGGAACCGGCCGACCAGGCTGTCATCGCTGGTGCTAAGGTTGGAAAATGTGATCGACCCGGTGCGCTGCGCGCGGACGCGGAATTTTGCCGTCGCCGTCTGTCCCGGCAGGATATTGCCGAGTTCCACGGTTTCCGGGCTTTCCAGCACGCCGCCGCTGATGCTTGCGCTGCGCAGCGTCACGTTGACCAGATTCGCCACCACCTGCGAAGTGTTGAGGACGGTCACAAACGCGTCATACGGCTCGCCCACCCGGATGGTACGCGGATGGGCAAAGGCCATCGAGAATTTGGGATTGCGCACCAGCACTGAGCCGGACGCGTGGCCCTCGATCGTCAGCGTGCCCGCAGCGAGTCCTTCGAGTTTCGCCGTCAGTTTCATCTCCATGACGTGCAGGCCCTCCTGCAACCCTTCCACCAGAAACTCCGCTTGACCCGTTTCGCCAGGCTGCAAGCGCGCAATGTCGTCGGGAGTCCCAAGCTTGCCATCCGGCCCAGGCTGCACCACTGGCTGCACCGTCTGCACCACCGCACTCGAACCCACCCGCGCCATGCGCAGCGGATCGTCGCCCGGTGCGTCATAGGTGCCCGCCACACGGTCAGCTCCGGTCGGCAGCACGATCTGTGCGTTGACCGAACTCACGTTCAGGCCAGAGCCGACAGGCGCCCCGTTTTCCGTGAATATGAGCACGCTGAAAAATTGGTGCAGAAAGCCGATATTCCCCGGCACCACCATCAACGCGGGAATCGGCGGCACTTTCAGCGCGATGTCGGAATCTCCGGGATCGACGGCTTGGAAATTGATCCCCTTGACCTGCACATTGACCGACGCCGCTTCCAACTCCGGCGGCAGGACCACCCCGGCGGCGATTTCATTGTTGAGCGCATCCGCCTGCGCCAGTCGCGCCGCGAGTTCCGCCGCCGGCACAATCTCCGTGCTCTGCTGGAAATTCGGCGCAATCACCGGAAATTTCACCGGTATCTTTTTGCCATCCAACACAAATCCCACCTCAAACTCCACCGCCCGGAAGTTCGTCTCATCAATCACAATTCCCTTCTCCTGAATCTCCCCCAGCGACAACGGCCGCGACGTCACCCGCGAAATCAGCACCTCGTCAAACACATGCACCGCCACCGAAGATGGCAATCCCTCCAGCACCGTTCCGCCATCCGCGCCGACCAGCCGGATCCCATCCAGCGAATAGTCGCCAACTAGGTTGAGCGGTGGCAGTTGCAGTGGCTTGCCCGCCTCACCCACCAGTCGCCGCGCCGCAAACGACGGCCCCCGCAGCGTCGCCTCCACATACGACCCAGCCGGTGCCGTCGCACCTACGAGATTTGCCGCGATCGAGCCCGCGACGTTCTTCGGCACCGACAGCACGGCCGGCGAGACTTCCAGCGAGCTGCCGGCAATCTTGTAGTCGAGCGTGACCAGCGGCGGGGCGGCACCGAACGACGGTGCTCCCAACACGGCGAGCAATGCGAAAATGAGGCGCAAGGGGAGGCGGCCAAGCAAGCGGTGGGATTGCACCATCAAGGGCTCAATCCCTGCCGGGCAGATTGGATGATGACAGAGGTCGTGGGGATTCATTGGGGTAGCTCGGATAAGGGTGGAAATCGGCGGCTGGATCCCGCCGGAATTCCGGGGGCTGGAGTAGGCGGGAAACTTAGTAAAACGCAAAAGTGATCCAAGATGTCTGAGACGGCGGAGGACCGTGTGACGTGTTTTGCAGACTCCGCGCTATCGAGAAAAAATGGCCCGGCTTTGATGACTTGCCAATCATCGACCATTTCATGGTTGAGCGCGTCAACGTGCGCTAGGTGCGCCGCCAAGTCCACCTCCGGCACGATTTCGGCGCTTTGCTGGAAGTTGGGCGCGATTATCGGGAACTTCACCGGGATCGTCTTCCCATCGAACACAAACCCCACCTCGAAATACGCCCCAGCAGGCATGTCGCCCTCAATCGTCGTGCTCACCGACCCCGCAATATTCTTAGGTGCCGAAAGCGCCGCCGGGGAAATTTGAAGGGATTGCCCTCCCATGTGGTAGTCCATGGTGGTGAGTGGTGAGGCAGCTCCCAATGAGACAAGAAGTCCATACCATACCATCACTATAGTGCCAAGAAATCGGCGATATTGCGGAGTCTGCATTTTCATCATTCCCCCCCCCAACGAACTGTCTTATATACCCCCCAGACAAATTGATTAATAGGTCTTGTAGTGGCCCAACATCTCCATCAGTTGCTGGCAATATCTCAGACTGAGTTTCTTGAGCCATATCTCGAAGCATATCTTGAACCATAGAATTTGAAAGTTCGTGAGCCAACTCTTCTCGCAGTTTATCCCCAGCTGGAGCCACATG
>CAIQQB010000051.1 GCA_903873805.1 uncultured Opitutia bacterium | reverse complement strand
GTCCGCCGGCGGGACCAGCTCCAGCGCCCGGGCCGGCTGCGCCGCCGGGCTGTCCGGCCCGTGCGCCGCGGCCGCCGCCCGGGGTCGGCTCCTCGCCCGGCGGCTGGGCCTGGCGCCCCTGACCGCGGCTGAGCCCCTTGCCAAAGATCGCGCCGGGCCCGAGAATGGACACGTTGACCAAATTCTCTCCCCAGATCAGGCTGTTGTGCCAGTGGGTGTGGCCGAAGTCCTGGTATTTCTCGGCGTCGTTGGGCTCGGGCGGATCGTAGCCACCCGGCGCGTCCGCGGCGGGCGGATCCGCCGCGATGAGCGTCGCTCCCTGCTCGAGATAAAGGGCGATGTTGCTCTTGAGATGGACCGAGTAGCTCAGATAGCTGCCGGCCGGGAAATAGACTGTGCCGCCGCCGGCTTCAGCGGCCGCGTCGATGGCCTTGTTAATGGCTGCGGTGTCGGGGGTCTTGCCGTCACCGGTGGCGCCGAAGGTCCGGACGTCGTAGTTATGGGGCGTTTGGGCGCTGGCCGGCAGTGATCCGGTCAGGGCGGTGAACAGCGCAGCGAGCAGGAGGGGACGGATTTGCATGGGGATGAGTTGAACGGGGAAAGAAGTCCGACGGTCCGTCGCCGAAAACGGAGACGGGAGCGGGAGTGCTGGCAGGCTAGTGGGGCAGAACAATGGTGCGGCTGGAATCAGCCGCACGGCCGCTCGATCGGGGGGCGGCGGCCGCGCGGTTATATCGCAGCCGCAGCTGAACTGGTCGAGGATTTTTTCTGCGCGGTTGGACCGGCCTCCACATCGGTTATGCAGGGTGAGGGTTGGATATTTGGGTGGATGCCTTCGCTCCCCGCATTCATTCCCGCGGGGTGAGGGCACCCCGCCTACATCAAACAATTCGCGGCTCCGTCAGGGCCGGACCACGAGCTGGGTGCGCCGCCCCGGCTGGAAGTAGCGCCGGGCGAACTGGGCCAGGCTTTCGAGCGTCACGGCCTCGATGTGCGCATCGTAGTTTTTCCAGTCGTTGACCGGCAGGCCGTACAGTGCGTTCAGGCCGGCCTGCATCGCGCGGGCGCCGTTGGTCTGCAGACTCTGGCGGCGGGCGGCCTTGAGACGGGTCCGGCAGCGGTCCAGTTCCACCGGCTCCACCCCGCCCGACTGGACGCGGGCAATCTCCGCGCCGATTTCCGCCAGCACCTCGTCCGCCGTCGCCGGCGCGGTGCCGGCGAAGAAATAGAACATCGAGGCCGTCAGGCCGGTCACCCGGGCCGAGCGCACGAAATACGCGAGCCCCTTGTCCTCGCGCACCCGCTCAAACAGGTGCGAGGCCATACCGCTGAAGAACTCGTCGGCCACCTCGCCGACATAAAAGTCCGCGGCATGCAGAGTCGGGCCGGCGAACGCCTGAAACACCACCGCCTGCTCGCGCGGCTGCCGCTCCACAAAGTCACCCGGTTCCGCCGGACCCGCAAAGTCCGCCGCGCCCGGCGGGACCGGTCCGGCCGGCAGCTTCGCCAGAAACGCCTTGAGCTTCGGCGTCAGCTGCTGCGGATTAAAATCTCCGGCGGCGACCAGCACCACGTTTTCCGCCACAAACAGGCGGCGGTGCAACGCCACCAGATCAGCGGGCGCCAGCGCGCGCAGTCCGGATTCGTCACCCGTGGCGTCGAGCGCCAGCGGATGTGCGCCGAAGAATTTTTGCCGGACCTGTTTGCGCCCGAGGGTGACCACATCGTCGGCGTCCTGCAGCAGGTCGGCGAGCTGTGCCTCGCGCTCGGTGTCGAACGTCGCGCGCTTGAAGACAGGGGCCAGCACTGCGTCGGCCAGCAGCCCGAGCGCCCGGTCGGCGTCGGGCGGCAGCACTTCCGCCGCGAGGCCCAGGCTGTTGTTGCCCGCGAACGGCGCGAAGCTGCCGCCGACCTCCTCGATGAGCTCCGCAACCTCGGCGGCACTGTGCCGGCGGGTGTCCTTGGTCAGCATGGTCGTGAGGAGCGCGGCGGCCCCGTGTTTGCCGATGGACTCCTGCGCCGGACCGCCCAGCGCCAGCAGGCGCAGGTGGAGATTCGGCAGACGGGGATCGCGCTGCAGGAGCAGCCGGGCGCCGTTCGGGAGGCGCGTTTCGGTGAAGTCCGGCTGGGCCGCCCCGCCCGCCACCGCCGGGGCGGCCGCCGGGGCCGCACTCTTCGGGTTGAGCGATACGCTGACCGTGCGCCCGGGCACGATCCAATATTTCAATACCCGGCGCAGGTCGGCCGGGGTGGCTGCCGTGACCCGGTTGAAATAGCTGCGCGCATAGTCGAGTTCGCCCACCACCACTTCGGCCGCCCCGAGGCGGGAGGCCTGGCCGGACATGGTCTTGCGGGTGTTGATTTCACCGACGACAAGCTGGCGCACGGCCCGGCGGAGCTGGGAGGCGGTGAAGCCGCGGCCGGCCAGGCGGGCGAGCGTGCGCTCGACCGCGGCGGCGGCCGCCCCGCGTTTCTCCGCGTCGCAGGTGAAGGAAACGCAGAATAAACCCGTGCTGCCGGGATTCCAGCTCTGGGCGTCGATCGTGTGCACCAGCCGGGCCTGTTCCCGGATGGCCTGCCAGAGGATGCTGCTGTCGCCCCCACCGAGCACGGTGGCCAGCAGGTCGAGCAGCGGCGAGTCCGGATGCGCGAGCCCCGGAATCTGCCAGGCCAGCGCGCCGCGCGTCAGCTCCACATCCTCAAACTTATGGTGCTCGCGCCGCGCGAGTGCGGGCGGCTCGGCCGGCACGAGGACCGGCGCCAGCCGCGCCCGCGGCACCGCGCCGAAGTGCGTTTCGATGGCCGTAAGGGTCGCGGCGAGATCGATGTCGCCGACCACGACCACCACCAGGTTGTTGGGCACGTATCGCGCACGGTAATACGCCACGAGTTCGTCGCGCGTCACCGTGGCAAACGTCTCCCGGTGTCCGATGACCGGGTCGCGGTAGGGGTGATCGCGGAACGCGGTGGAAAAAAGCGCCTCCCAAAAACGGTTGTCGGGATCATCCTGCGTCATCGCGATCTCGCGCAGAATCACGTCCCTTTCCTTCACCACCTCATCGGAGGGCAGGGTGGAATGCAGAACCGCGTCGGCCAGCACCTCGAGGGCAACGGCGGTGTGCTCGGACGGCAGGTCGATGTAGTAGACCGTGCGGTCGAAGCTGGTGTAGGCGTTGATGCCGCCGCCGTGGGCCTGCACGGTCGCGGAGATCTCGCGGCCCGCGCGCCGCGTGGTGCCCTTGAAGAGCATGTGTTCCAGATAATGCGAGAGCCCCGCGCCCAGTTGCGCGCCCTCGTGCTGGCTGCCAGTCTTGACCCAGACCTGCACCGAGGCCAGGGCGGCCGACCGGTCGGGCTTGAGCAGCACGGTCAGGCCGTTGGGGAGCACGAACCGGTCCACCGGTTCGCGCCAGAAAGTTTCGAGCAGACGCCGGTCGGAGGCATGGGGGGAGGGCTTGGTCATCAAAGTCAGGCGGCAGGCCGGCAGGAACCGCGGCGTTTGTCAAAGCCGCCCGTCGCACCGGCCGGCGCGTCCGTCAGCGGTCGGCTTGAAGGGTGCCACCGCCCGACCGGCTGGCGGGCAGGGGATGCGCGGGCAGGTACGGACGCACGAAGACCTCGTCAAAATCATAGACATCGGCAAAATCCTCGCGCCGGTCGGACTCGGTCTTGCTGAAGATCCCATACTCGATGAGATTGAAAACGATCTCCCCGAAATCGACGCAGCGGTGGATGCCCCAGGCGTTCAACACGGTTTTGGCGAGGGGCCCGAACTGGGCGAGGGCGTGGCTCCGCATGCCCTCGAGCAGCTCGCCCCCGCTCACATGGCGGGAACGCTTGGAGGATTCCCGCTGCTTGTCGCGCAGTTCGCGGACAGTATGATCGAGTCCCTCCCGCACAAAGGCGTAGGCCCGGCGATCGTAGCGTGGATCCTCCTTGCAAATCGTTTCCACCACAGCGTTGAAATCCAAGTCTGGCATGTCTGGCAGCCAATTGAGCAGACAGCGGGCCGTTGCGCAACTCACAAGCAGGGTAAACCCTCTCCCCCTAGCACATGCCCTGAACAGGCTTGCATCTGATGCAAACGTTTGTCTGTTTTAATGATTCCATTTTGCAATGATAACGCTACGTTATCAAAAAATCGGCCATGATCGCTTCCACCCAAACCAATCATCCGCTGGTTGACGCCAAGCCCGCCGGAGCGGGCAGCGCCACCCTTGAGCAAGCCTGTGCGCAATTGAAAGCGGCCGGATTGCGCATCACCCAGCCTCGCATCGCGATTTTGCAGGCGCTCCTGAACCGCGCCAAACCGGCCAGCATTGAACAGATTCATGAGGACCTGGCCACCGCCTCGTGCGACTTGGTGACGGTCTACCGCTGTCTGGCGGCGTTTGAGGATCTCGGCATTGTGCGCCGCTGCTATTTCCAGAACGGCACCAGCCTCTACCAGATTCAGATGGGGGCGGAACCGGAGTATCACGTCGTCACCAAGGACACCAACACGGTTGAGGCGCTGGACCCCGCGCTCGCGGGTGAACTGCGGACGGTGATCCAGAAAATTGAGGGCAGCCTCAAGACCCGCGGCTTCGGTGAGGTCGGCCACATCGTGGAATTTTTCGGCAACGCTCCGCGCACCCGGCTCGCGGCCGCCCTGCCGCCGGCGGTGCCCAAGCATTGAGCTGAACCGTCCGACTGGCCCGTTCCCCGCAACGGGATCGGCTGATTCCGTTCAGGCTTCGTAACGGTACCCCACCCCGTGCACCGTCAGGATGACGGAGGGATTCTCGGGGTCCTCCTCCACCTTTTTCCGCAACTGCGCCACATGCTGGTCGAGTGTGCGCGTGGTGCCGTAATAATCCACGCCCCAGACCGTGTTGAGCAGGACATCCCGCGTCAGCACCTCGCCGGGCCGGGCCGCCAGTGCCTCCGCCAGCTTCAACTCCAGGGCGGTCAGCGCAGAGCTGCGGCCGGCCCGCGTCACGGTGTATTTGCGGCGGTCAATCTCCACCCCACCGAAACGGAACACCGGCGGTATTGGTGCGACCGGCGAATCTTTTCCGTCCGACCGCGTCCGGCGGAGCAGCGCCTCGACGCGCGCCAGCAGTTCGTGCACGCCGAACGGTTTGGTGACATAGTCGTCCGCGCCGAGTTTGAGGCCCACCACCTTGTCGATCTCCTCCGATTTGGCGGTGAGAAACAGGACTGGCAGGGTCACGCCGCGGCGGCGCAATTCGCGGCAGGTGTCATAGCCGCTCAGCTGGGGCATCATCACATCGAGGATGACGAGGTCGTATTTGCCCCGGTCGAACAGCTTGAGGGCCAGCGCGCCGTTGGCGGCGGTGGTGACGGTGTAGCCTTCGCTGGTCAGCATGGCCTCCAGACCCTGGCGGATTTTGGCGTCGTCCTCGGCGATGAGCAGGTGGGCTTTCATGGAAGTTCGAGGATGAAGACCGCCCCGCCGCCGGGGCGCGGTTCATGGCGCAGCTCGCCGCCCAGCCCGCGCGCGAGCTGGCGCGCGATGCTGAGACCGAGGCCCGCGCCGGCCTTTTCCGCGGTGAGGGTGGCGTCGACCCGGTGAAATTTCTCGAAAATTCGTTCCCGGTGCGCCGCCGGCACGCCGGGCCCGCGATCGAGCACGCGCACCTCCGCCCCACCTCCGGCGCGGGCCGCCAGCGACACCTCCACCTCGCCGCCCGCCGCCGCATATTTGCAGGCGTTCTCCACCACGTTCAGCACCATCTGCGCAAAGGCGTCCCGGTCGGTCCGCACCGGGAGCGGCGCCGCCGGCAACGACCGCCGCAGTACCAGCCCGGCCGCGGCGATCCGGGGCTCATGGACGTCGAGCAGCCCCCCCAGCTCCGCGGTGAGATCGAGCGCCTCCGGGGCGTATTTTTTCCGGCCCTGTTCGAGCCGGCTGAAATCGAGCACGTTGTTGACCAGCCGGGCAAGCCGCTGGGTTTCGCTCCCGATGGTGTGCAGATACTCCGCCTGCTTGTCCGTCTCCTTCACCCGACCCAGCTCGAGCAGCTCGGCGTAGAGGCGGATGGTGGTGAGCGGGGTTTTGAATTCGTGCGAGACATTCGCGACGAAGGAGGTTTTCTGCTGGGCCTCGGCCACGCTGGCCCGCGCCTGCGCGAGCAGCAGCGCCCCGCTCGCGAGGATGGCGACGACAAAAATCCCAACGAGGAGCGAACCCAGGACAAAAAGGGACCGGCCCGCACTGTCCGCACCCGCAGCGGGCATGAAGCCGGCCACCTGCCAGCCCGGCAGCAGCGCTGCATCCAGCGGCACCACGGCGGCCGGATCCACCCCGGCGGGTGCTGCGCCCGTGTGCCCCACCATCCGGCCGGTGCGGTCGAACAGTGCAAAGCCGTCGCCGGGCTCGAGCTCGGCCGGCAGTGAGGCGGCGAGGCGTTCCGCAAGCGTGGCGACATTCAGCACCACTCCGCGCAC
The DNA here is from genome assembly GCA_903873805.1 of uncultured Opitutia bacterium. Classification (GTDB taxonomy): domain Bacteria; phylum Verrucomicrobiota; class Verrucomicrobiia; order Opitutales; family Opitutaceae; genus CAIQQB01. Next base: position 7,906 of record CAIQQB010000051.1, on the reverse strand, counting down.
CTCCTCGCCCCGATCGCGCTGCAGCCAGACGACGACGCCGGGCGCCCCCGCCCCGCTGTCCTCCAGCGGCACCCAGCCGCTGCGCTCCACGGCCAGCGACCGTTGCACACCCTGGCCGGTCTTGGAGAGGATTTGCAGGTCCTTGCGCTGGGACTGATATTGCTGCGCATTGCCATTCGCCGGGTAGAAATTGCTGCCGTTGTTGAACGTGTTAACTCCGACGTTGCCGTTCTGCACCATGACGTTGTTCGCCAGGCTGGCACCACCCGGTCCCGCCTGCTGGACCAGCGTCTGCGAGGTCAGCGACAGTCCCTGGACCGGCAGGCTGGGCGGCGTTTGGCTCAACGCCGCCCTGGGCAGATTGTCGCCCTGCTGCACCCCGAGGGCGACCGGCGGTTCCTCCCGCCAGGGGCGAAGCTCGGCGAGCAGGGCCTTGAACCGCGGCGGCAAATTCATCCCGGCTCCGCCGGCGGGTTCCGGGAAGATCAGGCGGCCGTCGGCTCCCGCCACAAATCCCGCCAACACCAGGGGGTTCTCCTGCGGCCAGCGGCTGAAAAATCCGGCCTCCTCCGCCGGGGCGAGCTCGCGCAGCGAGGTGACGAGCGCATCGCGCACGTCGCCGACCAGCAGGTCCGCGTTCTCCGCCACCAGCCGGGTCCGGCCGACGATCGCGGCCAGATGCGTGTCGCGGGCCGCCGCCGCGTTGAGCTCCAGCCGCGCCTGTTCCCGGTGCAGCAGCAACACCGCTCCGCCGCCGACGGCCAGCGTGGGAAGCAGGAGCAGCAGCCAGTAGAGGTAGATGCGGCGCGGGGAATTGGTCACGGCGGGGAGGATGGAGGCATGGTGCGTCCGGCTCAATGCCGGCCTGCCCTCAGGGCGCCGGCGGCGCGAGGGCCGCCACCCGCGCCTGATACGCACGGAAAAAACGGTCGTTCACCCGGCTTTTGCCGCCCTCCGCGGCGAATTCGCCCGCGAGCTGCCGCTCAACGTCCGGCGTGAGCACCTCCGTGCGCCCGACCAGCACCCGTTCCAGGCGGTCCGGCGCCGGCGTGATGGCGAGCGGCAGCACGCGGTCGGTGAAGGCGCGCGGCACCAGCCAGAAAACCCGCAGCCCGTCCCGCTCAAAATAACTTTCCCGCCAGGTCGCCAGCATGGCCTGCGCCTCCTCCGGCGTCAGCCCGGCCCGCTCCAGCGCCCGGGGCAGGGCGCCGGTCAGTACGGGGGCGGCGGCGAGGTCAGCGCTGTTCCGGAGCAGCGGGACGGTCACATGCGCACCGGCCCCGAGTGCGCCGCTCCACCACACTACGCCCTGGGGCAAGTCCGCCCGTTTCTCATACACCAGGGCAAAGGGAATCGGCTGCGCCCCCGTGTTGTCGAGTCCGAGACCGCCGCCGGCGGCTTTCGTGACGAGCGGCAGCGGGAGGTTGCCGATGCCGCGATAAAACAGAAAACCCTCCACCACCGGGCCGCCAGCCGTTGCCGCCCCCGACGCGGTGACTGCACTGCCGCCCTTCGGACCGCGGACCCGGTTCGCCCCCGGCACGCGGGCCCGGGGCCATTGCGGTGTCTCCCAACTCGCCGGTGCCGTGATGGGGTCCGACGCCCCCGGGGCCAGCACCTCCACCTGCCAGACCAGGCGGCCCTGGTGGCCGACGGCGAAATCCACTGGTGGGGTGCTGGCCGCCGGGTCCGCCGGCGGGGGCAGGATCTCGCCGCCCGCCCGTTCGGGATACCACTGGCTGATGCAGCCGCCGTTGAACGCGACCTCCACGCGCACGGGGCGGGCGACTGGGGAATAGAAATAGAGCACGGGCGTCTCCATTTTCACCGTCACGTTCCGCACCGGACGGTCAAATCCCTTGGTGAGCGGGGCGAAGCCGTCGATCGCCTGGACGAAGTTCGGCAGCGGTGCCTCCTCGACCTCCAGCCCCGGAAGCAGGACGCCGTCGGAACCGCTCACCGCGGTGAACGTGCCCCACTCGTGCACCGTCAGGCCGCTGCCCTCGGCCGCCGGGGCCGGCGAAATCCAACGGCCGCCGAACAGGACCAGCCCGACCAGAACATACAGGCGGCGGCAGGCCGCCGGCCGGCGCACCGCGAGGAGGATGGGATCCGGATTCATGGGTGGGAAAGCGGAGATGGCTGCGGACGTCACTACTGGCGCTTGGTGCCTTGCTGCGAGAAGGTGTTCATGCCGTCAGTGCGGTAGTCCTTGCGGGTGACATTGTCGAGGCCATCGCGACCCAAGCGGTCCGCCTCGGCCGTGTTGCTGGCTGAAATCGAGAGCACCGACCCGTTGCGATAGATCTTGCCCAATGTCTCCAGCCGCAGCGCCTCGAGGCGGAGCACGCTCGCGGCGTCCGCCTGGCGGCCGGCATCGGCGAGGGCGATGGCCTGCTCCTTGGCGACCGCGATCGCGTTGGCGGCATAATCCGATTGCACGCGGAGGTTGGCGGAGGATAGCACGGTGTCGTGGTTGACGCTGAACCGGGCTCCCGCTCGCATGGTGAGCGTCAACCGGCGCTGCGTGCCCGCATCTTCAAACGTCGCCGTCGCGCTCGCGATCTCCCGCTCGACCCCCGCGTGCGCCGGCTCGATCTCGGCCTCGACCAGGGCGAATTTCTCCTGCCCGCCGTAGAGCTGGTTCAGGGTGATTTCGGCGGTCTGCCCGCGGACCACACCCTCCCGCCCGACCATGCGGAGCGGCCGCACGCCGGTGGGAAACTGCACCGTCACGGTGACCCGGCGGGCCACCACATCAAGGACGTCGCCCAGCTCGGCGGCGAAGATCCGCGGCAGGTCGGCGGCCCCCGCGGCGAAGTAGGTGTTGCCGTCGCTCCGCTGCGCCAGCCGCGTCATCAGGTCCTCGTTGTAATCCAACCCGAGGCCGATGGTGGTGACCGAGATTCCCTCCTCCATCAGCGCGGCGCCCAGCCGCCCGAGCTCATTCGGCGTGCGCGGCCCGACGTTGGCATCGCCGTCGGAGATCAGCACGATCCGGGAGACGTAGCGGCGGTCCTCGCTGTGCTTCCGCACCTCCGCGGCCCCCTGCTTCACCCCGTCGAACAGGGCGGTGGTGCCCCCGGGCCGCAGTTCGGCGATGGCCGCCGCCAGCGCCCGGCCATCACCCAGCGGTTGGGCCGGAAACAGGGTCTCAACCCGGTCGTCAAACGCGACCAGGGCAACCATGTCATCGCTGCCGAGCCGGCTGACCGCCTCCAGCGCGGCCGCCCTCGCCTGTTCGATCTTCGCACCGTTCATCGAGCCGGAACGGTCGATGACCAGCGCCAGGTTGACCGGCGGCCGGGCTTCGGGCCGGGCCAGCCGCGCCCCTTCGAGCGCAACCTTGATGATGGCCTTTTCCGGCGAGTCGGCCAACAGCACGCTGCGGTCGAGTTCGACGCGCAGGCGCACGGGAGCATCAGGACTGGCGGACCGGGCAAAAGGCGCGACTGCCAGGAGCAGCGCGACGGCAAGACAGGAGACAAGCGGTGTTTTCATGATGGATGGGATTGCTGGCCCCATTGAATCACCAACCACCGCCCGCGTTGTCATCGGGCTGTCAGAAGTTTGTCAGAAATTTGTCAGGCCGGATTCGGCCTTCAAACCCAGCGGCGGATTCTCAGCTCTTGGCGATCCCGATCGCGCCCACGGCCACGCGCTTCCCGGCATTGCCCACCGGCTGGCTGGTCAGGTCGTCCGGGTCCGCATGAATGACCACGCCACGGCCGATGATCGAGGCCGCTCCCTCGAAGGAAAGCGCGGGGGTCACGAAGTCGATGGTGGCATGGCCGCTCTCATCCGCGGTCAGATTGCCGAGGTCGCCTTCATGATGATGCTCGGCGGTCGGGGCCCCATGGGCCTCATGCGCCGGATTGAAATGCCCGCCCGCGCCCGTGCCGTCGGCCGAAGAGGCGTCCCCAAACTCATGGATGTGAAAGCCGTGCCCGCCGGGCTTGAGGCCGCTGACCTGCGCGACGACCCGCACGCCACCCGCCACTTTGGTGAAATGGATCTCACCGTGGACCACGTTGCCGTCGGTCGGAATCAACACCGCCACCGCCGCGGTGACCGCCGGGGCGGCCACGGGCATCGCCGCCATGTCCGCGGCCCGGAGCAGGGAGGAGGCCGACGCCGCCGCGCCGAGGGCGGCCGCGAGACCAAGGAAACGCAGGGAGGAAGGGAAACGGAAGCACATGGTGGTGGAATATAGGGTTGCAGTTGCTGCCGGAACGGAGCGGCCGGCGTGGTGAGCAGGGATAACCAGAATCCGAAAAAGTGCCAGCGACCGGTTCGCTTTCAAGCCGGAAGGGCTTTCGGATTGCGCGGGCCAGTCACGCCGCCATCAAGGATAGGCGCCCGGTTGAGCGGGCGTTGTTGCCCGTTTGTCCCGCCTCTCCCGAGGCGGGCTACGACGATATGTAGCCCGGCTCGGGAGAGCCGGGACTCCGACCACCCGATCTCATCTCCCCCACAGCCCACCCGCCCTGCCTTCCCGCCATGCCTCCGACCTCCTTTCGCCAATCCGTCTGTCGTTGGTGTTATCCGACGATTCCCTTGCCTGAGCTCGCCGCCGCGGCCCGGGATCTCGGCCTCGGCTCTGTCGAACTCCTCGATCCCGCCGAATGGCCGGTCGTGCAGAAGGCCGGTCTCACCTGCGCGGTGGCCAACGGCACCACCACCATCACCGAGGGCTTCAACCGGCTGGAACATCACGCCCGCTTCGTCCCCTCGATGATCGAACGCATCCAGGCCTGCGCGGCGGCCGGGCTGCCCAATGTCATCTGCTTCCCCGGCAGCCGGGCCGGGATGTCCGACGAGGAAGGCCTGGCCAACTGCGCAACCGGGCTCCGGCAGATTGTCGGCGCCGCGGAACGCGCGGGCGTCACAGTCCTCATGGAGCTCCTTAACTCCCGGGTGGACCACCCCGACTACATGTGCGACCGCACCGCCTGGGGCGTCGAACTGGTCCGGCGCGTCGGCTCCGAACGGTTCAAGTTGCTCTACGACGTCTATCACATGCAGATCATGGAGGGCGACGTGATCCGCACCATCCGCGAACACCACGCCAGCATCGCGCATTACCACACCGGCGGCAATCCGGGCCGCCACGAGATCGACGGCACCCAGGAGCTCAACTACCCCGCGATTATGCGCGCGATCCGGGACACCGGCTTCACGGGTTTTGTCGCGCAGGAATTCATCCCCACGCGCGACCCGCTCACCGCCCTCCGCGAAGCCGTGCAGCTGTGCCGGGTCTAGCGGTCAGGCCCGCTCCGGACTGGCCGGGTTTGCCTGGCTGTAGCCGGGGTCGGCGACCACGGCTACAGTTTTCTGAAATGCCCCGGGGCGTACCCCGGGGATGTTACCCTGCTTTCCGCCTTTCCTCTTACTGGATCTTGTCGCTGTAGGTGCGGTCCAGCCAGGACTTCGGCACCGGGACGACGCAGATGTTCAGAGTGCGGTTGTCCTCCGACAACATCGCGGACTGAATTTCGATTTTGGTGCTGTCGGCGTTGAAGGTCGGGTGGATGTGGTCCGCCGCGGTGGTCTTGTGGCCCATGTCGGCCAGCAGGGCCATCTCGCCCGTGTGGCGGTCGATGATCCAGAGACGGTATTGGAAATCGTCGGCGACGGCCCAGCGGCCGTCGGGCGAGCCGTTCACGTGCCAGATGGAATGGCCGGGATTGCCGATCGGAACCTGGCCCACGATGCGCATCTCGCGCGTGCGCAGGTAGACGATGCCCACGCCGGAGGGATGTTCGCCGGTGCTGGAAATGCCCCACGGGTCATCCGCCGGCACGCCCGGCTTGCGATGGGCGAGAATGGCGATGGCCACTTCGTCCTTGGTGATGACGGCCTCATGCGTGATCCAGTCGTAGGATGCTTCCGGATACAGCGGCCGGAGACCGGTGCCGTCCGACATCACCGTCCAGGTGCGCTGCGGCGCCTTGCCGCCGGTCTCCCAGCAGAACACGATTTCGCCGGGCACCCAGGGGTTGGTCTGGACATGTCCGATCTGGAACGGCACCGCGACGATGAAGTTGACCTCGCCGGTCTTGAGATTCATCCGCCCCAGCCCGGACGGACCCGCGCCCATGTTGCGGGGGCCGAAGGGACCTTCAATCTTGGCATCGGCCGGCAGGTGTTTGGCCGCCTCACCCCGGTCCACCCGGAAGTAGGCCCAATCCTCGGTGCAATCGAGAGCCATGTCGCCGCCCGCCCCCATCTCGACGGGGATGATGCCGCAGACGTGTTCGTAGGCGTCCGCCCCCTTCAGGGTGTGCGCCGCACTGTCGGCGAAGAGCTTGGCCAGATCGACCCGGACGATTTGCGCAGGACCGCGCAGACCGCCGCCCCGGGGACCACCGGCGGCAGGCGCAGCACCCGCGGCCGGAGCGGCCGGCGGGGCTTCGGCCGTCAGGCCCTGGCTCTGGCTGTAGCTCCGCAGGAAATAGAGGCTCATCGAATGGTCGGCGAGGCAGAGCATGCCGGTGAAGCCCTTCTCGGTCACCTGCACGATGTCGCCGGTCTCCTCGTTGACGGCCATGGCCTGGCTGTTGACGCGCTGGGAGCGGAAGATGACCCATTTGCCGTCCGAGGTCCACTGGTGGTGCGTCTGGTAGATCTTGGAGTCACCGTGCGGGGTGCTGGTGAGGAAGGTGAGCGGCACCCCGGTGACAGGGTCCGTCACGACCTTCTTCTCCGAGGGGAAGCGCGTGCCGATCTGGGCCGACGCCTCCGGAATGAGGGCGAGCGCGGCGCACAGGGCGGCCGACGCCAGGAATAACGAGCGGGGTTGCAACATGGGGTGGGTCTCCGACGGGCGGGTTGACGATTGCTGAGCCGTCGCAGATTCCACCATGCCAAGGCCGGCCTGACAAGCACCGATCGAACGGTGCAGAATGCTCACATCGCCGCCAGCAGACGCCGGAGCGTTTCGTCGACCAGCTTGGGGTTGGCTTTGCCCTTGCCGGCTTTCATCACCGGACCCTTGAACGCGTTGATCGCACTGTCCTTGCCGCCCTTGAACTCCGCCAGCGCCTTGGCGTTGGCCGCAATGGCGTCGCGGCACCACTGCTCCAACTCGCCGGCGTCGAGCAGCACGGCGGCAAGGTCTTTGTTATCCACAATCGCATCTGGTGGGTTGCCGGTCCTGGCCATTTCTGTGAAAATTTCGGAGACAGCGCCTTTTGGAATCTGTTCACTCGCGAATAGTCCCAAGAGTTCAACGAAGTATGCAGCCGGAATTTTCGAGGCCAGATCATCAAAAGAAAGCCACTCATCCGGAGAACGATTGTTTAGCTCCCGTAAAAAATAATTGACGATCCAGTTGCCTAACATCTGGTGCCCAGATTCAGGGGAGCAGAAAATCCATTCCAAATTATACTTCTTAGATACTTTCGCCTTTACCAAAATTTCCTCATAGAAATCGGCAAGCTTCCGATCCGGCACCAATACCGATGTCAGCGTATACGGCAACTTGTAGTCGTTCATGAACCGGCGCTGCTTGTCGAAGGGCAGCTCGGGGCATTCGGCGCGTAGCTTTTGTTTCCAGGCGTCGTCGACCTTGACCGGCATGAGATCGGGATCGGGAAAATAGCGGTAGTCGTGCGCCATTTCCTTGGAGCGGAGCGACTGGGACGCGCCGGTCTGGCCGTCGTAATCGCGCGTCTCCTGGACAAGGGTGCCACCGGCGGCGACCACCGCGAGCTGGCGCTTGATCTCGTGGGCGATGCCGTCGCGCACAAACGAGATTGAGTTGAGGTTCTTCAGCTCGACCTTGGTGCCGAGCTTGGTTTCGCCGACGGGCCGGATGGAGATGTTGGCGTCGCAGCGGAGCTGACCCTTCTCCATGTCGCAGTCGGAGATGCCGCCGTAGATGATGGTCTGCCGGAGAGAGGTG
>CAIQQB010000050.1 GCA_903873805.1 uncultured Opitutia bacterium | reverse complement strand
GCAGGGTCACCTGGCTGTGCGTCCAGGCTAGGTCGAAGGTGCGGTCGGCCATGCGGGAGCTTTGATATTTTTCCACCTGGGCCAGCGCGACCTCCCGGTTTTCCGTCACGCCCAGAACCAGGTCGATGACGGCGGTGGCAAACGGCGGCAGGGACACCGTGCGCCGCAGCGAAACAATGGGGTCGAGCACCGCCCCGACGGTGTTGGACAAGGGCCCCGCGCCCTGCATCGCGGCCGGGCTGGCCAGGGTGCCCCCGCGTCCGACAAACCGGCTGCGGTCGGTTTCACAGGAGATCTCCTCCGGCACGCCGCCGGAACCCACCAGCAGATGGAACAGCCACGGCGGCTTTTCCTCTTCGGAGCGGGCGCGGCGGGTGCAGAGGATGGCGGCGGCTTTCCGCACGAAATCGGTTTGCACGAAGAGATTGCTGAACGCGGGATGCGCCGCGTCCGCGGCCGACGGCGCCAGCACCACTTCCGCATAGCTGGTCAGCTCAATGACGCGCGTCCCGGCGGAACGGTTCGTGAGCGTGATGCGCCGCAGTTCCACGTCATCCTCCGGCGACACGCTGATCACGGTGTGGATTTCGAGGCTGGCCTGAAACTGCCGGAACTCCGCCCGCGCCTGGGTGAAGATGGCCTCGTAGCCCTGGGCCGGGTGCAGCTTGGGCTGGTGGGTGGCGGACCAAACCTCCCCCGAAGCCACGTCACGCAGGTAGACAAACAGGCCCCAGCAATCGCGCGTGGCATCCTCGCGCCAGCGGGTGACGGCCAGGTCGCGCCAGCGGCTGCTGCCGCCGCCGGCGCTGCTGATGGCGACGTGATAGCGGCCGTTGGACAGCAGGTGCACCTCCGGCGCCGGCGTGGCGGGATTGTTGAAAACCCGCATCACGCTCTCTGCCGCGCCCGGCTGGGTGCGGGCGGTCTCGAGGGACAGGTCCCCGGCGAACACGCTGGCGGCGGTCCGGGGCACGCGTTCCTGCAACAGCAAATCCGTCGCCTTGAGCAACGGGCAGGCCAGGAAACGACGTTGCATGGGGCCGTCATACAGGAGACTGACCAGCGCGAGCAGGCTCATCCCCTGATGGTGGGCCATGAAGGACCGGATGGTGGCGCTCGTGTCGCCCGGCCGCAGCCGCGCCGGCGTGTAATCCACCGCCTCGTAGAAACCAAAGTCCCCGGCGCGTCGCTCGGCCGCCAGCCGCTGCAGGTTTTCACACGCCGCCCGGGGCGCGATCATCAGCGCCATGGCGGTGGCGTAGGGGGCGATCACCAGATCGCCAGCCAGGCCCCGTTTCAGGCCCAGACCCGGCACCCCGAAGGCGCGGTACTGGTAGTTCAGGTGGACGTCGGTCTGGTTGTAGCCCGACTCGGAAATGCCCCAGGGCACGCCGCGCAATCGCCCATATTCGATCTGCTGCTGCACCGCCGCCCGGCAGGTGTGGTCCAGCAGGGTGTTCTCGTAGTTGGGCATGACCAGCAGCGGCATCAGGTATTCGAACATCGAGCCGCTCCAGGAAATCAGGACCGGCTCGCCCCGGGAGGCGACGAGCAGGCGGCCCATCGAGAACCAGTGGTCCTGCGGCACCTGGCCCAGGGCGATGGCGACGTAGCTGCACAGGCGCGCCTCCGAGGCCAGCAGATCGTAGAAGCCCGCGTCGCGCCGGTGTTCGGTGACGTTGAACCCGGTGGGAAACAGGTCCCGCGCCGGGTCAAACAGAAAGGCGAAATCCATCGCGGCCAGCGCGTCACATTGCCGGGCCAGGGTTTCCCAGCCGAGCAGGCGCTCGCGGGCGCGGTCGCCGGACTCCCGCAGGCAGCGCGCGAGTGCGGCGAGTCTGTCCTGTTCCTCGCGCTGCGCGGAGGAGGCGTCCGCGGGGAGTTCCTGCAACCGGGCCGCGACCAACACCCCGAGGGCCGGCGCCAGTTCCGCGTAATCCCGCAAGGTGGGGGCGTGGTCGAGCTGTGCGAGCTTCGCGGCCAGGCTGGTCGCCGCCGGCGGGCGGGCGGCCGGACCGGAGGCGGCCGGCGGCGTTGGGCTTTCCCCACAAAAGTTGGGCGCCGGCAACGCCAGCCACGGCGCGTGGAACAGCAGGTCCGCGCGGTGTTCGTCGCAGTTTCGCCGCAGGGTCTGCGCCCATCCCCTCGGCTCCGCGGCACCGTCGGCCAGCGAGACCGCGAGGCTGGCCGCCTGGGCCGAGGCCAGCCCGAGCAAGGCAAACGCCGCGCGCAAGGTGGCCGGCGCCTGCGCCAGGTCGGCGTCAAGCCCGGCCAAGGCTGCATGATCCCGGACCAGTCCGCTTAGCACGCCGACCGTGTCGCGCAGACCGGCAAACAGTTGCGGGGGGAGGATCGTTTCGCCGGCCTGCTCCCGCAGCCCGGAGCCGAGCGTGAGCAGATGGCCCGCCAGGTTGCCGCTGTCCACGCTCGACACGTAGAGGGGGAGCAGCGGTTGGAGCGTGCGGGTCTCATACCAGTTGTAAAAATGTCCGCGATACCGCTCGAGCCGTTGCATCGTGGCGAGGGTGTCCTGCGTGCGTTGGAGCAGGCCGCCCGCCGGGAGGTAACCGAAATCCCGGGCGGCCAGATTGGCGAGCAGGGTCAGCCCCATGTTCGTGGGTGAGGTGCGGGAGGCGATGATCGGGACGGGCGTTTCCTGGAAATTGTCGGGTGGCAGCCAGTTTTCCGCTGCGGTCACAAAGGTCTCAAAAAAATACCAGGTCTGGCGGGCGGTCTGGCGCAGGAAGGTCACCTGCGCCGGAGTGAGATCCGGCTGCCCGGAGCCAATCGGCTGGCTGATCCACCAGGCGATCCCGGGGGCCGCCAGCCAGAGGGCCAGGACCGGCAGGGCCGCCGGCTGCTGCTCCGGGTGCAAGGCGGCCAGCAGGAGTCCTGCCGCCAGCGCCAACCCCGGCGCGATCCACATCGTGGCATAGAAGCCGGCGAGGTCGGCGCAGTCGGCCCGTTCGGAATCACCCGAGGTCCGCCATTCGAGGAGACGTTTGTGCGTCACGAGCAGCCGCAGCAGCGTTCGGCCAATGGCGTCCAGGCTGATGAAGGCGTCATAGGGCAGAAAGGCCAAGGTGAGCAGGATCTGCCCGAGTTGACGGCCGCCCGCCCCGACCACGCTCCGCAGGTGCAGGCCCCACGGCAAATCGGGCGGCTTGCGCAACCCATGGACCAGCGCCGCCAGCAGACCGGGGAGCGTGATGAACGCCACCACCAGCAGCGATCCCACGCCCCCGAGTTCCGGCAGAAGCAGCCAGGAACCCAGCAGCAGGAGCAGCAGGGCCGACGGGACGAGGCTGCGCCGGAGGTTGTCGAAGATCTTCCATTGGGACAGTCCGGACAGCGGATTGGCGATCCGCCGGGCGTCGGAACCGGGAACCCGCGGCAGCAGCCATTGCGTGATCTGCCAGTCGCCGCGGATCCAGCGATGGCGCCGCTCGATGTCCACATTGTAGCGGGAAGGAAACTCCTCGTAGAGCTCCACGTCGCTCACCAAGGCGGAACGGGCATGACAGGCTTCCAGCAGGTCGTGGCTGAGGACGGTGTTCTCCGGGAAGCGTCCGTCCATGGCGCGCTGGAAGGCGTCGACGTCGTAGATGCCCTTGCCGATGAACGAACCCTCCTGGAAAACGTCCTGATACACGTCGGACACCTCCCGCGTGTAGGGATCGATGCCGGTGTCGCCGGCCAGCAGGCGGACGAACCAGGAGCGCCGGGCGCTCGGCAGGCTGACGCCAACGCGGGGCTGCAAGATGCTGTAGCCCTCGGCGACAATCCCGCGGACGGCATCGAAAACCGGGTGGTTCAACGGATGGGCCATCGTGCCGATCAGCTGGCGGGCGGCGTCGCGCGGCAGCTGGGTGTCGGTGTCGAGGGTGATGACATACCTGATGGAAGGCAGGAGGGAGGTTTCCCCCACGATGGTGGAAAAGGACTCCCGGGGACCGCCGCGCAGCAGGGCGTTGAACTCCGCGAGCTTCCCGCGTTTGCGTTCGTAACCCATCCACCGGTTTTCACCGGTATTCCAGCGGCGCGGGCGGTGAAACAGGAAAAAGACGGAATGGGCTCCGGCGGGATATTTTCCATTCAGCCCCCCAACCCCGGCCCGCACCCGTTGCAGCAGCTCGTCGTCGCCGGGCTGCATCTCCTCCGGTGCGTCGCGAAAATCCGTTAGCAATGCGAAGTGAAGATGGGGATCCCGGTTCGCGAGATGATGGATCTCCAACGTCTCGAGGAGGCGGTCGATGCCGGCCGCGCTGGTGAGCATCGTCGGCACGACCACCATCGTGCGGCAACCGGGCGCGATGCCGGCGGCAAAGTCCAGGCGCGGGAGCCGGCGGGGTTTCACCAGCAGCATGGACAGCCAGTTCATCAACGCCACGGCCAGCTGGCTCGCGCAAAGCATGATGACCAGGGTGAAGAATACGAGTTTCCCTCCGCGCACCCCGTGCCATCGCGCCGGTTGCACCAAGCCGGCCGTGGCGAGCAGGGTGAGTACCCCGAGGCCACCCGCATAGAAGGTCAGCGGAAAACGGTGGATACCCCGTTCGATGATCGTCCGCCAGGGCCAGCGCACCTTCGCCAGCCGCCCCAGCACGGGCTGGCCTTTGTCGATCAGGAAATAGCCGACATGGGCGGTCCGGTCCTCCCGCCCCTTTTCCCGCGCCTGGTCGGCGGTCAGCCGGATGGCGCGTTGCGCGACCTCCGCCTCCGGGAGCCCGCTGCGCCGGGCCAGGAACTCAACCGCATGCCGGTAACGGTCACGGGTCGAAAAATCCATCGCGGGGTAAACGCCGGCGGGATCGGTGCGCAGAATCTCCTCAACCACGCTGAGCTGCTCCACGAAATCCTTCCAGTCCATCGCGCTCAGGAAACGGAGGCTCGCGATGCTGTGGCTGACCGAGACCTGGTCGGCCGCCTGGTTCTGGCTTTCCTGCTGGACCAGCTGTTCAATAGACAGGCCCTGTTCAACCAGCTGCTGCTCCAGCCAGCTGCGGGCGAGATGCAACACCGGGCTCTGGCGCGACAGTCGTTGGCAGAATTCCGCCACGAACGAGCTCGAAATGGGCAGTTCGTCCTTCGCCATGTCCGCCACCACGATGACGAGCCGGGACGGGTGTTGCTCCGCCACGTCCTGCAGGCGGTCCACCCAGAGGTCCGCCAGGTTGCGATCCTCCCGGGCGATGGTCAGCCGGGTGGCGATGCGCTGGAGGTTTTCGATCAGCCCCAGGCGCAGCATGATGGGAATCGCCCACAGCTCGCCGAGCTTCAGCGAGCCCACCGACTGGTAGGCGGCGACAAAGGCGCGGAGTGGTTCCGCATCGATCTGCGCATCAACGTGCGCGATCAGTTCGAGCACGATGTCATACACGCGGGGCAGTCCGGCGGAGGGGCCGTGCCGGAGGCGGGGCAGTTCCCGGCTGTACCGCCGGGGCAGATGCCGCCGGGCCATTTGGATCTGCTCCTCGATCAGGTAGAAGTTGTCGAGCAACCATTCGGCCGCGGGCGTGATGCTCCGACCTGTGCTCACGGTCAGAGTCGCGCGGTTGAAAGCCCGCAGACACTGTTCGTTTCCATCCAAGCGGGCGAGCAGGCGGGAGGGGCGGTGTTGGATGTAAGCCTGGTGCCCGGCCACCAGGGACCGGGCATGGCCGGCCAGCTGTTCGACGCTGAACAGCTCGGCCCGCAAAGGCGGCTCGCCCGCTGGCGGGCGCGGACGCGTGTGCCTGACCATCCAGGTTTGCCAGCGTGACGGGAGGGTGGGCATGGTGGGCTTGCTTGCGGGGTGCGACTCGGCGCGGGGCTAGCCGGAGGGGTTTGTCCGGTTGAGCGGCCGGCCTTCTCGGCGGCGAGTACCAGTTTCGCCGAACCGGAGGAGGCAGGCGCGGGAAACCCCGGCAGCATCCGCTCCCGTGGCCGACCGAAATGCCGGAGGAAGAAAAGGGTGAATGCGCCGGTAGAGTCTGGTTTCGATTGCCAACGATTGTGCCCTTTGGCTCGGGGAATGATATGGGGTGTTGTTCCCGTTCGATGGTGACGAGGGCAACGGAGCTGAGAGTGACGCGCGCCATTGCTCTCGGTCCCTGGCACCCGGACGGATTACACCGCATGGTCTTTGCCAAACAGGAAGCACAGCATGCACCGTCCTCCGCCCCACGACGGCCGGGAAGTCCATCCGCTGGCACTGCGATCCAGCCAAATCGCCTCCGCTAGGCCTGGCTCGCCTTCATCAAGCGCATTCCCCGCGGAAGTTGCCGCCGGGAAAAAGGCCCTGTTATTGGGATTGGCCTCCGGATCCCCCTTATGGCGAGCCTTCTTATGGCCAGTGCTGGCCTTTGATCTTAACCTCGCAAATCGCAGGAGGTTGGTCGGCGGGCAAGCCGGTGAGCGTCAGGCGGACAAATTGGAAGTGGCTGCCCGGCGGAAAAGCATCGGTCCGCGTCTGGTCGGTGCCGGCGGGGCGGGTCTGGTCCACAAGGAGCGTCCAGGCACTGCCGTCGGGCGACCCTTCGATTTTATAGCGGAAACTGCCGGTGACCGGAAAGGTGGTTTCAATGGTTTCCAGGGTGTGCGGCTGCTCCAGATCCACCTGCCACCAGGCACCGGGGCCGGCGGTCGTCGCCGACCAGGAGGAGCCCGCGTTGCCATCCACGGCGAGCGCACCGCTGTGGCCGGGGGCCTCGCTGCTCGCGCTGGTGGGACGGTTGAGCGCGATGTTCTGGTTGTCGGCGACGGTCGCAGCCGTGCGGACATAACGCGTGTAGGGCCGGTTGCGCGCAACGGGCGTCTTCCCGGGGACGAATTCCGGCGCGCCTTGGGTGTTGAGGGTGAGCACGGCATCCCGCAAACCGGGCGAGGACGCGCGGATGACCGTGGGACCACCCTGATAGGAGCGGAACTCCATCGCGGCCTGACCGTCGCGAATATAAATGTCGGAATTCGGTTCGAACGTGATGGCGCGCCCGGTCGGAAATTCGCCCGGACCCGACTCGATGGTGAGGGTCACCGGCGGCGAGTTGCTCAGCGGGTGGCCGGCCTCGTCACAGACGGTGACGAGGAGCTGGGCATCGTCCGTGGCTTCGGTGCCATGAATCACGGTCCGGTCCGCCGTAAGAGCGAGCTTCGCCGGCGTGCCGGACGACGGCCAGGCGGGCGGCGGGAGCTTCAGGTATTGGTTGCGATACCAGTACCACGAGCGCTTCGGGATGCGGAAATAGTCCACCAGACCCTTGGAGCCGGCGACGGGGCCGAGGATGGTGCCGTAGTCGAAGCCGCACCAGACGACCTGCCCGCTGCGCCAGGGAAACTCGGGCGTGTCAAAATTCAACCGGTCCGATGCCTTGAACTGGCCATCGTAGTTTCCGGGACGGTTCGAGGAAACGCTGCCGTATTCGGTGACGGCGCTGGGGAACCCGGGATTGAGGTAGAGCCGCGCGCCATCGCCGTTGTAGCCGGCGATGTCGCCGAGCTTGTCGAGGCCGCCGCGCTGGGCGCCGCCGATCGCCGCCGGGCGCGTGGGGTCAAGTTCGTGCGCGAGCGCGACAGACTTGGTCAGCAGCGCTTTCACCTTGGGCTGGTTGCCCGAGAAGAACACCTCGTTGCACATGCTCCAGACGACGATGGAGGGATGGTTGCGGAAGATCCGGATCTCGTCCCGCAGCGTGTCGAGCACGCTCTGCTCAAACGGTGCCTGGTCGGCGGGCACCGTGGGATAGGCGTCGGCCGTCCAGCCGCCCTCCTTGTGCGCGCCGCCGACCGCCCAGAAACAGTTCTCCGACCAAAACAGCACCCCAAGCCGGTCACAGGCATCGGCGAAAACCGGATGGTGCGGATAATGCGAGCCGCGGATGAAATCGAGGCCCGCGTCCTTGATGAACTTCACGTCGCGCCAGACCCCGGCCTGGGTGACGGCGTTGGCCCAGCCCGCGTGGTCCTGATGCACGTTGGCACCATGAAAATAGAGGTGTTCCCCGTTGATCAAAAAGCCCTGGTCGGCCGTCCATTTGATCCAGCGGAATCCAAAGGGGGTCTGGAAGTCGTCGACGGGCCGGCCAGCCACCGACACCGTGGTCGCGGCGGTATAGAGCACGGGATGGTCGGGATGCCACAGCTTCGGAGCGGGGATGGCGGGGCTGGTCTGGTCAAAAGTCACGGTGGCACCCGCGGCGACGTTCAGTGTCGATGAAACGCGGGCAACGGTTTTCCCCTCGGGATCCAGGATGCTGGTCTCCACCAGGCAACTTTGGGCGTCCGCGCCCTGGTTTTGAATCTCGGTTTTCACGTTCACGGTGCTGGACGCCGCCGAAACATCCGGCGTGGTGACAAACGTGCCGTACCAGGTGACGTGGAGCGGGTCGGTCACCACCAGGCTTACATCGCGGTAGATGCCGCCGATGAAATTGTGGTCGCCGGCCCGCGGCGCGAGCTGCGCGTCCCAGTTGTTGTTCACGCGAACCGCGAGCACGTTGTCGCCCGGATGCAGCGCCGGGGTGACGTCCAGCGAAAAGCCGGTGTAGCCGCCCCGATGCTCGCCGACGCGCGTGCCGTTGACGAATACCTCAGCGACCTGAAACACGCCCGCGAACTCCACAAAAACGCGTTTGCTGGCCCACTCCGGCCGGACATCAAGATGCCGGCGGTACCAGCCGTAGCCGGCGTAAAAATCCTTCCACTGAAAATAGGGCGCGCTGAAGGAATGCGGCAGGCCGACAGCCTCCCATGCGGTGTCGTTGAAACCCGGAGCCGCGGCGGCGGGAAAATCGCCGGGCTGGAATTTCCAATCGCGGTTGAGGTTGAGGTTCTGGCGCAGCGGGGCCGCCGCGAACAGCGGGCCGCAAAGCAGAAACAGGGCAAGGCGGGAGAGAATACGTTGCATGAAATAATATTGGCCGCCCGGGGGGAAACAATCCCGGACCCGGGCGGTGAGTCAGGCTGCCGGGGCAGTCAGCCCGCGCCCGTTGATCTTGAAGCCATAGACGTAGCTACCGACCTTTTGGGCGGGCAGCGTGACGTTCAGGCCATCGGTGTCGCGAGTGAAGGCGAGCGGCTCGTTGACTCCGAGGATCTCCACGCGCTCGACATTGCCGGACCCGGTGGCCGCACCGTCGGCGAGGGACTTGATGACGAGCTTGCCGTCCGCGGGCCAGTCCATCACGAAGGCGAACAGCGTGTCGCCCTTCTGCATGAAACGAATGTCATGCGCCGTGAAGGTCGGCGCGGGGCCGGCCGCCCGCTTGCCAATGCCGTTGCCGGCGGCCGGGGCGGTGGAGCCTTCGCCAAAGACCCGCCACGGGCGGGTGGCGTAGATGCCGGTGTTGTTGCGATCCATCCACGTGGTGAAGTCGGCGATGATCGCCAGTTCGTCGGAGTCGGGCTCGCCGTGGCCGGGCAGCGGAATGTTGAGCATGAGGTTCCCGTTCTTGCTCACGTTGTCCACGAGCATGCGGGCGATATCGCGGGCGTTTTTGTAATCGTGGCTGTTGAGGTGCTTGATGTGGTAATGCCAGGAGCCGATGCAGGTGTCGGTCTGCCATGGCTCGGCGCGGATGGCGCCGGCCCCGCCACGCTCGATGTCCATGACCAGCGCCCGGCTCTGCTCCTCGTTGAGATCCTTGCCGGTCAGCACCACATCGAGGGTGCCGTTATTGCGCTTGAGGTTGTGGTTGTAGAGATAGGCGGCGATGCGGAGCCCGATGTCGTTGGTCGGATAGTGGGGCAGGACGGAATCATCGAAATAAAGCAGGTCGGGATTGTGCTTGTTGATGAGATCAATCGTGCGGTTGAAGAACTTTTCGCTGAAGGCCGGATCCACCGGGGGCGTGCCGGCAAAGTTCCACTTGTATTCACCCGGGCGGTGGTACTGGGCGTAGTAATCCTGCGGGTCGAGCCCCTCCCACCACAGGCCCTGGCCGTCGGCCTTGGTCATCTGCCCGTCATACGGCACACCCTTCATCGGACCGGTGGTATCGGCGAGCTGGGCCTCCTGATACCAGCTCCAGGCGCGGTCGCCGTGGCTGGAGATGGCGAACTTCAGACCGGCCGCACGCACGGCCTTTTCCCAACCGCCCACGAGGCTGCGTTTGGGACCGATCGCGACGGAGTTCCACGGCTGGTAGGTCGAGTCGAAATTGTCGAAGTTGTCATGGTGGTTGGCCATGCACATGAAATATTTCGCCCCCGCGCGCTTGTAGAGGCCGATGAGGTGCTCCGGGTCCCAGCGCTCGGCCTTGAACAGGTGGCAGATGTCCTTGAAGCCGAACTTCGACGGGTGCCCGTATTTTGCGATGTGGAATTTGTGGATGGCATGGCTCTCGATATACATGTTCTTCGCATACCAGTCGCCCTGTTCCGGCACACATTGCGGCCCCCAGTGCGCCCACATGCCAAACTTGGCGTCCCGGAACCACTCGGGCATCCGGTAGCCGGCGGTGAGCGACGCGAAGTTCGGCTGAAACGGTCCGTCCAGCACGCCCCAGCCCGACGGCGTGGGAATCGCGGTCGGAGCGGGCGGCAGGGGCCGGAGGGGCTCCGCCGTCGCGGCCGCGGCCGCCGCGTTGGCGGCGCGGAGGCCAGACGGAGTGAAGCGCGCCGCAGCAACGGCGCCGGCGAGGAGCGCGGAATTTTTTAGGAAATGACGGCGGGTGGAGGGTGTTTCCATGGCGATGGTCCTGATGGGTTGGGTTTATTGGGGAATGGGCGTCGCATTGTCCGGGGCCGCGGCGGTCGGAGCCGCATGGACCGGGGCGGTGTCGGACGGGAGTTTTAGTCCGGTGATTTTAAGGGTGTAGGCGAAGTTGCAGGGCTTATCGGCCGGAAACTTGACCTGCAGGCCTGCGGCATCCTGGGAAAACGCGAGGTCGCCATCGTGGCCGAGCAGTTCGACCTTCTCCACTTTGCCATGAACCGGGAGACCGCTGGCGAGGGAGGTGATCGTGACCGGCTGCTCGCCCGGCCAGGCCATCACGATGGCGTAGAGTGTGTCGCCGTGCCGGGTGAAACGGATGTCCTGCGGTTTGTAGCCACTGCGCGACACTCCGCCACCGCCAACGCCGTTGCCGCCCATGTTTTGACCGTTCAACCGTCCGGCAAAATTTCCGGCGGCGCGGAGCTTGACCATGGAGGCAGCGCAGGCTTCGGCCACGGGGCCCTCGCCGAACTTGATCCATGGACGTGTGAAGTAAATCGCCTCGCCATTCACCTTGAGCCATCCGCCGATCGCCAGCAGGACGTCTTGTTGCTCCTGCGGGATGGTGCCATCCGCCTTCGGCGAAATGTTCAGCAGGTAATTGCCGTTCTTGCTCACGTTCTCGATGATGCGCACGACATACCCGCCGGGCGGGCCGGGATGGATGCCTTCGACATAGCCGAATTTATCCTGAATGGGATCGTCCGGCTGCCACACCCAATCGGTCAGCTCCATCGGCGCCCTCCCCTCGCGCTCGTAGTCCATGATCTGGCCTTCGACCCAGGCGGCCTGTTTGGCGCTGATGCCGACCTCCTTGCCCCAGGCCTTGGCCCGGTTGAAATAGTAGGCGGCCACGCGGATCTTCAGCGGGTCCCAGCTGTGGTCGGTGTTCATGTCGAACCACAGGATGTCGGGCTGGTACTTGTCGATGGTCTCGACGCGCTTCGCGACCCAGTTGTGCATGAATTTGACCCGGGCCGCGGTGCTTTTGTCGGCAACGTTGTAGAACTCGGCCCACTGCGGGTCGTATTGGTCGCTGCCCGGCAGGGCGGGGATGAAGTCGAAATGAAAGCTGGAATGATCGGAGATGCCGGTCTTGAGACCGACCTTCCGCACCGCCGCGATGAGGTCGCCGTCCAGATCGCGATGCGGCCCGTAATTCTTGGCGTTGTAGGGGTTGATGGCGCTGTCCCAGTTGGAAAAACCATCGTGGTGCTCGCCCGGGGCGATGACGTACCGGGCGCCCGCCTCCTTGAACAGCGCGGCCCAGGCGTCGGGATCCCATTTGGCGGCGGTGAACATCGGGAGGAAATCCTTGTAGCCGAACTTCGTCGGCGGCCCGAAATGCTCGGTGTGCCAGTCCATGACGCCCTTGTTGCCCCCGTACATGTAGCGCACATACCACTCGCTGGCGTGGGCCGGCACCGAGTAGATGCCCCAGTGCATCATGATGCCGAACTTGGCGTCGCGGAACCACTCGGGATCCTGGTAGTTCTGCCGGATGGAATCCCAGCTTTCCTGAAACGGACCGGACGGAACGGGGGCGATGTCCTTCAGGGCCGACGCGATCATCGCGGGCGTGTCCCGGACGGGCCGGGCGGCCGCGGCGGCCGGAGCGGGACTCGTCGCCGCATCCTGCGCGGCCAACCCGGGTGCTGACCCTGCCGTCAGCAGGGCCAGCGCACCGAACAAGATGCTTGGAGAAAAACAGTGGTGATTATTCATGGTATTCATTTGAAAAAAAGGCTCAGCCGCGCCTCCGACAAACGTCCGGCTTCGCGTCACCAATTCGGGCGACGAATGCCGATGTCTTCAAAAAATGGAGCCGGGAGAATGGAGTGGTCACGGAGGTGGAATGTTTGTGCGCCAGAATTCTGATAGCAGGCTACTCCTCCTGGATAAAGAAAGTTGACCTGACCGGCGGAAGAACCAAATGCACGGTCGTCACGGCCTGTCCGCCCGATTCCGATTTGGTTATTTCGGCTTTCTCCTGCTCGCCTGTGTGCGGGTTCCAGATGGCCAGATTTTTGTCGCCCCGCAACACGACTTTAGTATCAATGGCATTGGTCGAGGAATTGGCGAAGAAATAGATGTCGCGTCCGTCTTTCACCTTGTGAATGTAGGTCAGCGCGCCGTCGTAATTCATGTCCAGCTTTACCGGCCACAGTGGCGGAGACTGGATGTCAACGTCGCGGACCGGGTCCACGTCCTTGATGATCGTGTTCAGGATGTTGCTGTCCGGTTGCGGAATAAAATAGCCGCGCCCGCCGGCGCTGTTGTTCTTTAGGGAAAAGCTCTTGGAATCGTCGCGCGAGGTCCCAAACACCTCGGCCGTCATGGCCTGAATTTCCTGGTCGCGCCCAAACTCCGCCGATTGGGTCGGGAGCTGGAGTGTGGCGATGATGGTGCCGCCGCCGCGATAGAACTCGAGCAGCTTTTTTGCGGTATCGGCGGAAAGCGTATCGCCGGCGGGCAGGATCAGGACACGGAACTCCTCGCGGTTTTCCTGGTTGTTGAGCACGAGTCTTCCGTGCTCGACGATGCAGCGCGCCAGCAAAACCTCCGGGTGCAGGTAAGTGTAATCCACGCGCAGCGAGTGGGAGAGCATGAGGCCGATTTCCATGTAATCGTTTGCCCCGGGAACGGTGCCGCCCGACTGGCTCCCCGGCCTGCGATTGGCCTTGAAGTTGTAGTCGGCCTGAAGGGCGGCGATCGGATAGAGGATGGCGAGATCCGCCAGGTGCCGGCCGCCCCGCAACATATAACCCATGCGGCCGATGAAGCGGCCGATGTCGGGATCCAGCTCGCGCGGACGGGCGTCCATCTGCATGTTCACGCCCATGGCGAACTGGTCCATCGCCGTTCGCAGCGCGATGGTTGGATTCATCGTGCGGTAGGCCGCATACGTCTCGGCGATGCACTCGGGCCGATCGTAGTTAAAGGCCGCCGAGGTCACGATCTTGTAGGAGATGACGGATTCGCCGGGATAGTAAATGTTATCGATCCCGGGAATCTGCTGGTGCTCGAACACTTTCATGAGGTCGCCGCTCACGGCCACCGGGTTGCGGAGTTCCTCCTGGTCTTGGTGACCGGCCATCTTGATGCCATGTTTCTCGCACCATTCGGCCACCTGTCCGATGTAGTTTGAGGCGAAGAGTTCCGTGCGGAAGCCAAACAGCGCGTTGCGCGCGGCAGCGGTGTCCGGTCCGATGTTATACCACAACGCTGGATAGTCCTTCATTGGCGAGTAACCGTATTTCTTCTGGAACTCCTGGTTGAAGTTTGGGGTCCACAGGCGCCCGTCCACATAACTCATGGAAGGCTCGTCATAGAAGGTCCGCTTGATCACGGTTCCAAAGAACTCCTTGAGGTGCGTGTAATATGGCTCGAAATTGATCGCGATATATTTAGCCACCGCATCGCGGTCGAGATAATCAACGGACCCGCCTTTCGCCGATGCCGGGCGGAAGTCGTCATTCAGGTAGAATGCCATCACTTTCCAGTTTCCCTTCGGAACCTGGCACACCACCACGTTGCCGGATTTGCGGTCGCTGATGTCAATGCGTTCGAAGCTGTCGAGGTTCATCATCACCGCACCGAGATAGAGCGGTCGGGGGATGGGGAGTTGCACGTCGGCCGGGCCGGTCACGGTCTGCTCCGTGATTTCAAGGCTCTTTTCGGCCAGCTCCGGATACTTGGAGTAGAACAGCCCGCCGGCGATGCCGGAGGGATAGCCCAATTCGTCGTAAATCATGCTGTCCGGAAAGCCGATCCGCTGACCTTCCTCGATGGCGATCCGGTAAAAGCGGAAGTATTCCTCGCTCAGATAGGCCACGCCTTGACTGTTCGACCCGCGCCCCGAGCCGCGCAAATACGCCTCCGACAAACCAGTCGTGGCGCCGCTGGCACCGAGGCCAAGTTCAAACGAACCCCACGCGCCGCCCGTCGCCGCTGACTGCACGCTGCGCCTGACGCCATCTTCCGTCAGCCGGGAAAGACCGAATCCCAGCCAATGGATGCCGCCAAATTCGCCGGGGGGATTTTTGAATTGTGCCAGTTGAACGGGGTTGCTGTCGGCACGCACCAGGTGAGGCGCGCTCAAACAGGCCCCGAGAAGAAGCGAAGCCAGGCGAGCTGCTTTCAAAAATGCGGCAGCCGACGTGAGGAGTCTCCACCTTCGCTGCCAGACTTGAGGCATGAGCCTCAATAGCTCGGCTCCGATGGGATATGGCAACCGCTTCATGGCTTCAGAAAAAACGGCTCAAGCCTTCGGCGTGATTTTCAAGGCAACGCCGAAGTCGTCAGTTGGCGTCCTCTTCGTTGGAAGCGTCACCGTCAACCCGGATTCGTCGCGGACAACTTCAAGATTGCCCGAAGAACCCAGCAATTGGACGCTGCCAATGTTGCCCTTGTAATTCGGCGCGTTCGTGGCGAGCGCCTTGATGCTGACCTTGCCGCCTTCGGGCCGGCCCATCACGACGGCATAGAGCACGTCGCCCTTGGTGGTGAAACGGATGTCCGCCCCGGTCAGGTTCGGGCCGAGGCCGCGCGGCGGATTGCCGGCGCTCTCCTTCACCGTGGCGTCGTTCTTCACCGACGGACCCTCGCCATAGATCACCCACGGGCGCGTGTCGTAGATGCACTCGCTGTTGACGGCCATCCAGGCGGTCAGGTCGTCGAGCACCGCAATGGCCTTGTCGTCCAGTTCGCCGTGCCCGGGCAGCGGGAACGAAAGCAGCAGCGTGCCGTTCTTGCTGACGACATCCACGAGCAGATGGATCCACGCCGCGGACTTGGTGTAGCCCTTGTTGTAGTCGGCGATGCTGTAATGCCACGGCCCGACCGTGCTGCCCTTGTTCCAAGGGATCCGTAGCAGGTCGAGCGACATGTTGCGCTCGAGGTTATTGGTGAGGGCCTGCTGCTCGGCCACGGAGTTGCCGTTGGAAATGATGACTGACTCCAGTTTCCCGCCATGCCAGGCTTGGTTGGCATTGTAAAAGTGTGCGGCGAGATTCAGGCCGACGTCACCGAGCGGCAGCTTGGTGTCGTCGAAAAAAATCAGGTCGGGATGATAGCTGTCGATGACGTCCTTGATGCGGTTGAAGAACTTGGCCAGGTAGGCGGCGTCGGGCTCGGCGCCGATGGCATGGTTCTGCGCATACAGATCCTGCGGATCCAGGCCCTCCCACCATAGGCCCTTGCCGTCGGCCTTGGTGAGTTTCCCGTCATAGGGGACGCCGGCCAGCGGCCCGGTCTTGTCGGTGCCCTGCGCATCCTCATACCAGTTCCACGAGCGGGCGGCGTGCACGCTGACGCCGAACTTCATCCCGGCTGCGGTCACCAGTTTCTGCCAGGTGCCGACGATGTCCTTCTTCGGGCCGACGTTGACGGAATTCCACGGCTGAAACTTGGAATTGAAGTTGTCGAAATTGTCGTGGTGGTTGGCCATCTGCACGAGAAACTTCGCGCCGGCACCGCGGAAGCGCTTGAGCAGCGCGGCGGGGTCCCACTTTTCGGCCTTCCAGTCGTTGCAGACATCCTTGAAGCCGAACTTCGAGGGGTGCCCGTATTTTTGCAGGGCGAACTGATACTGCGGGCGGCCCTGGTCATACATGTATTTGGCATTCCAGTCGCCGTCGCCGGGCTGGCTTTGCGGCCCCCAGTGCATCCAAACACCAAACTTCGCGTTGCGATACCAGTCGGGCAGCTGGTAGCTCTGCTCCAGCGAAGCCCACGTGGGCTGGAACGGACCCGGTGCGATGGCGTAGGAGGCGGCCGAACCGGCGGCAGGTGACGCCCCGGCCGCGAGCGCACGCGACAGCCACAGCGGCGCGGCCAGGCCGGCTCCGGTGGCGAGGGCGGAGGTTTTCAGAAAAGTACGGCGGGTGAGCGGGGTGTTCATGGGCGGGGGAGTTGGGGTTTACTGACAAGGGACGTCACTCCGTGGCGTCCGCGGACGGCTCGGAGAGCCGTCCCTACCTTTGGATATCATTTGGGCGAGGTGAGGTGGCGCTGGGCGAATTGCAAAAAGGCCGGCCAGTCGGGGACGTCGGTGTGGCCGCCGGCATGATAGCGGAACGCGATGTCGCCAGAGGTGAGCTCGGTGTCAGGCGCGGGCATCACCGTGGAACCGAGATCCTTTTTCCCGAGCAGCCGGTAGACCGGGCCGGCGGCGACTGCGGCGAGAAAGGCGCCGTGCGGATCGGCCCACGCGTCGCCGGTGCCGCCGTTGAGGAAGACCGGGTGGGGAGCGACAAGGGCGATCAGTTCATCCGAGTCCACGGGCAGGTTGTCCCAGTGTCCGGCATATTGGTGGAAATTGGGCGTGAACCAATGCGAGGAGGAAACGTTGTCCACCGTCTCGCCCCAGTTGCGACGCGAAGGCTTCGCTCCGCCCTCGCCAGAGCAGCTGGGAAACACAATCGCCCAGCGCGGATCGAGCGCGGCGGCCAGGAGGACGGCCTTGCCGTAGCGGGAATGTCCCTCGATGCCCATGCGGGTGGCGTCGATGGATTTGTCGGTCTCAAAGTAGTCCATGGCCCGGCTCAGCCCCCAGGCCCACGCCGAAAGCGCGCCCCAATCGTCGGGGTTTCTGGCCTTGCCGCCCGACATCAAGCCGATGATGCCGGACGTCAGACCGCCGCTGTAGTCGTTCTGGATCGGGCCGACCTCCATCGTGCCGTAGCCCCAGCCGATGGCCAGCAGCTGATACAATGGGCTGCCGGGCGGCGGATCGGGTGAAGGGGTGACGGGACCGGGGCGCGGAGCGCCGTAACCGCCGGGGCCGGCAATCACGATCACCATCATGGGCACGGGGCCCTTCGCGCCAACGGGTGTGAACAGGGTCAGCTGGATGCTCGGGCTGGCGGCGGGATAACGCGCATTGTCGATGTGGCCCACCACGGTCCGCTTGATGGCCGTGCCTCCGGCGGCGGAGGGATCCGGCGTTCCTGTTTCCCAGGTGATCTTTGGGGTGTTCTCCGGAATCCGCCCGTACATCTGGCTGCGGAAGGCCTCGAGCAGCTCCGGGCGGCGCTGTTTCCACCACGTGTCGGCATCTTTGACCGGCTGGCCGTTCTTCAGCACGAGCGGATCGGGCAGCGGAAACGGATTGGCCTTGGCTTCGTCGTAATTGGACCAGGTGCCCACGCCCGATCGGGTGTAGCTGCGGCCCTCGGCGTCGGTCCAGGAGCTGGGCCGTGTCGGGTTCTGCGTGATCCCGGGCGGGCGGGCGGGATCGTCCGGCGGAGCCGCGCCCTGGGCCCGCGCGAAATTGACGCTGGCCGCGACCATAAGCAGACCCAACAGCGCGCCGACATGGCAACGCCGCGCAGTCCCGCCGAACCACGAGAATCCCGAGCGGCTGAAGGCAAGAATTCTCACGGCAACGTTCATCTCAACGGCGCTCAACCGAGCAGACCCTTGATCCGCAGGGTGAAGGCGTGCTCGCCGGGCGGCTTGTCCGGCAGCTGCACACTCAGACCGTCTGCGGTTTGAGACCATTCGAGTTTGCCACCGTAGCCAAGCAGCGAGACATCGGCAATCTTGCGACCCTCGACCTGTGGCGAACCCGTGGCGAGGGACTTGATGGTGGCGCGGCGCGACTCGGGCCAGGCCATCACGAAGGCGTAAAGCGTGTCGCCCTTCGTCGTGAAACGCAGGTCGGCACTCGTCGGGGGCGGGGTCGGGCCCCGGCCGGCGCCGCGGGCGGCGGGCCGGGCGGTGGTGGACGGACCCTCGCCGTAGATCTTCCACGGCCGCGACGCATAGATGCCCTCGGAGTTGATGTCCATCCACGCGGTGAGACCGGCGAGAAACGCCTCCTCCTTGTCGTCAATCGAGCCGTCGCCGCGCAGCGGGATGTTGAGCATGAGGTTTCCGTTCTTGCTCACGACATCCGTGAGGGTCGCCACGATTTCGCCGACGGTCTTGTAGCCGTTGGTGTCATAGAGGGACCGCTTGTAATGCCAGTCGCCGATGCAGGTGTCGGTCTGCCAAGGATCGGGGCGGATGCCGTTGGCGGTCGCGCGCTCGATGTCCTCGACAAACGCGCCGACGTGGGCCGGCTTGATGTGCTTGCCGTTGACGACGACATCCACCTTGCCGCCGTTCCGCGCGCAACTGGAGTTATAGTAATGCGTGACGACGTCGAGGCCGACCTGGCCGAGGGGCAGCTCGTTGGTGTCGAAGTAGAGAACGTCGGGCTGGTATTTGTCCACGCAGTCCTGGCAACGGTTGAACCAGTCCTCGCAAAAATCGTCAGCCGGCATCGGGTTGCTCGCGCCAAGGCTGGTGTTGGCGGTGAGCCAGGCGCGCATCTCGGCGGCGCTTTTGATCCCGGCGGGAATCTTCACGGCGTTCCCGGTATACAACGCCTGCGGGTCGAGTCCTTCCCACCACTGGCCTTTGCCATCGGCCTTGGTCAGGGTGAAAGCGTCGTAACGCACGCCAGCCAGCGGCCCCTCGGCATCGTAGCCGTAGGCCGGTTGCAGCCAGCGGTTCGCCCAGGACGAGTGGTTGCTCACGCCGAAACGCAGCCCGTGCGCGCGGGCGATTTTCGCCCAGGTGCCCACGAGGTCGCGCTGCGGACCCTGCTTGACGGCGTTCCAGTCGGAAAACTTGGAGTCAAAGGCGTCGAAGTTGTCGTGATGGGTGGCGAGGGCGAAAAAATATTTCGCGCCAGCCTTTTTGTAGAGCGCCATCAGTTTCTCCGGCTCCCATTTCTCGGCGTGCCAGAGATGGTCAATGTCCTTGAAGCCGAACTTCGAGGGATGGCCATAGGTCTTGACGTGAAAATTGTAAGCCGGGCTGCCCTGGATATACATGTTGCGCGCATACCAGTCGCCCTGCTCCGGCACACACTGCGCCGTCCAGTGCGCCCAGATGCCGAACTTCGCGTCGCGATACCAGTCGGGCACTTGGTAGGTTTTGACGTGGGATTCCCAGGTGGACTGGAACGGGCCGGGCGCGATGGTGCGGGCGGCGGCGCCCGGGGTTGCGGCGGCCAGGGCGCGCGTCAGCCACAGCGGCGCGGTCAGCCGGGCCCCGGCGGCGAGGGCGGAGGTTTTAAGAAAGCTGCGGCGGGAGGTGTTCATGGGAGCAGGGGTACGGTAATCTAGCTCGGAAACGCAGCGTGGATCACTTCGGCAGCGGACCGCCGCTGGGGTCGAGCGGGGTGCCGCTGGCGGATGAGTCGGCCGCGCGGGAGGGGGCCGCCATCACCTGGATCGGTCCTGCGAATTCGAGGGCGGCGACCGAAACATCCGGATCCGGCGCGGAGCCGGGCAGGCTCACGACCAAGCCGGCGGACGAGAGTGCGGTGGTCACAGCGGCGCCGTTGGCGAGCAGACGGCCGGAGACGGCGGCCTGTTGCAGACCCGGCAGGATGATCTTCCCGTCCGGCGGCCAGTTCCAGACGTGGACAAACAGCGTGGTGCCGCCCCCGGGCCGGGCTTTCTGCGTCACTCGCCCCCAGGCCGGCGCCTTGGCAAACGGGCCCGACTCGGTCGCGTAAATCGCGTCGCCATTGGTCTTCAGCCAGCGGCCCATCGCCTGCAGCCGCTCGACTTCGGGCGCGGGGATGGTGCCGTCAGCGGTCGGACCGATGTTGAGGAGGTAGTTTCCGCCCTTGCTGACGATGTCGGAGAGATTGCGGATAAGCTGCTGGGCGGATTTCCAGCGGAGGTCGGTGGCGTTGAAGCCCCAGGATCCGTTGATGGTCATGCAGACCTCGAAGTCGCGGCCGAGGGCGTCGGCGGCGATGCGCTGCTCAGGCGTGGCGGTGTCGCCGAGGACGCCGCCACCGAGGCGGTTGTTGATGATGAGGTCGGGGTACTGGCAGGTGAGGTCGAAGAACGGCCGGGCGCGTTCGGGGGTCATGGCATATTCCGTGTCCCAGAAAAGATAGGAGGGATGGTATTTCTCCAGCAGTTCGCCCACCTGCGGAACCGCAATCCGCGTGAGATAATCGTCGAAAGAGCCCTGCTTCTGCGCATCGTCCCACGGAGCCTTGTTGCCCGTGCCGCCGCCCAGATTGTTCCAGTCCTGCGACTGCGAGTAATACAGGCCGAAGCGGATGCCCCGGGCGCGAACGGCGTCGGCCAGCGGCTGCAGCAGGTCGCGGCCGGCGGCGGAAGCCTTCACGGCGTTCCAGTCGGAGAACTTGGAGTCATACAGGGTGAACCCGTCGTGATGCTTGGCGGTGATGACCATGTATTTCGCGCCGGCCTCGGCAAAGAGCGCGGCCCAAGCCGTTGGGTCGTATTTGGCGGCGGTGAAATCCTTCGCGTAGGCCCGGTAGGTCGCCTCGGGCACCTTGGCGTTGTTCATGTACCATTCGCCCCGCGCCGGAACGGCATAGACACCCCAATGGATGAAAATCCCGAAGCGCGCATCGTGAAACCATTGCATCCGCTCGGCCCGCGCCGTCGGCGTCTCATCGCGCACGAGCACCGGATAAGCGGGCAGACCGGCGCCGCCCTCGCGAAACAGAATCGGGCTGGCGTTGCTGAATGCCCCAACGGGTGGCACGGGCGGCTCAGCCGCGAACAGGGCGGGCAGAACGGCCAGGAGGGGGAGCAAGCCGGGGAGTTTTGATTTCATGGACAAAGGGGTTTCACCGCGAGATCGCACCTTGCCCGGGCGAGCGGTCGAAGGATAGTGCGGCGAAAGGACAAGGGGGCGAGGTGATACCATTTGCACTTCGCTTTCACACCGTAGGGCTCGACCTTGCGTCGAGCCTTCGATGCCGAGAAACGGCAAGGCCTCACGCGAGGTGAGGCCCTACAAAAGCGTGAATCCATCGGACAATTGGCAATAGAGACGTGCATCCGGCGTGAGCGCATGCCGGCTGACGGTCGGGGGAAAGCGGTGTCCATGAGGAAGAGTAAAATGGCCCGACCCAGGTCGGGCCACGCAGGAAAACCTGCCCGCTGGCCCTATTTGGCCGCGGGCGCAGCAGGAGCATCGGCCGCCGGGGCGCCCGGCGCGGCGGGGGTCGCGGCGCCGGGGCCGAAGGTGCTCTCGTCACCCAGCGGGCGCGGGGTGTTGCGGCCACCGGCGCTCACGGCCATTTTAAAGGTCGCCAGCGGGTCGGGATGTGCGGGGTCGTAGTCCTTGAAATCGGGAAGGATGTAGTTCGCGAGGTCGAGCTTCGCGGCCTTGATGCCCATGACGATCATCTGCGACAGCTCATAGCTACCGTAATTGTTGTGGTGGGTAACGCCGTCGTTGAAGGCCTTTTTCACATCCGCGCCCAGCGCGCGGTAGAACACTTGGCTCATGCTGTGCAGGTCGATGGACGCAGCCTTCTGCGCGGC
This sequence comes from uncultured Opitutia bacterium, assembly GCA_903873805.1. GTDB lineage: Bacteria > Verrucomicrobiota > Verrucomicrobiia > Opitutales > Opitutaceae > CAIQQB01. The sequence goes on along the minus strand of CAIQQB010000050.1, from coordinate 6,537 downwards.
GGCCGTCTCGAGGGCGGCGGCCGGGTAGCCCTTGAGCGTGTCCTGATTGGCGCCGTTGGAGCGTTCCATTGCGGCCACGAGGATCGGCGTGGCCCCCTTGGCCCGGATCTCAGCGATGACGTTCACATAGTCGGCCTTGTACCGGTCGAGCGCGTCCGGGGCAGTGCTCTTCATGTCATTGTGGGCAAACTGCATGATGACATAGTCGCCCGGCTTGAGCAGGCTGTAGACTTTGGCGAAGCGTTTCTCCCCGATGGAGCTGGCGAGCGTCTCGCCGGACTCGGCGTGGTTGGCGATGGCGAGGCCGGTGCCGAACCAGCGCGTGAGCATCTGGCCCCAGCTGTTGAACCCCTCGCCCGACTGGTCGCACACCGTCGAGTCGCCGAGGATGTAGAGCGTGGGCACGTCCACCTTCTCGATCGCGACGGCGCTGACGGCGGAGTTGGCCTCATCGTGGTTGAACTCGAGGGTGAGCTTGTCGTCCCAGGCGCGGGCCTCGTTGGTGGTCTCGCGTGGGGCCTTCAGCCGCACGACGCCGCCGGGAAACTGGGGGATGCGGACGTTGACGATGAAGCTGCGCGTGACGGACTGGCCGGCAGCGGTGTGGATTTTTTCCAGCATGAGACGGCGCAGTTCGGCCTTCACGGTGTTGTCGGAGGCGGCCTGGTCGCTGCCAAAGGTGACGGTGACCTTGTAGTTGCCCTCGGGCTCGGCGACGGAGAAATAAAACGGCGCACTGGCCCCGAGCGCATGGTCGCCGACGGCGACCGGCACGGTGCCGGACTCGAAGCCGTAGCCGAGTTCCTTGGTGTAGGCGGTGGTCGGCAGGATTTGCGTTACGCCACCGGCCGGCGAGGCCGAGCCGAAGCTGAATTTGAAGTTTGTCTTCGGGGTAGCGGCGAAGGCAGGCAGCGCGGTGAGAAACACGAGCGCCGTGAGGGCGGGTGCGAGGAAGAGGCGGGGGATTTTCATGGGGAAAGCAGGCTGGCGTTATGGGGGGCCGGGGTGCCATTCTCCCAACAACCGAGATTAGGTTCGCCGCTGCCGCGAAACAAGCTACCCGTTTGAGTAGGTGGGAATGAGTCGCCACGACCACCCCTGCCGCCACCTTCCACCCCACGCGCGACCCCCATCCATGGCAGAGGTGTACTTTTCAATCCCCCGCCGCTCCCGTGGGCTCCTCCCAGCCCTGCTCCTTTTGCTTGTCCCGCTCGGCCGCGCGGCCAGCGACTACCTGCCGACCGACTTTGTGTTCCGCCCGTGGCAGACCGCAGACGGCCTGCCGGGCAATACCGTCAATCGGGTTGTGCAGGACCAGCAGGGCTTCATCTGGCTGGCCGACATCGGCGGCTTGGTGCGGTTCGACGGTGTGGCCTTCAAGGTGATGGACTCGCCGCTGCTCGCCCGGGGGTCGACCCGCAACATCCGGGCGCTGGTGCTGGAAAACGACGCCACTCTGGTGATGCTCCCCGCCACCGGTGGCGTCGTGCGGTGGCGGGAAAACACCGCGAGCCCGCATCCGATCAGCAGCACCTTGCCGGATTGGAACTGGCAGAGCCTGTATGCCGATCCCAGTGGAGCCCTCTGGCTCGGCACGGAGGATGGACGGATCGCCCGGTGGAAAGACGCGAGTGCCACCACATTTGGCGCCGCCGAAGGGCTGAGCGGCCATGGCCTGAGGCCCGCGTTTGCAGCGGACAGTGCGGGGCGTGTCTGGATCGCCGCCGGAGGCTTTTTCGGTTCCTACGCGAACGGACGCCTGATCCGATTCACGGGTGGCCTTGAGCCCAAAGGCACGGTTGTCCTGGCGTCTAGCCGGGCGGGAGGGCTCTGGATTGCCAACGGAACTGCAATCCTGCGGATGGATAACGGCGTGGTGAAGCCGATCCTCGACGACCTGCCATGGGCATCCCTGCATGGCACGGTGGAGGTGATGCTGGAAGACCAGCAGGGGGCGCTCTGGATCGGCACCCGCTCGCACGGCCTCTACCGTTTCGCCGGCGGCAGGCTGGCCCCGGTACCGACTTCCCAAAACGAGATCCGGTCCGTCTATGAGGACCATGAAGGCGCGCTTTGGGTTGGAACTGCGGGAGGTGGCGTCAACCGCCTCCAGCCAAAACTTTTCCGCCTCTTAAACACCGATTCCGGGCTGCCCGAGCAGGTCAGCTCGGCCGTGTGCGTGGCCCCTGACGGCGATGTCTGGCTGGCCAACCGCGGCGGCGGAGTCGTCCGGTTGCACGCCGCGGAGACCCGCCCGCTCCAGCTGCAGTTCAATAGCCTTCCAGTGGGGGCCAACACCCTTTGCGCGGACGCCCAAGGCGGCATCTGGTTGGCCGACGACACGGTGTATCGACTCGACCCGACTGCCCCCGACCGCCTGGCCAGGGCGGCCGAGACCATCCCACGGGTCAATGTCCTTTTCCCCGCCCGCAACGGCGACGTCTGGGCCGCCGCGGAATACGATGTGCTGGGTCGTTTTCCCGCCGGAGACCTCGCTCATTTTGTCCGGGAAAAGTCTTTTCCGGGCACAAGCGTGCGAGCGGTCGCCGAGGACCCGTCGGGCCAAATCTGGATCGGTACCGAACACGGCGAGCTCTTTGAATATGCCGGGGGCAAATTCACCCGCTTCGCCGCCGCCGACGGCTTTCCCAACGCCCCTGTGCGAACAATCTACCCGGACGGTGCCGGCAATGTCTGGGTGGGTACGATCGGTGCCGGCCTGGTGCTCAGGCGCAATGGCCGCTTCGTCCCGTTTACCGCCTCGGACGGACTGTCCGCCGACTCCATTTCCGAAGTTCTCGAGGATGACGCCGGCCGGCTCTGGCTGGGAACCCAGCGCGGACTCGTCCACGTGTCCAAGCAGGAACTGATCGCCGTGGCCGACCACACGCTCACCCGGGTCAACGGCGTCGCCTTCAACGAGAGCGACGGCCTGCCAAAGATCTCCTGTTATGGCGCCTCGCAGCCCATGGCGTGGAAGGGGGCCGACGGCCGGCTTTGGTTCACCACCCAGCAGGGCGTGCTCGTGCTTGAGGCCAACGCGCTCATAGCCAACCCCCTCCCTCCGCCCGTCTTCGTCGATTCCGTTTTGGTCAACGACCAGCCGGTCCTGGCCGGAGCGGGTCATCCGTTCCCACCCCTGCCCCGCAAGCTCGAGTTCCGTTTCGCCATTCCAAGCTACGCCGCTCCGGAAACGGTTCGGCTCCGTTACCGGTTGGATGGGGTCGATTCCGAATGGATCGAAACCTCGGGCCGCGCGGCGGTCTATGGCCGGCTTCCGCCCGGCTCGTACCGACTGCGAGCCGCGGCCAGCAACCCGGGGGGAAACTGGAACGAAAGGGAGACCGTCCTCACCTTCACCATCCCGCCGGTCTGGTGGGAGATGGCCTGGGCCCGGGCTACCACGCTGGTGTTGTTCACGGCCGGACTCATTCTGGGGGTGCGGCACTGGTCGAAACGCAAGCTTCAGCAGCGTCTGCTGCACCTCGAACACGAGCAGGCCCTGTCCCGGGAACGTTCGCGGATTGCGCGCGACCTGCACGACGATCTCGGCTCCAGCCTCACCCAGATCGGGCTGATGCTGGAGGAACTCAAGGCAACGTCGGAGCCAGCCGACGAGCTGAAGGCGCAGTCGGTGGCCATCTCCAGCCGGGTGCGCCACCTCGCGCAGGACCTGAATTCCGTGGTGTGGACGATCAACCCCAAGAACGACTCGCTGCCGGACCTGGTGGATCATCTCAGCCGGCATTTCCTGCAAAACCTCCGGCTCTCGACGATCCGGCCGCGCCTCGAGGTGATGGAATCCGTCCCGCCGCGACCGCTCTCGCCCGAAGCCCGTCACCACCTCTTCCTCGTCGTCCGGGAGGGGGTGAACAACGTCATCAAGCACTCCCACGCGACTGAGGCCACCCTGAGCCTCGGTCTGGCCGGGGACCAGTTTGAGGTCACGCTCCAGGACGACGGCGTGGGCTTCACCCCGGAGGATCGCCGGCATTCGGACCGGCACGGCATGCAGAATATGCGCAGCCGGATCGCGGAGTTGGGCGGGACTTTCGAACTCGTCAGTGCGCCGGGTCGGGGCACCCGGATCCGGATCCGAATCACGGTGACTTCGTTCGCCGTCCGCGGACACTTTTCGCCGCCATGAGCCCCGTCCGCATCGCCTTTGTCGAGGACAACGAGGAAATCCTTGCCTCGCTGCAGCGCATCATCGCGCGCGCGCCGGACTTGTGCTGCGTCTGCACCTGCGCCACCGGCGCCGAAGCCCTGCAGGCGATCCCGCTCCACCGGCCCGAGGTCGTGGTGATGGATCTGCAGCTGCCGGATTTCTCCGGCATTGAGTGCACGTACCGCCTGCGGGAGCTCGCGCCCGATTCGCGGGTGCTGGTCTATACCGTGTATGCGGACAGCGAACGGGTGTTCCAGGCCCTGGAGGCCGGCGCCTGCGGCTATCTGCTGAAATCCAGCACGACGGCGGAGATCGTCGAGGCGATCATGGACGTGAACCAGGGCGGCGCGCCCATGACCGGAGAAATTGCGCGCAAGGTGGTGCAGTTCTTCCGGAAACCGCGGATCACCCCGTCCCAGGACAACGAAGGCCTGTCCGCCCGGGAGGAGGCCATCCTCAATCTGCTCGCCCGCGGTTTTGTGACCAAGGAGATCGCCCACCAGCTCGAAATCAGTTTCGACACCGTGCGCTTTCACCTGAAAAACATCTATGCCAAGCTGCATGTCCGTTCGCGCACGGAGGCCGTGATCAAACATCTCCGGCGAAAGGAACCCGGGGGCGGCAACCCCCTGGATGACTGAACGCACCGCTGGCACGCAGGCAATTCGGCACTCACCCGTTACACCGGGTGCGCGTCAACCACAGCCGACTCCGGCGGATTCTTGGTCCCGGCCAGCACCTGCCGGCAGATCTCCTCACGCAGGTAGCCCAGCAATTCCTGCTGCCCGATCCCCCGCCTCTTCGTTTCGATCTTAGCCCAATTAAGCATCCTCCACAACTGGAGGAGCGGAATGCCCTGCGAGGTGAGTGCCAGGGTCGAGCCACAGGTGCAGTTGGCCAGCGTCATGGTCCCCAGCTGAATCAAGGGCTTCCAGCGTCCCAATTCCGCATCATAGGACACAGGCGGCCCCTGATGCGTTGTGACCTGCAGATATTCCCGGAGCGACTCAAATTGGCGCCGGCAATTGGGGCATGACCGGGGGAACAGCCCTTCCAGATGGTATCGCATGCCATGGATAACCTCGGCTTCAGTCATGGCGGAAAACTCCAAGCCGTACCGCTGCCATCAGGTGGATCGAAGTCGTTGCAGTGCGCATATCAGAATGACAACGGGACTCGGCCGAAGTGCCAGCGTTCAATTACAAAACCGCATCCGGATGAATGATTGTCATGCAGGCGGATGATTTTCATCGCGGCTGCGCATTCCTGTCGGACCGAGGTTGCCAGGGGAAACTCGGAGCATGTCTGGCTTTGGGTGTAAGGGCGGCTGGTCGTTGCAGCGGGCATTCCCATCGCATTCGACACAAATGCGGCAAAGGAGAAGGGAAGGTCCGCCCAACCGTCTGGTTATTCCCTGTTTGCCCCAAGGCAATCCACACCGCCAACAGGCCCTGCAGGTTCTACTCCATGCTCCCAATCTCTTCCCACAGCGTCTGCAGATCCGGGTCGTCCAGCGCGAGGGCCTTGAAGTCCGCACTCTTCCGGCACGCCTTCCGCAACCGCACTTTAGCCTCGCTCAGGTTGCCCAGCAGGCACTCGTAGCAGGCGAGATTGTAGTGGAGCAACGCACACGTTTTCCCGTGCTGCGGCTCGGCCTCCCGCAATACGTCCCGGGCCTCGGCTGTCCGCTCCAGGCAACGCAGCGCATAGGCCCAGCCAATCCAGGCCTGCTCCTGCCTCGGATCCGCCCGCACCACCCCTTTCGCCACCGCCACGACCAGTTCCCAGTTCTTGGCCGCCATGTAGAGCTCGATCCGGGTCAGCATGACCGGCACCGAAAGCCGGTCCTCACCCTCAATGGCTTCGAGCTCCTCGGACGCCTGCTCAACGAGCCCCAGTCCGAGATAGCCGAGGGCGTAGGACACCCGCTTGGCCGTGGAAATGCTGGGCCGGGTCATGGCGTTGCGCCCGCCCGCAGGCTCACCCGGCTCCTCGAATCGACTTCGGTCCTTACTCCCAGGATGACCTGCCGGCTGGAATCACCGTTGGGCGGAAGCAATACGAAGGGGGTGAACGGAACAAACATGGTGCCTTCGCGCCAAGGGATGCCGTCACGTGGGATTCGCAAGCGAAGCCGCCAATTTGAAGGCGCCGAACCGAAATGCCCCGACGGCTGCGCCGAGCCCGCTAACTAGGCCCCTCAGAAATGACGTCGTCTCCAGCCGGATATCCTAGTGTAGTGATGCCGTTATGACTAGACATAACTCAAGCGGCCTTATTGCGCCGTTTGGGCAGGGTGCAACCGGGCTGGATGGCTTCCAGCCGCCGACGGCAGCGTTCGATTTTGGCCAGGATATCCTCGGCTTTGG
>CAIQQB010000049.1 GCA_903873805.1 uncultured Opitutia bacterium | reverse complement strand
CCACCGCCGTCATCGACCTGGTTCTGGGCGTGACGGAAAACCGGGAGGTCGCGCTGGCCCAGGTGGAAAAATATCAAAGCTCCCGCATGGCCGACCGCACCTTCGACCTAGCCTGGACGCACAGCCAGGTGACCCTGCGCCATCTCAACGCGACCGAGGGCGAGGCCCAGCTCTATGGCCGGCTGGCCGGCGCGTTGCTTTACGCCGACCCCGCCCGCCGGGCCGGCCCCGGAGTGCTGCGCAACAACCGCCGCGGCCAGAGCGGGCTGTGGAGCTACGGCATCTCGGGCGACACACCGCTGGTCCTGCTCAGCATCAGCGACCCGGGGAAGATTGAAATCGTCCGGCAGCTCATCCAGGCCCATTCCTACTGGCGCATGAAGGGGCTGACCGTTGAGCTGGTCATCCTGAATGAGGAGGTTTCCGTCTACCGCCAGTCGTTGCACGACCAGATCATCCGGCTGATTTCGTCGGGCCTTGAGGCGCAGCTGCTGGACAAGCCCGGCGGCATCTTCGTCCGGCACCTCGAACAGATTCCCAATGATGACCGTGTGCTCCTGCAATCCGCGGCCCGCGTGGTGCTCGACGACGAGAAGGGCACCCTGGCCGAGCAGTTGGCTTACCGGAGTGTCCTGGAAGCCACGGTTCTGGCCCTGCTGCCCACCCGCCCCGTGCGGACCGAGGCCCCTGTGCCACTCCCGCCGCGGGAACTGATCTTCGCGAACGGGCTCGGCGGCTTCACCCGCGACGGGCACGAGTATGTCATCACCCTCCGGCCCGGCCAGATGACGCCGGCCCCGTGGGTCAACGTGCTCGCCAATCCCACCTTTGGCACGGTGGTTTCGGAAAGCGGCGGCGCCTACACGTGGGCCGAGAATTCCCATGAGTTCCGCCTCACGCCCTGGAGCAACGACCCGGTCCAGGACACCACCGGGGAGGCCTTCTACCTCCGCGACGAGCAGACCGGTCAGTTCTGGTCACCCACGCCCCTGCCGGCCCGGGGGGCGACGCCCTATGTCATCCGCCACGGCTTTGGCTACACCGTGTTCGAGCATGCCGAGAACGGCCTCACCTCTGAGCTGTGGGTGTATGTGGCGATGGACGCGCCGGTGAAGTTCATGGTCCTGAAGGTGCGCAACACCTCGGGGCGTCCGCGCCGCGTGTCGGTGACCGGATATTGGGAATGGGTGCTGGGCGACCTGCGGCCGAAAAACCTGCTGCATGTGCAGACCGAGGTGGACCTCCGCTCCGGGGCGTTGCTGGCGCGCAATTATTACAACACCGAGTTCCCCGGCCGCATCGCGTTCCTCGATGTCAACGACCCGGCGCGCACCCTGACCGGCGACCGGAAGGAGTTTCTCGGCCGGAACGGCAGTCTGGCCCGGCCCGCGGCGCTGAAACGCGTGCGCCTTTCCGGCACCGTCGGCCCGGGACTCGACCCGTGCGGGGCCGTGCAGGTCGCCTTCGATCTGGCGCCGGGCCAGCAGCGCGAAACTAGCTTCCGCCTCGGGGTCGGTCGCAGCCCGGCCGACGTGCAGAACCTGATTCAGCGCTTCCGCCGGGCGGATGCCGGCCGCGGCGCGCTCGAAGGCGTGTGGGCCTATTGGAACCGGACACTGGGCGCGGTGAACGTGGACACGCCCGACCCCGCCGTCAACGTGCTCGCGAACGGTTGGCTGCTCTACCAGACGCTGGGCTGCCGGCTCTGGGGCCGGACGGGATTCTATCAATCCGGCGGCGCCTACGGGTTCCGCGACCAGTTGCAGGACGTGATGGCGCTGGTGCATGCCCAACCGGCCCTCGCCCGCGAGCATTTGCTTCGCGCGGCCGCGCGCCAGTTCCGCGAGGGCGATGTGCAGCACTGGTGGCATCCCCCGGCGGGACGCGGCGTGCGGACGCATTTCTCCGATGATTATCTGTGGCTGCCCTTTGTGACCTGCCGTTACGTCATGTGTCTCGCGGATACCGGCGTGCTCGATGAAAAGCTAAGTTTCCTGGAATCCCGGCCGCTCAAGCCGGAGGAAGAGGCCTTCTATGACCTGCCCAACCGCGCCGAGGATACCGGCACGCTTTACGAGCATTGCGTGCGCGCCATCGAGCGCGGGCTGAAATTCGGCAAGCACGGCCTGCCCCTGATCGGCTGCGGCGACTGGAACGACGGTCTGAACCGGGTGGGCAACGAGGGCCGGGGTGAAAGCGTCTGGCTGGCCTTTTTTCTCCATGCTGTGCTCATGCAGTTTGCCGCCCTGGCCCGGGCGCGCCCCGACCCGGCCTTTGCCGACCGCTGCATCGCCCAGGCGCGGCAACTGAAAGAAAACATCGAGCTGCACGCCTGGGATGGCGCGTGGTATCGCCGCGCCTACTTCGACAACGGCGAACCCCTCGGCTCCCAGTCCAACCTGGAGTGCCAGATCGACTCCCTGCCGCAGAGTTGGTCGGTGCTCAGCGGTGCGGGCGATCCGCTCCGCTCCCGCCAGGCGATGCAATCCGTCGATCAGCGTCTGGTCCGCCGCGACGCCGGGTTGATCCAACTCTTCGATCCGCCCTTCGACCAGTCCCCGCTCAACCCGGGCTACCTCAAGGGTTACATGCCCGGCGTGCGCGAGAACGGCGGCCAGTACACCCACGGCGCGATCTGGACCGTCATGGCCTTCGCACTCATGGGCGAGAGCGAGCGGGCGTGGGAGCTTTTCGGGTTGCTCAATCCCATCCACCACGGCGGGACCCCCGCGCAAATCGCCATTTACAAAGTCGAGCCCTACGTCGTCGCCGCCGACGTCTATGCGGTCGCGCCCCACGTGGGCCGGGGCGGCTGGACCTGGTACTCGGGTTCGGCCGGCTGGATGTACCGCTTGTTGATCGAAACCTTGCTCGGCGTGAATCTGGAGGGCGACCAATTGCGGCTGACCCCCCGGCTGCCGCAAGCGTGGCCATCCTGCAAAATCCACTACCGCTACCGGCAGACAGTCTATCACATCACCGTCTCGCGGCTCGCCGCGGACGCGGGCGACGCGAACCGCCTCTCCCTCGACGGTCAGGCCATCCCAGGCCCGACGATTCTCCTCCAGGACGATCACCAGGAGCATGCGGTCGAACTGCAATTCCGCTGACCCCATCCGAGTTTTCCAACCGCGGGCCCGGTTCGGTGGCCGCCCTGGCTGGTTCTTGCTGGTCCCGAGCCGTCCGATCTGACTGCTGGAAAACGCGGAGTGGAGCATGGCCCTGAACTCTATCGCATCTCGTATCGCGCGAACCGTGAGTCTCCTTCCGCCCGGGAGTCACGAGCGGGCGTTTGTCCCGTCCGCCCCTCCCTTCCGCTTCGTCTTTATTCCCTCTTTCCTAACTGCCATGCCATTCCGGGGTCCTACAATCCGGGCGAGCTTTTTCGCGATATCCTCGGGGGAAAGAACAAAATCAACGCATCCGCTTGCGATCGCGCTCTCAGGCATATCCGGTTGTCCGGCGGTGTCTAATTTCTGCGCGATGGTCGTGCCCCCAACTTCCTTGATGCCACACAGGGCGGCCGCCCCATCGCCGTCATAGCCAGAGACGATGACTGCGACCAGTTTGCCGTCCCAGTGTTGAGTCAGGGATCTCAGGAAAACCGTGATGACGTCGGGCCATCCCCGTGGCTTCGAGATTGGCTTCAGCCGGAATACGCCATTGAGCACGTGCAAATCTCGCTGTTCCGGGATGATGAACACATGGTTGGGCTGGATGAGCAGTTTTTCCGAAATCAACTCGACGGGCATCGTGGTATAGCTCGGGAGAATTTCGTGGAGTCTGGTGGCGACGGTCCTAAGGTGATTCACGATGACGATGGCAACGCCCAGGTCGGCGGGCAGATGCCGCAACAACCGGATATAAGCGTCAAGGCCACCGGCGGAACCGCCCACGCAAACCACCGGAAAATTTCCCGGGCTCTCCTTGGTTTTCACGGCGCAAAGGTGCGTGAATCTCTTCGGGGCAGAGATTCCTGACGTGTCGCCGGGTTCATCCCAATAGAGGCGGAACGACCTGAAAGAATCTCTATTTTCATCATATTGGTTTCTTCGTGAAATTCCGCCTTCCCCCGATGGAGGGTCCGCGAATCGACGATAAGTCTGCTTCGTAACAAGCTTACAACGATGGAACTGCGCGAACCATGGGGTAATACCCGGATTACGGCCCGCATTTCCTGTGGTCAATTCAATGACGCGAAATCAGCCCCTCACGGAGGAGGCACGCCCCCGATCGGGAGTGATGCCGAATGGTTAATCCGTCCGAAGTTTTTCCGGGAGTTCAAGCTCGGGGAGACCGCTGGGAGGTTAACGCCCCATAGGAGCAATGGAAGGGGTCGGTTATCCTGCCGCTATGAACCTTCTAATCCTCATGGTTGTTTTTCTCCTCTTATTCGGCGGCGGCGGCTTCTACTTTGGTGGTCCCGCGATCGGCGGCGGGGGACTTGGGCTTGTTCTGTTAATTTGCCTCATCATCTTTTTGATGGGTGGATTCCGCACCAAGAGCTGAGCGAACCGCATCGCGCGCGGTCCGGGTGAAATCGGCCAGTCGTGCACCGGCTTTCAGCAAGGCTTCACGGGCGAAAGTCATGAACCAGTCGGGATGGCCCAAGTGCGGGCGCGGCAAGCAGCCGCCGGGACTGCTGGGGTTCACAATCATGCGGGGCCGGACATGGTTGATGCCGTGGGCGCCGAGAATCTCGACCATGTCGTTGTTCACCCCGTTGTCATAATCGGTGGCACCGGCCACCTCGTCCTCGGATCAACACGAAGCATCAGCTTCGAGGATGAAGGGCTGCGGCCGTTTGCTGGCCGGATGGGATGATGGGCGAACAACCAGTCTCCCATCGGCGACTGGCTCCGTTGGAATTGAAGCGACCGATTCCCATCGCCAAGCTTCCAGGTGGTCGGTACCGACCGAAATCACCCCAAGAGTGACCCCTTGCCTTCAGGCCGGAACGTAGCTTCATCATGGTCTACCCCGCCATGAAGCTTCCGTCTCTTGCCGCCCTGCTTGCGATCCTGCTCAGTTCAGGTCCGGTGTTCGGAGCCGGCCTCGCCGCTCCCGCATCCGTAACCCTCAACTGGCTCGACCAGTCGCCGCCGACGGTGAGCCAGGGCGTGACCTGGGGTGTGCCGTGGCCGCAGGGTGCGGTGGCACGGACGACGACGTTTGCCCTCACCGACGCTCAGGGGAAAGGCCTGCCGTTGCAAACCTGGCCGCTCGCCTACTGGCCGGACGGCTCCCTCAAGTGGAGCGGCTTTGCGACCGTCGGTTCAGCCGCGACGGCGGGGCCGTTCCACCTTGCCGCCGGCGCTCCGGCCGCCGGCAGCCTGCAGGTGACCAATGATGGCCAAGCCGTGCGCATCGACACCGGCGCGCTCGTCTGCACCATCGCGTCGGCGGGCGGCCCGAATCTCTTCGACTCCCTCACCATCGGGGGGCGGACGGTCGCCGGCCCGGGGCAGCTCGTGTGCATTTTGCAGACCGGCCCGGATGGAGAGGCGGACGAGGTGCGTCCGCGCGAAAAATTCGTCAGCCTCGTGCAGAAGGTCACCGTCGAGCAATCCGGCCCGGTACGCGCAGTGGTGAAGATCGAGGGCGTCCACCGGGGCTCGAAGTCCGGCCGCGAGTGGCTGCCGTTCACCGTGCGGCTGTATTTCTATGCCGGCGAGACGTCGGTGCGGCTCGTGCACACCCTCTTTTTCGACGGCGACCAGGGGAAGGACTTCATCCACGGTCTCGGGGTCACGTTCGCCGTGCCGCTGCGCGAGGAGATCCAGAACCGCCAGGTGCGTTTCTCGGGCGAGGGCGACGGCCTCTGGTCCGAGCCGATCCAGCCGCTCGTCGGCCGGGCGGGGCCCACCCGCATCGTCACCGACGCCACGGGAGCCGACGCCTACCCGGCGCAGCTGGAAGGGCGGCGGGTTCCCAATCGCGCGGAGATGAACCAGCAGGGCCGCAACCTCGTCAGCAACTGGGCCGTGTGGGACGACTTCAAGCTCGTGCAGCTCAGCCCCGACGGCTTCACGGTCCAGAAGCGCACCAATCCGCAGAGCACCTGGCTGTTCTCCGCCGCCGGCCGCCGCGCCTCGGGCCACGCGTTTGTCGGCGATGTGAGCGGCGGGCTCGGGGTGAGCGTCAAGAATTTCTGGCAATCTTATCCGGCGGAGTTGCAGGTGCAGAACGCCTCCAGTCCGGCCGCGCAGCTGACCGCGTGGCTGTGGTCGCCCGAGGCGGCGCCGATGGATCTCCGGCACTATGACACCCGGGCGCACGGGCTGGAGGCGTCGTACGAGGACGTGCAGCCGGGCCTCAGCACGCCCTTCGGCATCGCCCGGACCAGCGAGCTCACCCTCTGGCCCGCGGGCGGCGTGCCGGCGAAGGCGGCCAGCGCCGCGATGGCCCAGGCTGGTGCCAGTCCGGCCGTGCTCGTGGCGGCGCCGCAGTATTACCACGATGTGCGCGCCTTTGGGCAGTGGAGCGTGCACGACACTTCGACGCCGTTCAAGGCCGCGGTCGAGGCGGGGCTTGACGCCACCCTCAACCTCTACCTTGGCCAGGTGGACCAGCGCGACTGGTATGGCTTTTGGAACTACGGCGATGTGATGCATTCGTTTGACTCCGCGCGCCATATGTGGCGCTACGACCTCGGCGGGATGGCATGGGACAACTCCGAGCTCGGGACCGACACCTGGCTCTGGTATTCCTTCCTGCGGACGGGCCGGGCCGATCTCTTCCGGCTCGCCGAGGCGATGACCCGCCACACCGGCGAGGTCTCAACCTACCATTTCGGCCCGATGGCCGGCCTGGGCACACGGCACGGGGTCATCCCGTGGGGCGATGGCGCCAAGGAGGCGCGCATCGGGCAGGCGGCCTTCCGCCGGTTTTACTACTACCTCACCGGCGACGAGCGCACGGGGGACGTGATGCGCGAGGCGTTGCAGGCCGAGAAGTCCGTCATCGCATTCGACCCCATGCGTCTCGCGGATCCGCCGCGCGCCGGAGACGAAAAATTTGCGGCCCGCGTGCGCTCCGGTCCCGACTGGCTCGCCCTCGCCGGCAACTGGATGACCGAGTGGGAGCGCACCGGTGACACCCGGTGGCGGGACAAGATTGTCACCGGCATGAAATCACTCGAGGCCATGCCCCACGGCTTTCGCACCGGGCGGAACCTGCTGATGGGCTTTGACCCGGCGACGGGCCGGCTCACCGCGCGCGACAGCACCCAGGGCAGCTACAACCTCGCCACGATCATGGGCGGGGCGGAGCTGATGTTCGAGTTGAACCTGAGCATTGACGATCCGGCCTGGAAAAAGGTCTGGGCGGACTTCTGCGCCAATTCCGGGGCGAGCATCAGCGCCGGCAAGCTGCAGGCCTATGCCTATTCCGTGACCCGTGACCCGGCGCTGGCCCAGAGTGCGATCGCCACCCTGCGGGCCGGCGGCCGCGCCAACGCCCTGGTCACCGGGCCGGAGGTGCTGGCGCCGATGAACGACGGCACCGACACCAACGGCTCCGCGCAGTCCGGCCTCAATGCCATCGCCGTGCTCGAATTCTGCGCCGACGTGCTGCCCGCCGCACCACCCACGGGCGGGGGCGGCCGCGCGGCGCGGGGCGGCGCCGGTGGCCGCGGGACCGCACCGACGCCCGCGACCGGGGGAGAATGACGCTCTCAGCTCCTTGCCCGACCAGTTTAACCCCATGACCATGTCCCTTCGCCGTCTCGTTATTCTGGTCCTGCTGAATGCAGGATTGGCCGCCGTGGGGCTTGCGCAGCCGACCGCACCGGCGGGTGTGGCCGATGCCGCCGGCCAGCGGGAGTCCGCGGAACTGGCCCAGTTCGAGCGGAAAGCGGTCCTGGCGAAGGAGCTCGGGGCGACCCATCTGGTGATCACCGAAGGGCTGCCGCTCGCGACCTGGGAGCTCGATGCCGGTGACCCCTATCCCGCCTGGTTTGTGCATCACGCCAGTCTGCTGAAGATCTTTCCGCCCCCGGACGTTCGGCCCTTCGTCAACGCCGAGTATGCCGCCCGGGTGGCGGGGATCCTGGGCCAGCGGTGCGCCATTCTCCGGAAATACGGGCTGAAGGCGGTGTGGAACGCGAACGAGCCGGCGGTGATGCCGGAGGCGTTTTTCACCGCGCATCCCGAACTGCGCGGTCCGCGCATCGACCAACCGAACCGCTCGACCCGGGCGCATTTCGCCCCCAGTGCGGACGCGCCCGAGACCCTGCGGCTGTACCGCGAGTCCATCCAGCTCTTGCTCCAGCAGTGCCCCGAGGTGGAACTGTTCAACTGGGTCACCACCGACGCCGGTTCGGGCTTTGACTGGTCGCCCTCCCTTTATCCCGGGAGCAACGGCAACAGCAATTACAAGGACCGGCCGATGGCCGAGCGGGTCGCCGGCTTCCTGATCAACGCCCAGCAGGCGGCCCGGGAGGCGGGGCACGCGATTGAAATCAATCTCAGCCCGATCGCCCCCCGCCAGTGGATGCTCCCCACGTTTTCGCCCGATGTCCTCCAGGCCATTGTGCAGCGCCTGCCGCGCGGGCTGGCGGTGGAGGGGCGCGAGGGCCCCGACGGACGGCCGTTTGCCGGTGGCGGGGCGGGCGGCGGCGGGGGCGGGGGCGGGCCGTTCTATCCCGTGGTCGGCCTAGTCGTGCCGTCGTTTGCCGGCGGCGGACGCGGCGGCGCCAGCGCGGGGCCGGCCCCGGCACGGATCGTTCTCAACCTGGGCGATGCGACCACCATCGACTTCAACTACCGCCTGCTGAAGGCCACCCGCGGTGCGCCGATGCGCACCCTGCTGGAACGGCTCACGGCCCTGCGGGCGTTTGCCGTGGGCGAGGTGGGGGAGGACCAGGCGGATGGCCTTCTGGACGCCTGGAGCGAGCTCAACGAGGTAGAGCGCAATTTGGAAATTCTGAACTTCGGCGG
The DNA here is from genome assembly GCA_903873805.1 of uncultured Opitutia bacterium. Lineage (GTDB taxonomy): Bacteria > Verrucomicrobiota > Verrucomicrobiia > Opitutales > Opitutaceae > CAIQQB01. The sequence goes on along the minus strand of CAIQQB010000049.1, from coordinate 30,793 downwards.
CATGCTGCGGTTTGGTCATGTGCTCAACCGCTGGATCAACCGGCCGATGGTGCCGTTTCCGGAGGAGCTGTCCGCGGCGGAACAGCAGGACTACCGGCCGTTTTTGTTCCAGGCGAAGGGTGAAACCGAGGCGGCCGATCTCGTCGACATCCAGGCGATGCGCATGTACGAAGGCTGGGGGGCCCGGCTGCTCTTTCAGCGCACCATCGAAACCACGCTGCCGCTGCTGCGCGCGGCCATCGGCCACGTGGAGCGCATCCGCAATGCCGCCAAGGATGATGCCGCCCGTCAGACTTGGGATCTTGCGGGTCGGCGGCTGCAGGCGGTGAGCTACCTGCTGCAATCGGCGGATCACATGGTGGCGTATCAGGCCCAGCTCGACCGCGTGAAACACTTGGGTGCAAAGCCCGAAACGGATCCGGTGCTCGGAGTCCAGTCCGCCTGGGACCGTACCGACCTGATGGAGACAGCGCGCAAGGAGATCGACACGATGGTCAACCTCCAGCGCCTGCTCAAGGGCTCGTCCGAGCCAATCCTGGACCTCGCCCCGACGCCCGGGGAGGAGACCATCATGCGCCTCGGACCCAAGGTTGCGGACCAGCTGACGCACAAGATCGACACCATGAACGCCCACTGGCGGGACTACGACCGGCTGTTCACCGTGCCGAACCCCTGAGGCCGGCCCATTGCGATCGTGGAGCTGAACCGATTGCTTCGCCGTGCGTTGCAATGACGGATCAAGGTGCGGCCGCGTACCTTTTGCGATTGGCCGGCATGCTGCCATGACGTGACGACGTTGCGGATATCAAACCGGGTGACGGCAAACGCTGTTTCGTGCTTCATGTTAAGGTTGCCCCATCAACTGGCAACCAAGCTTCATCGAAGATGTAACTAGCGATTATATCGCCAGTTAACTGGCGGAGAGGGGGGGATTCGAACCCCCGGTAGGATTTTACTCCTACAACGCTTTAGCAAAGCGCCGCTATCGACCACTCAGCCACCTCTCCGTTGCAGCGAAATGGGCAGGCAAACGAGCGCCCCATAAAGTGCAAGGCCTTTTCACGGGTGCCGGCCGGGCACGATTTTTTCTGGACTGCCGGGAAATGCGTCCGCGGCCTGCTTGGTGTTAGCCGCTCACCGGGTTCAACGGGCGCAGCAAGCCTGCGCCCCTACAGGCAGCAGGCGCAAAACGCGTCTGCCAAGCCCCGGGACGTTCACTCGTCCTCGTCTTCGTCGGGCTGCTCCAGTTCCTCCCGGCATTCGTTCATCACCCGCAGCCAGATCTCCCGCAGGTCAAACAGGCGGGGGAGGGCGTCGTCGCGGAAGGTCCGGAACGCCGGGGCGGGGGCGGCCGGGCCACCCAGATGGGCGATCGTCGTGTTCAGCTCGACCAGCGCGCGCTTCAGCAGGCTGATCGACATCGCATAGTCGCCGAAATCCAGCGCCTGAATCGCAAGCATCGCCTGATCCTCGCCGCGGTAGAGCGCGGCATGCAGGGTGAGGGCGAGCGGCTGGGGCACGTTCGCCGGATCGGCGGCGATGGCCTCCCAGGCGCGCTTCAGGCTGAGATAGATGGCTCGGGTGGCGATGAAAACGGGATTCTTGTGCAGGGTGTAGGGCTCGGCGTCGTCCTCGATGGACTCGACCGGCGCCAGGTCCTCCGCGGCGGCGGACTCTCCCTGATCGCTGCTCCAGTCGCCCTCGTCCCAGCCCATCAGGTGGGCGGTGGCGTCGAGGCGTTCGGGATGGGCGCGCATCTTCTCGTAGCACGAGAGGTAGTGCAGGACGACCCCGTCCTGTTCCCGCAGGTAGTGCTCCCAGTCAAATTCGTTCCAAGCGAGCTCGCCGCGATCATCCCAGTCGTTGTCCGAAGCCCCGTCAGGATTGAAGTTGCTCATTTTGTCGGGCGTGGGCCCTGGCCAAACGTTTGTTCGGACGGGCCGAAACGCAACGAAAATTCCGGCGGCGGGCAGCCCGGTGCTTTTCCGGATTGAATCGGGGGCGCGGGGCGGATTGGCTGCGTTTCCATGTCCGAGGTGCAGCACGAAACCGTCCATTTTTCCGGCCACGTCCAGGGGGTCGGCTTCCGCCAAGCCGCCCTGCAGGTGGCGCGGGAGTATGAAGTGGCGGGTTTTGTGACCAACCTGGCCGACGGGCGGGTGCACGTGGAGGTGGAGGGGGCAAAGGACGAGGTGCAGGCGTTTGTGACGGCGCTGGAGGAACGGATGCACGGCTATGTGCGCAAGGTGGAGCGGCTCGCTGCCCGGCGCGACCGGTCCCACCAGGGGTTTTCCATCCGATGAATGCGGCTCCGGCTGTCGCGATCGAGCTGCGCGCGCTCACGAAGGACTTTTCCATCAGTTTGCGCGGTCTCAAGCTGCGGGCGGTGGACGACCTGACGCTGGCGGTGCCGGCGGGGCAGGTTTTTGGGCTGCTCGGTCCGAATGGGTCGGGCAAGAGCACGACGATCAAGATCATCCTGGGCCTGCTGGAGGCGACGACGGGGGATTGCCGGGTTTTCGGCGTGCCCAGCCGGCAGGTGGAGTCGCGGCGCAACGTCGGTTATCTGCCGGAGTCCCCCTATTTCTACCGCTACCTGAGCGGCACGGAGCTGGTGGCGTTTTACGGCCGGGTCTGCGGGGTGCCGCGGGCGCGGCTGGCGGCGCGGGTGGCCGAGGTGATCGACTGGGTGGGGCTGGGGGCGGCGGCGCACCGGCGGGTGGGGACGTATTCCAAGGGGATGCTGCAGCGCATCGGCCTGGCCCAGGCGCTGGTGCATGACCCGCAGCTCCTGATCCTTGACGAGCCGACGGCCGGGGTCGATCCGGTTGGGGCGGCCGAGATCTCGGAGCTGATCCGAAGCCTCAAGGCGCAGGGCAAGACGGTGCTCATCACGTCGCACCTCCTCGCGCAGATCGAGGACGTGTGCGACCGGATTGCGATCCTCGACAAGGGCCGGCTGATCCTCGAGGGGGCGGTGGGCGATCTGGTGGGGCAGCGCGACCGGCAGGCGCTGATCACCGACCCGCTGTCGGAGACCGAGCAGGCGGCGCTGCGCGAGTGGCTGGCCGCGCGCGGCCACACGCTGCTGGGGGTGGAGCAGCCGCGGGCGCGGCTCGACCAGCTGTTTCTAAGCAAGGTGGGCCGGCCGGGGCCGGCGGGAGGCCGGGAAGCATGAGCGCGCCGGAACCACGCGTACAGTTTTCGGCCGACCGGCTGCTGCTGGTGGCGGGCAACACCTTTCTGGAGGCCGTGCGGCAGAAGCTGTTCGTGTTTCTGCTGCTGCTCGCCGTCGGCCTGGTGGCGAGCGTCCAGGTGTTCCGCGAGTTCAACTTCGGCTCGTCGGAGCTCAAGTTCATCGCGGACTTCGGCTTTGGCGCGCTGGTGTTCTTTGGCTCGACGCTGACGATTGCGGCGACGGCGCAGCTGTTCTTCAGCGAGATCGAGAACCGCACTGCGCTCACGCTGCTGGCCAAGCCGATCTGGCGCACGGAGTTCATCTTTGGGAAGTTTCTCGGGGTCTTTGCCGTCGTCGGGGTCTTCTGCGCGCTGACAGTTGGGCTGATGATAGTTCTGTTGCGGTACCGCGAACAAGCCATCATGGAGGCTAATCCGGACCTGGTGCTGGTGAACGGGCATCTGATCAACTACGCCGACATCGTGATCGTGGGGGTGTTGCAGTGGCTGAAGTTCGGCGTGCTGGCCGCCATCACACTGCTGATTGCGAGCTACTCCAACTCGAACCTTTTTGCGGTGGTGATGGGCTTTTTCGTGCTGTTGATCTGTCACCTGCAGTATCTGGCGCGCGACGCTTACGGTCAGGTGACGATCCTGCCGGTGCGCTGGCTGGTGCGGCTGCTGGGCTACGTTTTCCCAAATTTCCAGCTGTTCAACCTGGCTGACCTGATCGGGGTGGGCGCCGGGATCGACGGGCTGGTGGCGCTGCGGGTGGCTGCCTATGCGCTGATTTACATCGGGCTGTTTGGACTGCTCGCGGTTTACAGCTTTCGCCACCGTGAAATTTGAACCGGCAGCATGGCGACCCCTGCGGACGGGTCTGGTGGTGACCGGCGTGCTGGCGGCGGCGGGTTGGGCGGTGCGCCCGATGGAGGAGCCGGCCTGGGCGGCGGTGAAGGCGGAACAGCCGGCGCTGCACCTCGATTCCCTGAAGGACGCGGTGGGGGAGGGCCTTACAGTCGGGCTGCTCGGGGGCTTCCGGGCGATCCTCGCCGATTTTTTCTGGATCAAGGCGCACACCGAATGGGCGCACAGCAACCTGCCGCAGACCCAAAGCTGGCTCCGGACGGTCACAGCGGTGGACCCGCGGCCGCTGTATTTCTGGCTGGAGTCGGCCCGCGTCATGGCTTCGGACATGCCGGTTTGGCGGATCGAAAAGAGCGGGGGCGGCACCAAGGTGCCGGCCGGAGTCAAGCAGGGGATCATTGAGCAGCAGGCGGAGGTGGCGCTCCAGTATTTGGATGAGGCCCTGACCTACCATCCGGGATCGACGCATGTCTATGTCGACATCGCGCAGATCTATCTCTCGAAGTTCAAGGATGTGGCGACGGCGGCGGAATACTACCATCGGGCGGCGCTGGTGCCGGACGCACCCTATTTTGTCTCCCGCGACTATGCGTATCTTCTCCACCGACTCAACCGGGTGCAGGAGGCGTATGAATGGCTGATGAAGATCTACCCGACGCTGCCAAAGGCACCCGGGGTTCCCGGGGAGGAGCACGAGTCTCCCTCATTGCGACAGGCCTCGGATTATCAAATCGACAGCGCCCAAGCCGAAGTTGTCCTCGGTTACATTCGCGATTGGGAAAAGGAATTGAAAGTACCTGAAGAAAATAGGTTTAAGCCTTAAAAACGAAATTACTTTAGGATTAGGCTTGCGCGTCGGAGATGACTTATAAAAGGTCATCAGTTTACTAAAGATAACATGGCCGAGGCGTCCACCAACCTGCATCCCATTTTTGACCGCGTGCTCGGGCGGAGCGCGAAGGAAGCGCGGTTGCGGCAGCGGGCGCAGGTCATCTGGCTGTACGGACTTTCGGGGTCGGGGAAGAGCACCCTGGCGGTGGCGCTGGAGCGCCAGCTGCATGCCGAGGGGCATGCCACCCATCTGCTGGACGGCGACAATGTCCGCACCGGCCTGAATCAGGGCCTGGGTTTCAGCGACGCCGACCGGACGGAGAACATCCGGCGGGTGGCGGAGGTGGCGAAGCTTTTTGTCGAGGCGGGGGTGGTGGTGATTTGCGCCTTCATCACTCCGTTGCGGGCCCAGCGGGAACTGGCGCGGTCAATCGTCGGCCGGGCCGACTTTCTGGAGGTCCATGTCTCGGCCTCGTTGGCGACCTGCGCGCGGCGGGATCCCAAGGGTCTGTATGCACGGGCGGGCGCGGGTGGCGTGGCGCAGTTCACGGGCCGGGATTCGGCCTTTGAGCCGCCCGGGGCCGACGCCGGGGCACTCGTGCTGGACACCGAGAGCGGGACGGCGGACGCCCTGCTCGAACCGCTGCTCGCCGCCGTGCGGCCGCGCATCCGTTTTACGCCATGAGTTCCTATCATCTGACGCATCTTTCCCAACTTGAGCACGAGGCCATCTTTGTCATGCGGGAGGTCGCCGCGCAGTTTGAGCGGCCGGCGCTCCTGTTTTCGGGCGGCAAGGATTCCATCGTGATGGTGCGCCTCGCGCAGAAGGCCTTCCGGCCTGCGAAATATCCCTTCCCGCTCGTCCATGTGGACACGGGGCACAATTTTCCCGAGACCATCGCCTTCCGTGACTGGCTGGCGCAGGAGACCGGCGGGCGGCTGATCGTCCGCCAGGTCGAGGACTCGATCAAGGCCGGTCGGGCGCAGGAGGAGACCGGGCTGAATCCTTCGCGCAACGCGCTCCAGACCGTGACGCTGCTCGACACGATCGAGGAGTTCAAGTTTGACGCCTGCCTCGGCGGCGCGCGGCGCGACGAGGAGAAAGCCCGGGCCAAGGAACGGTTCTTCTCGCACCGGGACGAGTTCGGCCAGTGGGATCCCAAGAACCAGCGTCCCGAGCTCTGGAACCTCTTCAACGGCCGCAAGCAGCCCGGCGAGCATTTCCGTGTTTTCCCGCTCTCCAACTGGACGGAGATGGACGTCTGGCAATACATTGCCCGCGAGAACCTGGCGATTCCGTCGATCTATTTCGCGCACCAACGCGAGATCGTGAACCGCAACGGCATGCTCCTGGCCCGTTCGCCCTATATCACGCTGTTGGACGGTGAGCAGTATGAGACGAAGCAGGTGCGCTATCGCACCGTGGGTGACAGCACCTGCACCGGAGCGGTGGAGTCGCCCGCGACGACGCTGGCCGAAATCATTCAGGAGGTCGCGTCCGCCCACCAGACTGAGCGCGGTACCCGCGCCGACGACAAACGCTCGGAGTCCTCAATGGAAGACCGCAAGAAGGCGGGGTATTTCTAGAGGAAATGTCCAATGACTAATGTCCAATGTCCAATGTCCAATGACTAATGACTAATGACTAATGACTAATACGATATTCAGCCACTAAGATAATCAAAGAAAAGAGTCGAATTTGATCTGCCCGCAGTGGCATTCCGGCCTCGGCCCTTAGGCATTAGACATTAGACATTAGTCCTTAGACTTTCTGTTTCCACCTTTCATCCATGTCCCATTCCGACCAGCACTACCTCGCCATGGACCTGCTCCGTTTCACGACGGCGGGCAGTGTCGACGACGGCAAATCGACCCTCATCGGCCGTCTGCTCTACGACTCCAAGGCGATCTTTGAGGATCAGCTCGACGCCATCGAGCGGGCCACCGAGCAGCGGGGCGAGGAGAACCTCAACCTTTCGCTCCTCACCGACGGGCTGCGCGCGGAACGCGAGCAGGGCATCACCATCGACGTGGCCTACCGCTACTTCGCCACCCCGCGACGCAAGTTCATCATCGCCGACACGCCCGGGCACATCCAGTACACCCGCAACATGGTGACGGGGGCCTCGACGGCCAACCTCGCGATCATCCTGATCGACGCCCGCAAGGGCGTGATCGAGCAGACCTGCCGCCACTCGTTCATCGCCTCGCTCCTGCGCATCCCGCACCTGATAGTCGCGGTCAACAAGATGGACCTCGTGGACTGGTCCGAGTCGCGGTACAACGAGATCGTTGCGCAGTACACCGAGTTCGCCTCGCGGCTCGAGGTGCCGGACATCAAGTTCATCCCCCTCAGCGCGCTGCATGGCGACAACGTTGTCGACAAATCCGCCCGCATGCCCTGGTTCCAGGGCGGCACGCTCCTCTACACGCTGGAAACCGTTTACATCGGCAGCGACTCCAACCTCATCGACGCGCGCTTTCCGGTGCAGACCGTGATCCGGCCCAACAGCGACGAACACCACGATTTCCGCGGTTTCGCCGGGCGCATCGCCGGCGGCGTCTTCAAGCCCGGCGACGAGGTTGTCGCGCAGCCCTCCGGCCTGACCTCGCGGATCAAGGCCATCCGGGGGCCGGACGGCGACCTGCCGGAGGCCTTCGCCCCGATGTCGGTGGTGATGACCCTGGCGGACGAGATCGACCTGTCGCGCGGGGACATGCTGGTGAAGGCGAACAATCCGCCGCACGTCAGCCAGGACATCGAGGCGATGGTGTGCTGGTTTGCCGACAAGAAGATTCAGCCCGGCGGCAAATACCTGCTGCGCCACACGACCCGCGAGGCGCGGTGTGTGGTCAAGGCCGTGCGCTACAAGGTTAACATCAACACGCTCCACAAGGCGGAGGGCGACCTGGACATCGGCATGAACGACATCGGCCGCATCCAGCTGCGCACGGCGGTGCCGTTGCTCTGCGACCCCTACCAGCGGAACCGCGCGACCGGCAGCTTCATTCTGGTGGACGAGTTTACCCACGCCACGGTGGGCGCCGGGATGATCCTTTGACAAGCGGCCCGGGCCGGTATTGGTTGCCCCGACCTTTTTTCGGAACCCGTGACCATCGATTATACCTACCTCGTCTTCGCCCTCGTCCTGCTCTGGTTGCCGCGGCAATGGCTGCGTCTGATCAGCCTCCGCGGTTCCAGCCGCGGCCGGCCGCTGCGGGCCCGGGTTGACCGGGAGCCCGGTGACATCTCTGTCCGGATGGGCCAGGAACTGGGCAAGTCGCGCAACTGGGTGGATCTGCTGCGCGCGGTGGCCGGCAGTTACGCGATCTGCCGGTGGGGCACCTTTGCGGTCGAACACGACGCCTCCCGCGCGACCCTGCATCTTGTGTTTGGCCTCAAGGCGGCGGTGCTGGTGCTGGGTCTGCTGATCCAGACGCTGCGGTTTGAGGGCCGGTTTTCGCTGTTTGCGCCCCTCTTTTATGTTCTGGGGTTGAGCTTCGGACTCATGGACTGGAAGCCGGCCTGCTTTGCGGTCATTTCGATCTGGGCGGTCAATCTGGTGCTCCCATCGGCCTCGGTCTTTCTTTTTGTCTACGGCTGCCTCGTCACTTGTTTCGGGCTTTCGTTTCCGGGTTCGGAACACGATGAGACCCTGCTGCTGGCGGCGTTGGCGATCCTGCCGGTTCTGCTGAGTGTGCTGAGCAAGCGGCGCCTCGCGCAGTTCACGAAGAAGACCAAGATCATCGGGTCCTCCTGATTCCGATTTCGCCGTGGAGCGTCCGTCCCCGCTGCTGATCTGGCTCGCCGCCGCCCGGCCGCGCACCCTGCCTGCCGCGGTGGCGCCCGTGCTGGTCGGCTCCGCGCTCGCCTGGCAGGCCGGCCAATTCGTCGCGCCCGCCGCGCTCGCCTGCCTCGCCTTCGGTTTGCTCGTTCAGATCGGGACCAACTTCGCCAACGACTACTACGACTTCTTCAAGGGCGCCGACACCGCCGCGCGCGTCGGACCACGCCGCGCCGTCGCCAGCGGGCTGGTGGCGCCCGCGACCATGCGGATGGCGATGGTTGCGGTCTTCGCCCTCGCGTTTCTCACGGGGCTGACGCTGCTCCGCTTCGGTGGCTGGCCGCTCGTCGGCCTCGGTGTGGCGAGCATCCTGAGCGGCCTCGCCTACACCGGCGGCCCGTGGCCGCTTGGCTACCACGGGCTGGGCGACGTGTTTGTGTTCGTCTTCTTCGGTCTGGTCGCGGTGGGAGCCACGTGTTTTGTGCAGACCGGCGCCGTGACCGCGGCCATCCTGGTCGCTGCGGCCGGCATCGGCGCGCTCGCGACCAACATTCTTCTCGTGAACAACTATCGCGACGCCGACACCGATGCGGTGGCGGGCAAACGCACGCTCGTCGTCCGCTTTGGCCGCCGATTCGCCCGCGGGCAGTTCGCGGTTGCGCATGCGCTTGCGCTCGCGGTGCCGCCGGCGCTCGCGCTGCTGGGCGCGGGCCGGCTGGCGACCGCCCTGCCGCTGGCGCTGCTGCTGGCCTGGCCCGCCGCGCGGCAGATGCGGGCATTGCGCGCTGCGCAGACGCCAGCCGCGCTCATCGTGCTCCTCGGTCACACCGGGCTGTATCTTGCGGGCTATGCCGTGGCGCTCTCCGCCTGGCTGGTGGCGGGCTGAAGCTGCGGGGCGGCCCGGTGCCTGACGGGCGCGCGGCTCGGCGCTTGTTTTCCCGGGAATTTTCGCCACGCTGCGGGGAATGTGGAAAGCAATTCTTTGCGCGGCGGCACTTGCCGGCCTGGCCGGCCCGGTTTGGGCCCAGTCAGGTGGGGTACCGCCGGGCGCCGTTGAGCTGGCCAACCTGCGCGAGGACGTCCGCGGCCTCACTGAGCAGGTCGCGCGCCTCAGCCTCCGGCTGGAGCAGGTGGAGCGCGACAACGCCGACCTCCGGGCCAAGGCGGCCAGCCAGAATTACGCGACGATCGCGCAGCTCAACGCCGCGGTCGCTGACCTCAACCGGCTCGTTCAGGCCGGGGACGAGGCGACCCGCGAGCAGCTCACGGCGCAAGTGGGCGCGCAGATCAAGAAGCTGGCGGACCAGACCAACGCCGCCCTCGACTCGCTCGCCAAGGGCATGGCCCAGCGCACCCCCGTCCAGACGACCTTCTCAGAGGACTACGTCAAGGACGGCATCAAATACACCGTGCAGAAGGGCGACACGCTCGACGTCATCGCCAAAAAAACCGGCACCAAGAAAACCGACATCATCAACGCCAACAAAATTCCCGACCCGTCCAAGATCCTTGTCGGCCAGACGCTTTTCATCCCCGGCGGCAAGGTGCCAGCCCCGCCCGCTCCCTGAGCCGCCCATCCCGTTATCCAGATCCCTGAACCGAGAACTCCGAACCCCGAACTTATCGTCCATGGCAGCTCCCCAAAAATCCCGACTCGGCCGCGGCCTCGGCGGCCTCATTGCCGCTTCCGCGCCGGCCAAACCCGCCGTCTCGGCCGCCGCCGCCCCCGCGCCGGCTGCCCCCCCCGCCCCGGGTTTTCAGGAAATCCCGGTCCATCTGATCGAGCCCAGCCCTTATCAGGCGCGGCGCGAAATTCCGGCCGAGCAGCTCAACGAACTCGCCGAGAGCATCCGCGCCGAGGGTCTGCTCCAGCCCGTTGTGGTGCGCCGGCACGGGGAGAAGTTCCAGCTCATCGCCGGTGAACGCCGCTGGCGCGCGTTCCAGCAGCTCAAGCTCAAGGCGATCCCCGCCCGTCTCGTCGAGGCCAGCAACGCTTCGGCCGCCGCCATCGGTTTGATCGAGAACCTCCAGCGCGAGGGCCTCAACCCGATCGAGGAGGCCTATGGCTACGCCAGCCTCGTCCGCGACTTCGACCTCACGCAGGAGGCCGCCTCCGAGCGCGTCGGCAAGGGCCGCGCCACGGTGGCCAACGCGCTCCGGTTGCTCACCCTCGACGCCGAGCTCCAGGGCTATGTCGGCAAGGCGCTGCTCAGCGTCGGCCACGCCAAGGTGCTGCTCGGCGTGGCCGAGGCGGCCCCGCGGGCGCTGCTGGCGCGGCGGGTGATCGAGGAGGGGCTGAGCGTGCGCGCGACCGAGAAGCTGGTGCAGTCCCGGAAAGCCGGGGCGGCGGTCCCGGCCCCCGGGCGCAAGATTCCCCCGGTCGAGGCCGCGGCGGTGGCCGGCATCGAGAAGAAGCTCACCTCGCACCTCGGCGCCCGCGTCGTGCTGCGGCATTCCCCGAAACGCGGCAAGATCGTCATCGAATACGCCGGCAACGACGACCTGCACCGCCTGCTCGAGAAACTCGGCGTGGAGGCGTAAGGCGCCGTGACGGCCGACCCCCGCGACGCCACCGGGACGGCTGAACCGTGGTGGCGCCCCACGCGCCGGTGGCTGCGCGAGCGTTTCCCGCTCGGCCGCGAGCTGCGCGGCTACGTGTGGCCGGCGCTGCATGCCGATCTGCTGGCGGGCGCGACTGTTGCCCTCGTCTCCATCCCGCAGGCGATCGGCTTCGCGCTGATCGCGGGCCTGCCGCCCCTCATGGTCATCATGTCGGTGATCGTGGGCGGCTTTGTCTGCGCCCTGTTCAGTTCGTCCCACCATCTCGTCTTCGGTCCGACAAATTCGATCAGCCTGATTCTCGCCGCAACGATCTTTTCGTTCCACGACTCGAGCCTCTCGCCGCCGCAGATCGCGCTGGTGCTGGCGTTCCTGATCGGCCTGTTTCAGCTGATCGCGGGTCTGGCGCAGCTCGGCAAGCTTACGCAGTTCATCTCCCGCTCGGTCATCGTCGGCTACGGCACGGCCATCGGCCTGTTGCTGGCTTCCGGCCAGGTGCAGAACCTCCTCGGCATGACCGCCGAGCGCGGCAGCTTTTTCCGCAGCCTCGGCACGGCCCTCCACCGGTTCTGGCTGGGTCAGTTCAACAGCTATGCCGCGGTGATGGGGGTGACGACGCTGCTGTTGTTTTATATTTTTGAACGGCTGGTGCCGAAGGTGCCGGCGGAGCTGCTGACGCTGGTGTTTCTGGCGCTGTTCACCCACTTCGGCGGGCTCGGCGGGCTGGGCATCCGCACCATCGGCGACGACGGCGCGCTGGCGGCGGAGCTGCCCACCTTCATGGGGCTGCCCCTCGGCGCCACCAACCCGGCCATCGTGCCGCCGCTGCTGGGTGCGGCGCTGGCGGTGGCGATCCTGGGCATGCTTGAGGCGGTGGCCATCGCCAAGACCCTCGCCGCCCAGTCGGGCCAGCGGCTCGACACCAACCAGGAACTGATGGCCATGGGTCTGGGCAACCTTGCGTGCAGCGCCTACGGCGCGATGCCGGGCTCGGCGTCGTTCGCCCGCAGCGGCGCGAATTTCCAGAGCGGCGCGCGCACCCAGGTCGCCGCGCTTTCCAGCAGCGTCATCGTGCTCGGCGCGCTGTTCTTCGTCGCCCCCATCATCAACTTCATCCCGGTCGCCAGCCTCGCGGCCCACCTCATCCGCATTGGCCTGAAGATGATCAGCCGCGACCAGATTCGTATCTGCTGGCGGGCGACGCGGTCGGACGCCGTCGTGCTGGCCGTGACGCTGCTGGCGGCGTTTTTTCTCAAGCTCGACATCGCGATCTACGTCGGCATCGGGTGTTCCCTCGCGCTGTTCCTGCGCAAGGCGGGCGCGCCCTCGCTGGTCGAATATGCCTTCAACAATCGGGGGCAGCTGGCCGCGCTGGAGCCCAACTCCCCCCGCCGCAACACGGCCATCTCCATTGTCCATGTCGAGGGCGAGCTATTCTTTGGCGCGGCCGACCTGTTTCAGGAGCAGGTGCGTTACCTGGCGGACGACACCCGCATCCGCGTAGTCATCCTGCGCATGAAGAACGCCCGGCACCTTGACGCCACCTCGGTGATGTCGCTGCTCCAGCTGCACGCCTACCTGCAGCAGTCGGGCCGGCACCTGCTGATCAGCGGGGTGAGCCCCGATGTCGAACGGGTGCTCGCGGCCAGCGGCGCGCTGGCGACCCTCGGGCGGGAGAATATCTTTCCGGCCGAGGCCAACCTGACGATGAGCACCAAGCGGGCGCTGCAGCGCGCATCCGGCCTGTTGCAGCTGGAGGGTGGCGCCAAGGCGGAAGTGCGCATCTATTACGACCGCAAGCAGGAGAGCGCGGCCCATGCGCCGGTTCCGGGCGGAGGGGACGATCGGCCGGGCGATTACGAAATCTGACGGTAAGGGGTCGGTTTGGTGGAGCTGGACCAAGGGTCGGGCCGGCCTGGGACCGGCCTCCGGAACGTCGGTCACGACCGTTCCGGCGCACCCCCAGTCCGCGAAATCTGACTCGGGGCCCCGGCAATCCGCGGGTTGACAACCGCCCGGCCGGCCGCTCTGTTTGACCCTTCCTATGTCCTTTCTCATCGGTCTCCTCACCTTCATTCTGATCCTTGTTTCCCTGTTCCTGATTCTCGTCGTGCTGGCGCAGAAGACCAAGGACGGCGGCATGGGCGCGGCCCTCGGCGGCGGTGCGACGGAATCCGCCTTCGGGGCCGATACCGGCAACGTCCTCAGCAAAGCCACCATCAACGCCGCGATCGCGTTTTTCGTACTCAGCTTCGTCCTTTACCTCAGCCAGATTTACACCGCCAAGCACGCCCACAGCTCCGGCCCCGCGCTTCCGTCCGTGCCCGTCTCCACGGCTTCCCTGCCCTTGGTTCCGACGGCCACGGCTCCGGCCCCGACCACCGCCCCCGTGGCAGCGGCCACCGGCAATGCGGCGGCGGGTGCCACGACCGCCCCGGCGACAACGGCCAGCACCCCGCCGGCCGGGGCGCCCAAGGCGCCCTGAGCTGTGCAACGCGCGGCCCAGCTTGAGATTTTTTCCGGGCGGGCGCTAAGGACGCTGGCCGGCCTGACGCTTTTGTGGCTGGCCGCCACGGCTCCGGCGTTGGCCCAGCCCAGCCGCTTCCGGCCGGCTCCGGGCTATGTCCAGGTCACTCCGCCCGATCCGGCGGAGGGGCGGAAGATTCTCGGGGAGTTTCGCGCCCAGGGCTGGGAGCTGGCCGGTGCTTTTTATCTGGAATTTGAGCTGCATGTCCTGCCGCGTCCGTTGCGCGGGGTGCCCGCTGCGCCGGAGCGCGTGGTGCCCGGCCGCCTCTGGGGCCGCCGCAACGACCGCGGGCCCATCACCCGCATCGTGCTCCAGCCCGGCGCCGGGGACGCGGAGCGCCGGCTGCTGGTGCAATCGGGACCGGAGAGCGCCCTGTGGAGCTGGCCCGCGGCGGAGGCGGACCACGCCGCCGGCGGGGTGTCCGCCGTGGGGGCCGCGGCGCTGTTCACGCCCCTGGCCGGCACCGAGCTCACGGCGTTCGACCTGCAGATGCCGTTCATCTACTGGTCCGATTTTGTCTACGAGGGCACCGAACCGGTGCGCGGCCGGCCGGCGCACGTGTTCCTGCTCTATCCTCCCGCGGCTATTGTCGCGCAGCAGCCCGCGCTGGCCGGGGTGCGGATCTACCTCGACACCGAGTTCAACGCGCTCATGCAGGCCGAGGAAATCAGCTCCACCGGCGCCCCCCTGAAATCCATCACGGTGCTCGAGCTGGACCGCAAGGTGCGCGTCGCCAAGGTCATCGACCTGCGCGACGAACAGACCCGGAACCACACGCAGTTCACCGTGACCGCGGTGGCGCTGGACCAGGATTTTGCCGCGGCGCTTTTCGAGCCGGCCTCGCTGGCCGACAGCCTCAAGCCGCCCTCGGAGAGCGCCCTGCAGCGGCTCAGCCCCTGACGGTCCATGACGGAGCGCCCGCCCAGCTGCCGCGCGGTGGTGTTTGACCTCGACGGCACCCTCGTCGACTCCATGCCGATGGTGCTCGCGGCCCACGCGCATGCGATCGAGCCGTACCATCCGCCCCTGTCCGGCCCGGAATGGTTTGCCCGGCTCGGCGGACCGCCGGTGCGGACGCTCACCGAACTGCTGCCGGACGCGGCCCACGTGGCTCCCGCCCTGCGGCGGCTGGAGGATTTCATGGCGGCGCGCGCCGCGCGGGTGCAGCCCTTTGCCGGCGGCCGGGAGCTGCTCGCGACCCTGGCGGCGGCGGGCCGCGCCACCGGCCTGTGGACGGGCCGGGACCGGGCGACGACGGAGGAGATGCTGCGCCTCCACCACCTCGACGGCGGGTTTGCCGCGAGCGTCTGCGGCGACGATCTGGCGACGCACAAGCCGCACCCGGAGGGCCTGCGGGTCGTGCTGCAGCGGCTGGGCGTGGCGGCGGGCGCGGCGCTGTATGTGGGCGACGCCGACGTGGACGTGCTGGCCGGCGCGGAGCTCGGTCTGCGCACGGTGCTCATCCGCCACGGCCGTGCGGTGGCTCCGGAGGTCGCGGCCCGTGCCTGGCGCGTGGTGGACACGCCCGCCGAGGCGTATGCGCTGGTCGCGGCGGAGGCGGTCTGAGCCGCCGGCCGGAATCCATGTATCTATATACCGGATACTAACCGGCGGCGGGGCCCGCAGCTCCGGGCGGATGAACCTCACCTGAGCGCCAGTCCGGTCACGGCGTCGAACAGATGGGCGTGCTTGAGCGCCGGGACCATCGGCAGGGTCGTGCCGACGGTATGGCGCGGGCCGGGTGCAACCCGTGCGATCAGGGTGACCGGGCCGGCCCGCAGGTGGAGGAACGTCTCCGCGCCCATCGGTTCACAAACCTCGATGGTGGCCGGGAAAGTGCGGGCGGGATCGGTGGCGGCCAGGGTGCGGGCGTCGTGGAGGTGTTCCGGGCGCAGGCCGAGGATGACGGGCCGGCCGGCGTGACCGACGGCGTGGGCGGCGAAGGCGGGATCGGAAATTTGAATACGGAGATTGGTGCGGTCGGAGCCGGCGCCCTCCGGGGAGTGGGGCGAATTCGTTGCGACAAAGTCCAGGCCGGTGGCGGATTCTTCCAGGGTGCCGGCGAGCAGATTCATCGGGGGGCTGCCGATGAAGCCGGCGACAAACAGGTTGGCGGGATGTTCGTAGAGCTCGAGGGGGGCGGCGACCTGCTGGATGCAGCCGTCCTTCATCACACAGATGCGGTCGCCCATGGTCATCGCCTCGACCTGGTCGTGCGTCACATAGATCATGGTGGCGGCGAGGCGGGCGTGGAGCCGCGCGATCTCGGTGCGGGTCGTGGCGCGGAGCTTGGCGTCGAGATTGGAAAGCGGCTCGTCAAAAAGGAAGACCTTCGGCTGGCGGACGATCGCGCGGCCGACGGCGACGCGCTGGCGCTGGCCGCCGGAGAGGGACTTGGGCAGGCGGTCGAGGACGTCGGCGAGACCGAGCTGCGCGGCGGCGGCCGCGACGCGCGCGGCGATTTCTTCCCGGGGCTGCTTCCGCAGCCGGAGGCCGAAGGCGAGGTTCTCGAACACCGTGAGATGCGGATACAGCGCGTAATTCTGGAAGACCATCGCGAGGTCGCGGTCCTTCGGCGGCACGCCGTTGACGGTGCGGCCGTCAATCGCGATGGTGCCTGAGTCCGGCGACTCGAGGCCGGCGATGAGGCGCAGGAGGGTGGATTTGCCGCAGCCCGAGGGGCCGACGAGCACCATGAATTCGCCGTCGGCTACGGTGAGGCTGAGGTTGCGCACCGCCGGGCTCCCGCCGTTTTTACCGGGGTAGGTCTTGCTGATCTGGTCGAGGACGACGCGGGCCATGGTGGGGGAGGGCGGGAGGGCGGAAGCGGTGCCGGAGGAGAACGACGCCGACCGGCCGGGCGAGTCAATGCCGCACGTGCAAATTTAGCGTTGCCCCCGGGCGGGCGGTCGGCTTGCTAACGCCTATCCGTTCCCGCTTAAACAATTGGTTGCCCCTGCCTTCCCCTCCAATGGCCAAGAAAACCGCCCCATCAGCACCCGCACCCATCACGTTCGATCTGCCGGTTGCGCTGATCACCAAAATCGAGGCCCATCGCCGGCGCCTGGGGCTCAGCTCCACCAGTGACGTCGTCCGCCTCGCGATCGGCGCCTTCGACTTCGAGCGCTA
The DNA here is from genome assembly GCA_903873805.1 of uncultured Opitutia bacterium. GTDB lineage: Bacteria > Verrucomicrobiota > Verrucomicrobiia > Opitutales > Opitutaceae > CAIQQB01. The sequence continues at coordinate 13,918 of CAIQQB010000049.1, read as the reverse complement.
TCAGGCGACGCCGAACGAACACCGGCAGATTTCCGTGCGGCTGACCGCCCGGGTGAAAACCACCCTCGTCAAAGCCGCGCGGGCGAAACGCGTGAGCGTGGGCGAGTTGCTGCGGGTGGCCCTCGACGCCCTTCCGGCCGGCAAGGCGAAGGCTTCCGCGGGCGGCCGGAAATAAACCCTTGACCGGAGGGGGCGGCAGCGCTGAAGCTGACCGTTTCCCGTCCGCCATCCCTTCCCGCCGCCCATGAGAGACGACTACCTGAAAGAAGCGCAGAAAATCATCTCCGACGCCAACCTGCTCATCAACGTGGTCTCGCGCCGCGTGAAGCAGCTCAAGCGCGGCAGCCGCCCGCTGGTCGAGTCACTCGAGAAGCTGTCGCCCGAGGATGTGGCGCTGCGCGAGGTTATCGAGGGGAAGATCACCTTCGAGGTCGGCACCAACTGAGCGCCGCCCCGCGCCGCTCCGGCGCCCTTTTCCGGCATCGCCTCCGGCGATAATCCTGTCTGGCTGGTGTCCGGCCGTGCGCCGTCCGCCGCGCCCGGCCCCTCATGTCCGCCCAGAAAAAAGATCCCGCCCGCTTCACGGAGGTCCGCAACGCCAAGGCGCTGCGCGACTACTTCGTCGAGGAGAAGTTTGAGGCGGGCCTGGTGCTCAAGGGCACCGAGGTGAAGTCGATCCGCGCCGGGCGGGCGCAGATCAGCGACGCCTTCGGGCGCTTCGAGAAGGGCGAGCTGTGGCTGCTCAACGCGCACATCGAGGAATACGCGTTCGGCAATCTCGCCAACCACGATCCCAGGAGCCGCCGGAAGCTGCTGCTCCACCGGCACCAGGTGCGGAAAATCGCGCAGGCGCTCCAGATCGGCGGTCGCGCCCTCGTGCCGCTGCGGCTGTACTTCAAGGGCGCGCTGGTGAAGGCCGAGGTCGCGCTCTGCACCGGCAAAAAACTCTACGACAAGCGCACGGACCTGCGCGACAAGGCGGCGATGATGGACGTGAAGAAGGCGTTCAAGTTCCGCCGGCCCTGAGCCCGGCTCTCGGTCGCACCATGCTGCACCTCGTTCTGTTCCAGCCCGAGATCCCGCCAAATACCGGCAACATCGGCCGGCTTTGCGCGCTCACGCGCTCGCGGCTGCATCTCGTGCATCCGCTCGGCTTCACCATCACCGACCGGCAGCTGAAGCGCGCCGGCATGGACTACTGGCACCGGCTCGATGTGCACCACCACGCCGACTGGGCCGCGTTTCGCGCGAGTGCGGCCGGGCCGCGGCGGCTCTGGCTGTTCACGACGAAGGCGGAGCGGAGTTTCTGGAGCGCGGCGTTTGCCGACGGCGACGGGCTGGTCTTCGGCAACGAGGGCGCGGGTGCGCCCGGATGGCTGCACGCCGAATTGCACGACTGGCGCGTGACGATCCCGCACGCCGATCCGGAACTGCGCTCGCTCAACCTCAGCACCGCCGCCGGCATCGCCTGCTACGAGGCGATCCGGCAGGTGGGGCTGCTGCACTAGCCGCCCTGGCGACCGGCGGTGGGGCGGGGTGGGGCGGCGCTCCGGCGGGAAACTGCGGTGGGGGCCGGCCCGCGGCGGCCCGCGCGCGCGATGCGAACCGGGGCCGGCGGTCCACCGTCCGCCTGCGTCATCTCCGAGGAGAAATGGCCCCGCCGTGGCGAAGATCAGGCCCGCGCCGGCAGCGGTGCGGCTGTGAATAAGTTTCCCAAAAAACCATCGGAGTTCGCTTGACTCGCGGGGGTCAAAAGGGGTTAAAAGGGGGCATATTGGGGAAGACGGCGTTTTCCATCCATGGCTCCGCTCAGAAAAACTTTCTACACCGGCAATTTTGCCCACACGCTTGACGACAAGAATCGGCTGACGATTCCGTCGGCCTGGCGGGCTGCCCATGCGGAGACCGACACGTTTCTGGCGACGCCAAATCCGGCCGGCTACATCTCGGTGCTGCCGCCGGCGGAGGCGGAGAAGCTGCATGAGAAGATCGCGGCGGTGCCGCTGGCGGATGCCACGGCGCAGGCCGAGATCGCGTCATTTTTTGCGCTCACCCAGGCCTTCACGTTCGACAAGCAGGGCCGCGTGGCGCTGTCGGACGGGTTGCTGCGGCACGCGGGCATCAAGGCCCGGGGCGAGGCGGTGCTCGGCGGCAGCCTGAGCAAATTCAACATCTACAGCCCCAAGGAATGGGGCAAGGTCGAGCAGAAGTCCTCGGCGGAAAGCCAGACGGACTTCATGCGGCGGTTCGGAATCTAGCCATGAATCCCACGACCCCGATCCACCCGACGCGCATGCCCGGCCTGACGCCGGCCCGCTCCGGGGGCCCCCGGCATTATTTCCCCGCGGTCATGCCCCGCGTGCGCGCGAGCTTCGCGCTCCGCCGGCTCGCGCTGCCCCATCCGACGGTGCCACCGGCCGGCGTGCTGCCCGGCCCCGCCCGGAACCACGACCATGCGCGCCATGCTGCCTAGCCCGGTCCCCGCCATGTCCGCCGGCCATCAACCCGTTCTGCTGCGCGAAACGCTCGCGCTGCTCGCCCCCCGCGCCGGCGGGCGGTATCTCGACTGCACGTTCGGCGGCGGCGGCCACGCCGGCGCGATCCTGGCAGCCGCCCCGGCCACGGAGGTGGTCGGGCTGGATCGGGACCCCGCGGCGGCGGAGCGCGCGGCCCCGCTGGCAGCGGCCTATCCGGGACGGTTCGCCCTGCTCGACCGCGATTTTGGCCGGCTCGACGAGCTCGCGCTCGGCCGGTTTGACGGCATCCTCTTCGACCTCGGCGTCTCGTCCTTCCAGTTCGACGAGGCGGCGCGCGGCTTTTCCTTCCGGCAGGACGCGCCGGCGGACATGCGCATGGATCCGCGCAGCGGGGTGCCGGCGTCGCTCTGGCTCGAGACCGCCACCGAGGAGATGCTGGTCCGCGCCATCCGCGACTATGGCGAGGAACCGCACTGGCGCCGCGTGGTGCAGGCGCTGCGGGCGGCCCGGGGCACGGGCGCGCTGGCGCGCACGGAAACTCTGGCCGCGCTGATCGCCGCCGCCATCCCGGCGCGCGACCGTTTTGCCTCCCGGCTGCATCCGGCCACCCGCGCCTTCCAGGGGCTGCGCATCGCCGTCAACGACGAGCTCGGTGCGCTGGAGCGCGCGCTGCCGGCGGCGTTCGCCCGCCTCGCGCCCGGCGGCGTGCTCGCCGTGATCAGCTTCCATTCGCTGGAGGACCGCCAGGTAAAACAGTTCTGCCGCCGCGAGTGCGGCCAGCCGGAAAGCGCCGAGGACCACCGGCCGCAGGACCTGCGGACGAAGCGGGCCGAGCCGCTGACCCGCCGTCCGGTGATCCCCGGCGAGGACGAGACCGCGCTGAACCCGCGCAGCCGGTCCGCGAAGCTGCGCGCCGTCCGGAAACTTTGAACCCCACCCACCGCCATGCATCCCACCGACAACCGCGCCTTTGTGAACCAGCTGCTCGTTCCCGCCCTGGTGCTGATCTGCCTGGGCGGCTCCGTCGGCATGGGCGCGGTGTGGGCGCAGCATCAGATTTCGCTCAAGGCCAATAATACCAAGCAGCTGGAGCAGCAGATCAAGGAGACCGAGCGGCATCTCGCCGAGCTGGGCACGCAGATCACGGCGGAGCAGTCCATCGAGGTGCTCACCCGCCGCAATGCCGAGTGGCGCCTCGGTCTGGTCCCGCCCCGGGAGCCGCAGGTCGTGCGGGTGAGCGAGCCGGCCGGGCCGGAACTGGCCGGCTGGCCGGCCACCGGGCCGCTGGCGGATGCACGGCCGGTGGTGGCCGTGCGCTTTCCCCTGGAGGGCCGGCGGCGGTGACGGCTTTGTCCAAGGGCTTTGCCTCGACCCCCCGCATGATCCTGCTGGCGGCGGGTGTGCTCGGGGCCTTCGCCACCGTCGGCGTCCGGCTCGTGCACCTGCACGTCATCGACCGCGATTCGCTGGTGCACTATCTGGACCGGGCCCGCCACGAGATCATTGTCGAGAAGGCCCGCCGCGGCGACATCCTGGACGCGCATGACGACATCCTCGCCACCTCGCATTCGCTCATCGTGCTCGGCGTCGATCCCCAGCTCCTGGAGAAGGCGGACGAGTCCAAGTGGCCCGAGCTGGCCCGGCTGATCAACGTGCCGCTGCCGGAGCTGAGCCGGATCTTCAACACGAAGACGCGGCCGGCCTCCGCCGGCGACGGGACCGACGAGGAGGGCCGGATCCGGTGGGCCAAGCTCAGCGATTCGGTGGAGGAGTCGGTTTACGACGCGGTCGGCAAGCTCGGCGTCAAGGGCGTTTACGGCGATCGGGTCTATCGCCGGGCCTACCCGCACAACCAGCTCGCCGCCCATGTCATCGGCTACGTCAACAAGGAGGAGGAGCCGGTCATCGGCATGGAGCGTTTCGCCGATTTCTACCTGCGCGGGGTGGACGGCTGGCGCGAGTCGGAGAAGGACGGCCAGCGGCACGAGCTCGCGCAGTTCCGCACCCGGGAGGTGCCGGCCAGCAACGGCTATGCGGTCGTGCTGTCCATCGACTCCGCGATCCAGCACATGGTGGAGCAGGAACTGGAGCTGATCGCCGGCAAGTTCCAGCCGCAGAAGGCCAGCATCATCGTGAGCGACGCCCGCAGCGGCTTCATTTACGCGATGGCCAACTATCCAACCTTCGACCTCAACGCCTACAACGCTCTCAGCAAGGACGGCGAGCGGGCGATGCGCAACGCCGCGGTGGCGGACATTCTCGAGCCGGGTTCGACCTTCAAGATCGTCGCCGTTTCCGGCGCCCTCAACGAGGGGCTGGTCACACCCGAGACCCGCTTCGACTGTTCGCTGGAAAAGGTGGACTACAAGGGCGTGTCCCGCAGCCTGCCGCGCGAGGACCATCATTTTGACGCGCCGCTGAGTGTCACCGAGATCATCTCGCACTCCTCGAATAAGGGTGCGGCGCAGCTCGGTATGCTGCTTGGCGAGGAACGGCTCTACGGCTACGCCCGCGCCTACGGCTTCGCCGAGGACACCGGCCTCGCCTCGATCTATCCCGAGTCCCCGGGCATGCTCGCCAACTACACCAAGTGGAGCGGCAGCGACATCACCCGCATCCCGATGGGCCACACCGTGGCCGCCACCCCGCTGCAGATCCACATGGCGATGGGCGTGATCGCCAGCGGCGGCGTACTGCTCCGCCCGCAGCTCGTCCGCGAAATCCGCGACGACACGGGTGCGACCGTTTGCCGCTTCGGCACCGTCGTGCGCCGGCGCGTCATCAGCCCGCAGACCGCCGCCACGATGGCGCAGATGCTGGAGCGCGTGACCTACGCCAACGAGGGCACCGCCCCAGAGGCCGCCATCCCCAACTTCGAGGCGGCCGGCAAGACCGGCACGACGGAAAAGCTGATCGACGGCAAGTACTCCACCACGCACCACATCTCGTCGTTCGTCGGGTTCTTCCCCGCCAGCCGCCCCCGGCTCGTCATCTCGGTGATCGTGGACGACGGCCATCCCCCGCAGGGCGGCACCGCCTACGGCCGGCTCGTCGCCGCCCCCAGTTTCAAGCACCTCGGCGAACAGCTCATCCAGTATCTCGACATCAAGCCGGTCACCACGCCGGTCCCCGGCCTGCTGGCCCTGGGAGGAGCCCGCCCGTGATCGGCTACCTCACCGCCGACTATGCGCTGATCCACGCCTTTGCCCCGCGCGCCCGGACGGTCGGCCGCGCGGCCCCCCGCATTTTCAAGATGGCCCCCCAACTCTCCGACTGCTTTTCCCCGGATGAAATCCGCGCCGTGAAGGGTCCGCTCGCGCGCCCCATCTCCGGACTGGTGCTGGACAGCCGGCGCGTGGTGCCGGGCCAGCTCTTCTTCGCGCTGCCGGGTCGGCGCGCCGACGGCGCGGCCTTCATCGACGAGGCGGTCTCGCGCGGCGCCGTCGCCGTGGTGACGCAGCGGATCCCCACCCACACGCCGGCCAACGTCACCTTCATCGAGGTGGCCGACGCCCGGGCCGCGCTCGCCCGGGCCGCCCGCCGGTATTACAAGGCGCCCGACCGCGACCTCGAGGTCGTCGGCGTCACCGGCACCAACGGCAAGACCACCGTCACCCACCTGCTCAAGCACCTGCTCGACGGCGAGCGCCGCACCGGCCTGCTCGGCACCATCAGCTACGACCTCGGCGTGCGCACCGTGCCCTCGTTCAAGACGACGCCGGAGGCCGTCGACATCTTCGGGATGCTCGCGCAGATCCGCGACGCGGGCTGCCGCGCGGCGGTGATGGAGGTCAGCTCGCACGGCCTCGACCAGCAGCGCGTGCTCGGGCTGGAGTTCGGCGCGGCGGTGTTCACCAACCTCACCCGCGACCACCTCGACTACCACGGGTCGCTCGACGCCTACTTCGAGGTCAAGACCCGCCTCTTCACCAGCCACGCCGGCCCCGGCCCGAAGGTCGCCGTGGTCAACCTCGACGATCCCTACGGTGCCAAGCTGTGCGACCGCCTCGCCGGAAAGGTGCGCGTCGTCACCTACGGCGAGCATCCTGCCGCCCAGGTCCGGGCCGAGGCCGTGGCCCTGAACTTCAAGAACACCACCGCGCGCCTCACCTGGCCCGGCGGCGCGCAGGATGTCGATTCGCCGCTCCTCGGCCGCTACAACGTCAGCAACCTCCTCGCCGCCACCGCCACCGTCTGGGCGCTCGGCCGCGATCCGGCGGCGCTGCTGCCGCGGCTGCGTTCGTTCCAGGGCGTTGCCGGCCGCATGGAGCGCATCGAGGAGGGCCAGCCCTTCAACGTGCTGGTGGACTACGCCCACACCGACGACGCCCTGCGCAACGCCCTCGGCATGCTCCGCCCCATCACCCCCGGCCGCCTGCTCGTCGTCTTCGGCTGCGGCGGCAACCGCGACCGCACCAAGCGTCCGCTCATGGTCGGCGCCGTTCAGGAGTTCGCCGACTTCGCCTTTGCCACGGCCGACAACCCGCGCGGCGAGACCCTCGCCGCCATCTTTGCCGACATGGCAGCCGGCGTCACCGCGCCCGGCAAGATCACCTGGATCGAGGACCGCCGCCGCGCGCTCAGCCTCGCGCTCGACATGGCCCGGCCGGGGGACTGCCTGCTGGTCGCGGGCAAGGGGCACGAGACGTATCAGGAATTTGCGGACACCATCGTCCCCTTCGACGACCGCCAGACGCTGCGCGAGCTCATCCGGCTCAAGGCACCCCAACCCCGCTAACCCGCCGCAACCTCCGCCATGCCCGAGTTCGCCCCCGACCTTCTCGCCCGCTGGACCGGCGGCCGCTGGACCGCCCAGCCGGCCGTCGCCCCGGCGGGCTTCGCGACCGACAGCCGCCGGCTGCAGCCGGGGCAGGTCTTTGTCGCGCTGCGGACGGACCGGCGCGACGGCCATGACTTTCTCGCGGTGGCGCAGGCCGCCGGTGCGACGGCCGCGCTGGTCGCCCGGGCCGATCCCGCCGTGACGCTGCCGCAACTGGTGGTGCCGGATCCGCTGGTCGCGCTGCACGCCATCGCCCGCGAGCACCGCGGCGGTTTTTCCGGGCCGGTCATCGGCATCACGGGCAGCGCCGGCAAGACCTCGACGAAAAACCTGCTCGCGCTCCTCCTCGGCGGCGAGGACGGGGGCGTGCTCGCGACCGAGGGCAATCTCAACAACCACCTCGGCGTGCCCCTCACGCTCACGCGGCTGGATCCCGCCCGGCACCGGTTTGCCGTGATCGAAGCGGGCATCAGCGCGCCCGGCGAGATGGCCCCACTGGCCGCCATGATCCAGCCCGATCTCGCGCTGATCACGCTGGTCGCACCCGCCCACCTCGCGGCGCTCGGCACCGTCGAGGGGGTGGCCGCGGAGAAGTCCGTGCTCGCCACCGCCGTCCGGCCCGGCGGCGTGGCCGTGTTCCCCAAGGACTGCGTGCGGTTTGCCGCCTTCCGCGACCTGCTGGTCAGCCAGCTCGTGCTCGAGCGTTCCACCGTGCTGCGCCCCGCCACCCTCCCGTCGCACACCGTCCACTTCAATGTCATCCAGCGCCCGGACGAGACGGTCATCGTCATCGCCCACGGCCCGCCGCCGCCGCTCGTGTTCAAGCTCCGCCGTGTGACCGACGGCATGGCGCAGAACGCCGCGCTGGCCCTCGCGGCCGCGTCCCGGCTCGGCGTGCCGCGCGAGCTGCTCCAGGCGCGGCTGGCCGCATGGACCCCCGCACCGCTGCGGGGCGAGATCCGCCGCGAGGACGGCCGCCTGCTTTACCTCGACTGCTACAACGCCAGTCCGGCCTCGATGGCCGATGCGCTGGCGACATTCGTCGCCATCACGCCGCCGGAGACTCCGCGGCTCTACGTGCTCGGCGGGATGGAGGAACTGGGCGCCGAGGCCGCCGCGCACCACCGCCGCCTTGGCCGCGGCCTCTGGCTGCGCCCCGGGGATGCGGTGTGGGCCGTCGGCCCGGAGGCCGGGGCGGTGCGCGAGGGCGCGCTGGAGGCCGGCGCCGATCCCGCGCAGGTCCGCGTGGCGGCGGAAGTCGCGGCGATCCGGCCGGTGCTGGCGGAGTTTCGCGGCGCCATCTTTGTCAAAGGCAGCCGGAGCCACCGGCTCGAAACCCTGCTCGCCGCCGAACCGGCGGCGGTGGCGGCGCATTGAGGCAGTCCCATGCTGAGCTATCTGGCAGATTACGAGAATCATTTTGGCCCGCTGCGCCTGCTGCGGATGATCACCTTCCGCACCCTGATGGGCACGATCACGGCGGCGCTGATCGGCTTTGTCATCGCTCCGCGGCTGATCCGTCACTTCCGCGCGCTGAAGTTCGGCCAGCACTACGACGACGACCGCACCGGCGAGCTGGGCCGGTCCTTCGACAAGAAAACGACCCCCCCGATGGGCGGCCTGATCATCTTCTTCGCCGTGTTTGTCAGCTCGTATCTCTGGGCGGCTCCCAACATCTGGGTGTTCACCAGCCTGTTTGTCTACACGGCGCTGACGGCCGCCGGCTGGCGGGACGACTATTTGAAGGTGGTCCGGAAAAGCCGCGATGGCATTTCCTCGTGGGAGAAGATCGGCTGGCAGTCCCTCGCCGCGCTGGTCGCGCTTGGCGTCCTCCTCTGGCACCCGGACAGTTCCACGAAGATCCGCGAGCTCTGGATGCCGTTCGTCAAGTTCGCCGTGGTGCAGCACATGCCGTGGTGGCTGCTGCTCGTGTTGATTTACCTCTGGATTGTCGGCTTCAGCAATGCGATCAACCTGACCGACGGGCTCGACGGTCTCGCCGGCGGCTGCACCGTCACGGTGGCGCTCGTTTTCGGCATTATGGCCTATCTGGCGGACTACTTTCCCGCCACGGTTTACCTGGGCATCTCGCATGTGCCGGGCACCGGCGAACTGGCGGTGGTGTGTGGCACGCTCATTGGCGGCTGTCTCGCCTTCCTCTGGTACAACGCCTATCCGGCCGAGGTGTTCATGGGCGATACCGGCTCGCTCGCGCTCGGCGGCCTGATCGGGGTCATGGCTTTTATGATCCACCAGCCGCTCACCCTGGTGATCGTGGGCGGGGTCTTTGTCGTGGAGGCCGTGTCCGTCATCATCCAGGTCGGCTGCTTCAAATACACCCGGCGCCGCGACGGCGTCGGGCAGCGGGTTTTCCTCATGGCCCCGCTGCACCATCATTTCCAGAAGTTGGGCTGGCCGGAAACCAAGGTGGTTTTCCGGTTCTGGATCCTCTCGCTCATCTGCGCCCTCGCCGGATTGGCGACGCTGAAACTCCGCTGACATGACCCCGACCGTTCCCACCTTCCTCGGGCCGCTGCTCGCCCAGCCGGTCGCCATCCTCGGCGACGGGTTGAGCGGCCGGGCTGCGCTCGGGCTCGTGCAGCGGCTCGGGGGCACCGGCCGGATCTTTGACGCCCGCGGGGTCGCGGGGGCGCCGGCCGACTTCGGCCCGGCCGAGGCGCAGACGGCGCGGCTGGTGGTGTTTTCGCCCGGCTTTTCGCCCGGTCATCCGTGGCTGGCGCTCGCGCACGCGGCGGGCGCGGTTTGCCTCGGCGAGCTCGATTTTGCCTCGCTGCTCTGGCGCGGGTCCGTCGTGGCCGTCACCGGCACGAACGGCAAGACCACGCTGACCGAGTTCCTGACCCATGCGCTGCGGGCCGCGGGCCGCGACGCCCATGCCACGGGCAACATCGGCTTTCCCTTTTCGCAGCTGGTGGCGGAGCAGGGCGGGGGCGCGCCGGACAGCGTGGCGGTGTGCGAGGTCAGCTCGTTTCAGGCCGAAACGCTCCGGCATTTCCGCGCCGACACCGCGTTGTGGACCAATTTTGCCGAGGACCACCTCGAGCGGCATCGGTCGTTGGAGGCCTATTTTCTCGCCAAGTGGCGGTTGTTCGAGCGCACCGTCGGCGGCCACGTGCTGGCCGGCTCCGGTGTGCAACGCGCGGTGGCGGCCTACGGCCAGAGCCTGCCGGCCGAGGCGCTGGTCCCCTCCGAGAACCAGCCGGGCGACGTGCTGCTGCGCGGCACGGTTTTCGCCGACTATCCCCAGCGGGAGAACTTCATCCTGGCCGCTGCCTGGTGGCGCGGCGCGGGGCTGCCCGAGACCACGCTGTACGGGGCGGCCCGCACTTTCCGCCTCGGCCCGCACCGGCTCGCGCGGGTGGGGGAGCACGCCGGGGTCACCTATTGGAACGACTCCAAGGCGACCAACTTTCACGCCGTCGAGGCTGCGCTCGCCAGCTTCGCGGCGCCCGTCGTCCTGATCGCCGGGGGCAAATCCAAGGGCGGGGACCTCGCCGGCTTTGTCCGCCGCATCGCCCCGCGCGTCCGGCACGTCTGTCTCATTGGTGAAACCGCCCCGGCGCTCGCGGCCTGCTGCCGCTGGGAGAGTCTCGCCCACTCGGCTTGCGCCGATCTGGCTGCGGCGGTCGGGGAGGCGGGCGCGCGGGCGCAGCCGGGGGAACAGGTGCTACTCAGCCCGGGCTTCGCCAGCTTTGACCAGTTCCGCGGCTACGAGGACCGCGGCCGCCAGTTCGTCACGCTCGTGAATGCCTTGGACGCCGCGGGCGCTTTGGCTTAAACTCCACCCACTTTAAACTTAGCCGTCATCACCATGAAAATCATCAAAATATTCGGAGTTGTCGTGGCAGTTCATGCCGCTGTCTTTCTGTTCATCTTCGCCATCCCGGGCTGCCGCTCCACCGGCCGTCCCGCCGCTGACGATGCCGGTGCCGCCCGCGTCAGCGTGGCGGCCGACGCCGCGGGTTCGTCCCCGGTGATCGCCGCCCCCGCCGCCGGCTCCGGGCTCAGCCCGGTCATCGCCCCGGCCGCCGCTCCCGCCAGCGTGACCTTCGATCCCAATGCGCCGGCTACGGTCCGTTCCAGCCCGACCCGCCCCGGCTCAGCCGCCGCCTCGTCCCTCACGCCCGCGGCGCCGGCACCCGCCAAGGAAGCGCCAGTCAACGCCTCCTACAGCGTGGTCAAGGGCGACAGCCTCTGGAGCATCGCCCAGAAGCACAAGGTGAGCGTGCATGACCTCGCTGCCGCCAACAATATTCCCGTTTCCTCGACGCTGCGGCTCGGACAGAAACTGATCGTCCCCGCCGCCGCCGCCAGTCCCGGCTCGGGATCTGCCGCGGTCCCGGCCGGCACAGTCGCCTACACGGTGAAATCCGGGGACTCCCTCGGGCTCATCGCCCGTCGCAACGGGACCACCCCGACGGTCCTGCGGCAGCTCAACAACCTCAAGAGTGACACGGTGCGGGCCGGCCAGACTCTGCAGGTCCCGCCCGCGGCCGCGGGCGCGGCCGCCGCCACCCCGGACTCCACTCCGGCTCCCACCTCCGGCAGCCAGCCGGCGGATGGCGAGGCGGTGGTCCACGTCATCAAGGCGGGGGAGACGCTTGGGGCCATTGCGCACAAATACGGAGTGCCCATCGGGGAAATCGCCAAGGCCAACAATATCGCCGATCCCAAGAAGATCCGCCCCGGTCAGGAGCTCAAGATTCCGCACTGGCAGCCGCCCGCCGCGAAAGGTGCGACCGCCGCCACTCCCGCCGACGTCCCCGCGGCTCCGGTGGATGCCGTCCTGCCGCCCCCGCCGGCCGACTCCCCGGTCATCGCCGTTCCGCCGTCCGCGCCGCCGGCGGACGGACCGGTGATCAAGGTCGAGTCCAGCGGCGCCCCCGCCATCCCCTGATCCTCCCGCCCGCCCCCGCACCATGAGTTCACCGGCCGCCCCCGCCGTCCCCCGTCCCCGCTTCGTGCCCAATCCGGCCACGATCATCGTCGTTTGCGCCATCGGCCTGGTGACGCTCGGACTCATCGTCCTGTTTAGCGCGAGCGCCTCGTTCAAACAGGGTCCGTATTTCTACCTCGACAAACAGCTCCTCGGGCTCGTGCTCGCGACCGGCACCGCGCTGGTGGTTAGCCGCCTCGACTTGGAGCAGGTCCGGCGCTACGCTTGGTGGATCGCCGGCGGGACCAGCCTGCTCCTGCTGCTGGTGCTCATCCCGCACGTGGGCATTTCCGCCAACGGCGGCCGGCGCTGGCTCGGTTACGGTTCGGTCCGGTTCCAGGTCTCCGAGTTCGCCAAGCTGGGGATGGTGTTCTGCCTCGCCCATTATCTCGCCCTGAATCAGTCCCGCAGCGGCGAATTCCAGCGCGGCTTTGTCTGGCCGCTGGCCATCGTGGGCGTGACGAGTGTCTTGATCCAGCGCGAGAACGACTTTGGCGCGGCCGCCCTGGTCGGCGTGGTCGGGCTGTCGCTGGTGTTTCTCGCCGGGGCCCGGCTGCGGTATTTCCTGCCGGCCAGCGCACTCGCGCTGACGGGTTTTGTGGCCCTGGTGCTGAACAATCCCCTGCGCCTGCGCCGCGTGATGGCGTTTCTCGACCCCGAGGGCACTCGGCTCGGCGCCGGCTACCAGAACTGGCAGGCGCTGCTGGCCTTCGCCAGCGGCGGGACGGGAGGCGTCGGCCTCGGCCAGGGCCGCCAACAGCAGAATTTTCTGCCGGAGGCGCACACGGACATGATCCTGGCGGTGGTCGGCGAGGAGCTCGGGCTCTGGTTCACCCTCGGGATCGTGGTGGTGTTTGTCGTGATCTTCATCACCGGGCTGGTCCACCTGCGCCGCGCACCCAACCTGTTTCAGTTTCTGCTGGTCGCGGGCTGCCTCCTGCTGCTCGCCCTGCAGGCGATCATCAACCTCGGCGTGGTCACCGCCCTGCTGCCGAACAAGGGCATGCCGCTGCCGTTCATCAGCGCCGGCCTGTCGAATCTTCTGCTCATGGGCCTGCTGCTGGGCATCCTTATCAACACCCAGCGCACCTGGCCCCGGCCGTCCCTGCAGCGCGACGGCCGCGCGCTCGAGGAGCTGGCCGGCTGACCGCCCCGCCGGGCGCGTCCCATGCAATCGATCCTGATCTCCTGCGGCGGCACGGGCGGACATCTCGCCCCCGGCATCGCGCTGGCCGAGGGTCTCGCGGCGCGCGGGCGGGCCGCTACCCTGCTCGTGAGCCCGAAGCAGATCGACGCCCGCCTGGCCGCCAAGTATCCGGATCTTGAATTCATCCGCCTGCCCGGGGCGCCGTTCAGCCTGCGGCCGGCCGGCCTGGCGCGCTTCCTCGGCCGGCAGACGCAGGGCTTCGCCTGCGGGCTGCGCCTGATCCGCACGCGCCGGCCCGCCGCCGTCGTCGGCTTCGGCGGCTTCACTACGGCCGCCATCATCCTCGCCGCGGTGCTCCACGGCGTGCCGGTGGCGCTGCACGAGGCCAACCGCGTGCCGGGCCGGGCCATCCGCCTGTTCGCCCGGCTTGCGTGGCGGGTCTATCTGCCGCCCGGCGTCGGGCTGCGCGGCGTGGCCGCGGCCGCGCTGCGGCCCGCCGGCCTGCCCGTGCGGCGCGAGATCGTCCGCCAGCCGCGGGCCGCGGCCTGCGCCGCCCT
>CAIQQB010000048.1 GCA_903873805.1 uncultured Opitutia bacterium | reverse complement strand
CCCCCTCCCATATTAACTTATTTTACCCGATCCGCTGTCCAACGGACGGGGACCACCTCATGCAACCGTCCGCATCTTCCAATGGAGCATGCCCCGCCCCACCGCGCCCGCATCCCCGAACCGTGGGATGGTTCGGGACCACCTGCGTGGCGATGGGCGGCATCAACCAGAGCCTGTTCCTGATCGGGGCGCTTTTCATTGGCCAGGGAGCGATTCCCGGCCAAGGCAGCGCGGCCGTGCCGCTGTTGATCGTGGGGCTGTTGCTGAGCTGGGCGGCTACTCCCGGCTGGACCGAGCTCATCCTGATGTATCCCAACCGCGTCGGCGGAATCGCCGCGACCTGCGCGGAGGCGTTCCGTCCGCTCAGCCCGGTGCTGGCGAACTTAACGGGCGTCTGCTACTGGTGGGGCTGGGTGCCGACGTGCGGACTCACCGCGCTGCTCTCAGCTTCTGCCATCCAACAGTGGTATCTGCCATGGATCTCGGTGCCCCTCCTGGCCTCGGTCATCGTGGCGACGTTTACGGTCGTCAACCTGTGCGGGGTCAAATGGGTCATGCGGCTGGCCATGCCAATCGCCACCGTGTCGGCCGGACTGGGTTTTCTCTCGGCCTTCCTGCCGGCGGTGCGGGGCCAGGTGGACTGGCATCAGGCGCTGACGTTTCATCTGACGGTGCCGTTCCCAGGCTGGTTCGGTCAGGTCACGAGTGTGATGGCCGGGCTGTACCTGGTCGGATTTGCGGCGCCCGCGTTTGAACAGGCGGCGTGTCACGTCGGCGAGACCATCGATCCGGGCAAGAACGTTCCGCGGGCGATGTATGCGAGCGCGGCCATGGCCTCGCTCTATTTCATCATCCTGCCGGTGATCTGGCTCGGCGCGCTGGGGCCGGAGCCGCTCGGCAAGGATCTGGCGCAGGAACTGGGACCGACCTTCGCGCCGCTGTTTGGCAGCGCGGCCAAGGGCGCGGCGATCTGGTTCATGATGATGAACATGTTTCACGGGACCATCGCGCCGCTCGCCGGCGCCTCACGCACGCTCTCGCAACTGGCCGAGGACGGTTTGCTGCCGGAATTTCTCGCGCTGCGCTCCCGGACCGACGCCCCGTGGGCGGCGACCCTCCTCACCGCCGGGATGGCGATCGTCTTCCTGCTCATCGGTGATCCCGTGTGGCTCATCGCGGCGGCCAATCTTACCTACCTGATCGGCATCGCGATGCCCAACGTCGCCGTCTGGCTGCTGCGAAAGCACGAGCCGGACAAGCTCCGGCCCTACCGGGCGCCGCGGGGAACCATCCTGCTGGGTGTGCTGGCCGCAGCGGTCTGGGCAGTCACGGTCGTGCTCGGCTTCCAGCAGTTCGGGCTGCCGACCGTGATTGTCGGCTTCGTTTTCGCCTACTCGGGTTCCGCGGCGTACGCTTGGCGCAAATATTCCGACCGCCGGAAGGCCGGCCTGCCCGGCATCGCCCGCACGCTGCATCTCAAGCTCACCGGCGCGATGCTGATCGTTCTCACCCTGGACGCGGTCGGCTATCTCATCGCCGTCAGCTCCGTGCCCAACCAAGCCACCGCCCTGATCGCGATGCTCGCGGACATCTTCGTGGTCGTGGCCGTGCTTACGGTCTGCGTCGGCCTGATCCTGCCCGGCATGATTGCACACTCGGTGGTGCAGGTGTCCGAGGCGGCCAACCACCTCGTCGCCGGCACGATGGCCGATTTTACTCGGGCGATGCGCGCGCTGGCCGACGGCGACCTTGATTCCGCGAAGGCGCGCTTTGAGCTCACGCCGATCGCCATCAGTTCCCGTGACGAGGTCGGCGATATGGCGATGAACTTCAACCGGCTGCAGGAAGGGATCGGCCGGGCCGCCGGCGGGCTGACCGGCGCACGCGAGGGGCTGCTGCGGGCGCGGTCGGCGCTGACTGACACCAACGAGCGGCTGCGGGTGGAACTCGGCGAGCGCCTGCGCGCCCAGGAGGCACTGCGCTCTTCGCTGCAGGAAAAGAACGCGCTGCTCAAGGAGGTCCACCACCGGGTGAAAAACAACATGCAGATCGTCTCCAGCCTGCTCAACCTGCAGCTGGACTACCTGCCGGATGAAAAGGCGCGGCCGTTCATCCTCGACACCCAGAGCCGGATCACCGCGATGGCGCTGGTCCACGAAAAGCTCTACCAGTCCACCGACCTGGCCGGGATAGATTTTGCCGACTACCTGCGCGACCTGACGGAAAACATCGTCAGCACGTTCAGTCCCACGGTCCGCAACATCAACTTCGCCCTTGAAGCCGAGGACGTCTGCCTCGGCATCGACACCGCGGTGCCCTGCGGCCTGATCGTGAACGAACTGGTCTCCAATGCCTACAAGCATGCGTTTCCCGGCGGCGCCCCGGGCACGATCACCGTGACCCTCAAACGGACCGGCCTGGATCGGCTGATGCTGCGGGTGGCGGACACCGGCCGCGGCCTGCCGCCGGACATCGATCTGCGCAAAACCGAGTCCCTGGGCATGCAGCTCGTGTTCATGCTGGCCGACCAGCTCCGCGGCCAGATCGACGTGCGCTCCAGCCCGGGAGTCGGCACCCGCCTTGAGCTGAACCTGCAGGAAACGCCGGCCCCCGTGAACGAGTACTCCCTTTTATGAACGCCAAACCGAAAATCCTGATTGTCGAGGACGAGAGTGTCATCGCGTTCGACCTGAGCCGGCGCCTACCCAAGCTCGGTTACGAAGTGTGCGCCATCATTTCCACAGGCGAGGAAGCCGCCCAGAAGACGGCCGAGCTCAAGCCCGACCTCGTGCTGATGGACATCTGCCTGCGGGGCGAAATGGACGGCATCGCCGCCGCCCAGGTCATCCGCCGGCAGAACGATGTGCCCGTGATCTTTCTCACAGCGAATTCCGACGAGATGACGCTGAAGCGCGCCAAACTGTCGCGGCCGTCCAGCTACCTGCTGAAGCCCTTCAAGGAACGCGAACTCCAGATCGGCATCGACATGGCCCTGCTCAACCACCGGCTCCAGACCGAACTGCAGGCGGCCCGCGACCAGCTGGAGCATCGGGTGGCCGAGCGCACCGCCGAGCTGGCGCAGGTGAACGAAACGCTCCGGGCGGAAGTCGAGGTCCGCAAGCGGACGGAGGCCCAGGCCCGCGAACAGGCCGACCTGCTGGCCAAAGCGCGCGACGCGATCTACGTCCGCGATCTGGCCGGCAGCATCAGCTTCTGGAACCAAAGCGCCGAACGTCTCTATGGCGTGGCCGCCGCCGAGGCGATCGGACGGCCGGCGGCCTCCCTGCTGGGCGAGGAGGAGGGCGCCGACACCAGCCGTGAGGAGGCGGCAACCCGGGAACAGGGCGAGTGGACCGGTGAGCTGCGCCATCGCACCCGCGCCGGCCAGGAGCTGATCGTCGAGTCACGGTGGACGCTGGTGCGCGACGACCAGGGCACCCCCGTCTCAATCCTGGTGGTGAACACCGACATCACGGAGCGCAAAAAGATCGCGGAGCAGTTCCTGCGGACCCAGCGGCTTGAGAGCATCGGCGCCCTGGCGAGCGGGATCGCGCACGATCTCAACAACGTTTTCTCCCCCATCCTGATGGGCTCGGACCTGCTCAATCACCGCAATCCCGAGGGCGATCCGATTGTCGCCATGGTCGGTGCCGCCGCCCGGCGCGGCGCCAGCATGGTCCGGCAGGTGCTGATGTTCGTGCGCGGCGGCGACAGCGTGATGCAGCCCGTCGGCCTGGACCACCTCGCCCGGGAGGTGCAGCGGCTGATGGCGGAAACCCTGCCGTGCTCCATCCAGGTGACGGCGGAAATCCCCAAGGGCCTGCCGCCTGTGATGGGCGACTCGACCCAGTTGCACCAGGTCCTGATGAACCTGTGCGTCAACGCCCGCGACGCGATGCCCGAGGGCGGCGAACTGCGCCTGGGATTGGAAGAGGTGGAAGTTGACGCGGCCCGCGCCGCCGACCACGGCGACCTCAAGCCGGGACCCTACCTGCGCCTGACGGTGGCCGACACCGGAACCGGCATGCCACCCGAGGTCCGGCAGAAGATATTTGAGCCGTTCTTCACGACCAAGGAGGTCGGCAAGGGCACCGGCCTCGGACTGTCTACGGTGGCCGCCATCGTCCGCAGCCACCAGGGCTTCCTTGAGGTCGAGAGCCAGTTGGGCCGCGGCAGCAGTTTCCTGATCCACCTGCCGGTCTGCGTCGCGTCCGAAACCGAGACGGAGACCGCCAGGCCGGACCTGCCGGCGGGCCGGGGTGAGCTCATCCTCGTGGTCGACGACGAGCATTCGATCCGCCAGATCACCAAACTCACGCTCGAGGCGGGCAACTACCGCGTGGTGATGGCCAACGACGGAGCCGAAGCGCTCTCCCTCTATCTCGAGCACCGCGAGGAAGTGGCGCTGGTGATGACCGATGTGATGATGCCGATCATGAACGGCCGGGCCCTGATCCATGCGCTCCGCAAGCTCGCGCCCGGCCTGCCCGTGCTGGCCTGCAGCGCCGCCGAGCGCTCGAATCCTCTCGTCGGGGCCCTCGACGCCGAGCGCGTTACCCTGCTCCGCAAACCGGCCACCCGGAGCCAGATGCTGGCGGCCATTGCCGCGGCGCTGCACCCGGAAATGCTCCCGCCCGAAACTCCGACCCCGGCGACCGCCAGGCTGCCACTGGCGGCCGTCTGACCGGCGCCGCCGGTTCAACCGGCGGCCGGTCCGACCGCCGCCGCCGACTCCACCACCGCGGCCCAGCACCTAGCCTCGCCCGGCCAGCCGTGGCGCTGAAGTTGTGCGGCGATGACCGCCTGCGATGGTTCGTCCACCGGGTGGCGGGGATCACCCGGCAGGTGGGGCAGCACGGTCCGGGCCACCGCCCAACACGCCCAGGCGCGCCAGCGGCGCGGTTCGCGCCGGGGCTCGTTCATGCGTCCGGCGTAATGCTGGAAATGCACCCGGGGATTGCCGACCAGGTTCGCCGGCGGCGCCTGCCGGAGCATCCAGGCGAGCGCCGCATAGGGCGGCGGCCATTCCTGCAAAACCGGCTCGTCACCGCGCAAATCCGCACCCAGGGCCCGGTCCAGGCAGAGCAGGGCGCGCCCGGCGAGCCCCCGGAGCCAGAGCGCATGGCCGTATTCGAGACAGTCGTGGTAGAAGGCCGGACCGCGCACGTCCTCCCGGTGGACGTGCAACATCCGCCAGTCGAGGCCGGGGCGCGGGGCGGGCAGGTGCGGGCAGGTCGGGAGGAGGTCGGCCATGGGCGGGTTGGTGCCCGGGAAGCCGGGGGGCGTCAACGCCGCAACGCCGCATCTTTCGCTTGGCGTGCCGCCGGCTTTGCGCGACAACCTTGCCGACTTGGAAACCTCCGCCGCCCCCCTCTCCGCCATTTCACCCGCCACGGGCGCCCGCCAGCTCGGCGGCTGGCGGCGGCTCGTGCTCTGGCCGCTCGGCCTGTTGCTGCGGGCCTGGGGCGGCTCACTGCGCTTCGAACTGGCGGACGATGCCCGCCGGGAGCTCGCCCGCCGCGACGGCCCCGTGACGTTTCTCCTCTGGCACAACCGGCTGTTTCTCACCGCGGAAATCTTCCGGCGATACCGGCGCGACCGGGCCGTGTACGGTCTGGTGAGCGCGAGCCGAGATGGGGCGTGGCTGGATGCGGTCTTTGGCCTCGCGGGCCTGCGCACGGTGCGCGGGTCGAGCAGCCGGGGCGGGCGCGAAGCCGCCAAGGCGCTCGTGCAAGTGCTGCAAGCCGGCCACGATGTCGGCATCACCCCCGACGGACCGCGGGGGCCGAAGTATGAGTTCAAGGCCGGCGGCCTCGTGGTGGCCCGCCGGGCCCGGACGCCGGTGCTCCTGATCGGGGGCCGGTTTGCGGCAGCGTGGCGGCTGCCGAGCTGGGACCGGTTTTACCTGCCGGTCCCGTTTTCCCGGGTGCGGATCGAATGCGAACGGGTGCCGGTCGCGGAACTCGAGCAGGCGGAAGCCGTCGCGCGGCTGGGCGCGCGGCTGCTTAAGCTCAATCCCGACCGGCCGGATCCGGCGGAGCCGCCGGTGATCTAGCCCCGCTTCAGAACGAGGGCTCGAAGACGGCCTTCGATCCCGGCGCGACCGTGTAGTCGGGGCCGACCGACCAGGTGAGGTCGTTGACCAGGAACTTGAAGACGACCGGCTTGGCGGTTTCCGGCAGCTTGATGCTCCAAAGATCGTCCTCCACGCAGTCCAGCAGGCGGCCGCGGTCCCAGCTCAAACCCGCGCCTTCGCCGCGGAGATAAAGGGCATTGCCAAAGCCCACATCGATTTTTGCCATAATCACGGTGAACACGGGCGCGGGCGAACCGGCCTTGACGGCGGGGGCGGGCGCGGCCGTTTTCTTCTTCCCGGCCGGGGCAGCGGATTTCTTGACGGTCTTGACAACGTCTTTTTTCGCTGGGGCGGGCGGGAGGACGGCTTTCGTGGTGGTTTTCTTCATGTTATTTGCTGATTTAGTTAAACGGACGGGACCATCCTAGTGTAGTGATGCCGTTATGACTAGACATAACTCAAGCGGCCTTATTGCGCCGTTTGGGCAGGGTGCAACCGGGCTGGATGGCTTCCAGCCGCCGACGGCAGCGTTCGATTTTGGCCAGGATATCCTCGGCTTTGG
>CAIQQB010000047.1 GCA_903873805.1 uncultured Opitutia bacterium | reverse complement strand
GCGGCGTGCCATGCGCCCGGAGCCACGTTTCCAAAACTGTTTGCTGTTCGGTCGTCACGCCCAACACCGGCGCAAATTTGCTCATCCCGCCAGCCTGAAGGCAAAAAACCGATATGTCTAGCTATATCGGCATCACAACATTAGCGGTCGTGCCTTGGATGAGATAGGGGGAGACCAAGCTGAAGAGCTGGCGGGTGAAGTCGGCGCCGCTGCCGTTGCCGCCGTTGCCGGAGACACCGAGGGTCAGGGTGGTCTGGGCGCTGAGGTTAGTCAGGCCTGCGAGGGCGCCCAGGGCGAGGCCCAGGACGACGGATTGGCGATGGAACAGGCTGGTCGGTGTTTTCATGGATGCGGGTGGTTGTTGGAGGACTGAGCGGTCGGAAGAAAGGATGGGGCTGCGGAGGGGCCTGAATGATTCGGGCATGGCCGGGCGCACGGGTGGATGATGGCCGGGCCCATCGGCCGGCGGCCGGGCGAACGGAGGCAACGCACGGCGCACACGGCGCCGCGGAAGACGGGGACCCGCGAGGCTTAGGCAATCGCGCGCCCGGAATCGGCGCGACGCGTATTGCTGGGGGTGATTTCGGGCACGTGGGTAGGGTTATTTGCGGGGTGAGTGGCGGTCAACGTCCAATTGGGGAGAAGCGGGGGGAGAATTGAAATCTAAGATTTAATTTTAAAATATAAAACCTCACGGCGCGGCGGGGATTTGGGATCTGAAATCTGAGATCTGAGATTATATTTCAGATCCGGCTCCCGACCTGTGACCTCTGAAGTCTGGCCTCCGGCTTCTGGCTTCCGGCTTCTGTTCTCCGTCATCTGGAATTGGCTTCCCCATCGGAGGGGGTCTGCTATGAATGGCGGTTCCTCAAAACCTCTGAGAATTTTATGAGCGACACCAGCTACTCATCCGCCCTCGACCGCTACGCCGCCCTCGGCGTCAATGTCGAGGCCGCCCTCAAAACCCTCCGGGCCACCCCCATCTCCCTCCATTGCTGGCAGGGCGACGATGTCGGCGGCTTTGAGTAGCCCGACGCCACCCTCTCCGGCGGCGGCATTCAGGCCACGGGCAACTATCCCGGCAAGGCGCGCACCATGGCGCAACTCCGCCAGGATTTGGAAAAGGTCTACACGCTCATCCCCGGCCGCCACCGGCTCAACCTCCACGCCCTCTACGGCGACTTCGGCGGGAAGCGCGTGGACCGCGACGCGATCGAGGTGAAGCATTTCCAGTCGTGGATCGACTGGTGCAAGGCCCACAAGCTCGGGCTCGACTTCAATCCTTCCTGCTTTTCGCACCCACTGGCCAACGAAGGCGCTACGCTCTCGCATCCCGACAAGAAGATCCGCCAGTTCTGGATCAACCACTGCGCCGCCAGCCGCCATATCGGCGCCGCCATCGGCCGGCAGCTCGGCAACACTTGCGTGACCAACGTCTGGATTCCGGACGGCTCGAAGGACACGCCGTTTGACCGCTCCGGTCCGCGCGCGCGGCTGGAGGAGTCGCTCGACGCCGTTTTTGCCGAAAAGCTGAGCCCGAAGCACAACCTCGACGCCGTCGAGAGCAAGTTGTTCGGCATCGGCGCGGAGTCCTACACCGTGGGCTCGCACGAGTTCTACCTCGGCTACGCGGCGAAGCACCAGAAGGTGTACTGCCTCGACGCGGGGCATTTCCACCCGACGGAGTCGCTGGCGGACAAGCTGTCCTCGGTGCTGCAGTTCGTGCCCGAGGTGCTGCTGCACGTGAGCCGCGGCGTCCGCTGGGACAGCGACCACGTGGTCATCCTCGACGACCAGACGCGGGCGATCTTTGAGGAAGTGGTGCGCGGCGGCTATCTGTCGCGGGTGCACATCGGGCTCGATTATTTTGACGCGAGCATCAACCGCCTCGCCGCCTGGGTCATCGGCGCCCGGGCCGCGCAGAAGGCGCTGCTGGCCGCGCTGCTGGAACCGGCGGCGCGCCTGCGGGCGGCCGAGAAGGCGGGCGACCACGCGCTGCGCCTCGCGCTGTTTGAGGAGGCCCGCGCCCTCCCGCTCGGCGCGGTGTGGGACGAATTCTGCCGCCGCCAGGACACCCCCGTCGGCCTCGCGTTCATGGACGAGGTCAAGGCCTACGAGCGCACCGTGCTCGCGCAGCGCTGAGCGCGCCGCCCCGAATTATGACCGCCCACCGTCACGTCAACTACCTCTGGGATGATGCGCAGGCCGCGTCCCTCGATCCAGCCGGCCGCCTGATCTACCGCTCCAACCTCCTCGGACGCGACCAGCGCATCACCAACACCGGCGGCGGCAACACCTCCTCCAAGCTCACCGAAAAGGATCCGCTCACCGGGCGGCCGACGGAGGTGCTGTGGGTCAAGGGTTCGGGCGGCGACCTGCGCACGAGCAAGCGGGAGAACTTCTCCTCGCTCTATCAGCAGAAGCTGCTCGACCTGCGCCAGCACTATGCGGCGCGGGCGGACAAGGGGATCAAGTCGGCCGCGGAGGACGACATGGTGGGGATGTATGCGCACGCGACGTTCAACCTGAACCCGCGCGCCTCGTCGATCGACACCCCGCTGCACTCGTTTCTGCCCGGCCGGCACGTGGACCACATGCATCCGAACGCGATCATCGCGATCGCGGCCTCGGCGAACTGCGAGCGGCTCACGCGGGAGATCTTCGGCGGCCGGATGGCCTATGTGCCCTGGATGCGCCCCGGCTTCGAGCTCGGGCTGGCGATGGAGACGATTGCCCGCCAGCAGCCGAACGTCCGCGCGATCATGATGGGCCAGCACGGGTTCATCTCGTGGGCCGACGACGACAAAGTGTGTTACGCGGAGACGCTGAACTTCATCGAACAGGCGGCGGCTTACATCGAGGCAAAGTATGCGGCAAAAGGCGGTGACGCGACGGCGTTTGGCGGCGCGAAGCACGCGACGCTCCCGCCGGAGCAGCGGCGGACGGCGTTTGCGGCAATCCTGCCGTGGCTGCGCGGGCAGGTTTCGCAGCACAAACGCTTCATCGGCACGGTGCAGGACGACGAGAAGATCCTCCGCTTCGTCAACTCGAAGGACGCCCCGCGGCTGGCCGAGCTCGGCACGTCGTGCCCGGACCATTTTCTGCGCACGAAGATCAAGCCCCTGTATGTCGACTGGAACCCGCTGACCGAGGATGTCGCCGCGCTGCGGGGCAAGCTCGCGGCCGGGCTCGGCCAGTACCGGGTGGACTACGCGTCCTACTATGCGCGCTGCAAGCATCCCGACTCGCCCGCAATGCGTGACCCGAACCCCACCGTGATCCTGATCCCGGGGCTGGGCATGATTGCGTGGGGCAAGGACAAGTCGGAATCGCGCGTGACCGCCGAATTCTACAACTGCGCAGTCGAAGTGATGCGCGGAGCGGAGGCGATTGACCGCTACATCGCGTTGCCGCAGCAGGAGGCGTTCGACATCGAATACTGGCTGTTGGAGGAGGCGAAGCTCAAGCGCATGCCCGCGGAGAAGGAACTCGCGCGGCAGGTGGTGATCGTGGTCGGCGCCGGTTCCGGCATCGGCAAGGAAACGGCCCGCCGGCTCGTCCGCGAGGGTGCGCACATCGTGGCGGTCGATCTCAACGAGGCCGCGGCCAAGGCCACGGCGAAGGACATCACCGACCAGTACGGGGTGGGCATCGGCGTGGCGGGCACGGGGTTGTCGGCCTGCGGCCCGGCGATCGGGCTGGCGGCGAACATCACGGACCGCGCCAGCCTCCGGCACATGCTGGACGACGTGGCGCTGGCCTACGGCGGCTTTGACTCGATCTGCGTGACCGCGGGCATCTTTGTGCCGACGGACACCTCGGGGCACATCCCGGATGAGAAGTGGGCGCTCACATTTGCCATCAACGTCACGGGCAGCTACCTCGTCGGCGACGAGGCGAATAAGACCTGGCGCGATCAGGGTCTGACCGGGAATCTGGTGCTGACGACCTCGGCGAACGCGACGGTGGCGAAGAAGGGCTCGATGGCCTACGACACCTCGAAGGCGGCGGCGAACCACCTGGTCGGCGAGCTGGCGATCGAGCTGGCGCCGCTGGTGCGGGTGAACGCGGTGGCCCCGGCGACGGTGGTGCAGGGCAGCGCGATGTTTCCGCGCGACCGGGTGATCGGCTCGCTGGCGAAGTACAACATCCCCTACAGCGAAACCGAGACGAGCGAGTCGCTGGTGACAAAGCTGGCGCAGTTTTACGCGGACCGCACACTGACGAAGACCCCGCTGACACCGGCCGACCAGGCCGAGGCGTATTTCCTGCTCATCGGCTCACGGCTGAGCAAGACGACGGGCCAGGTAATCGCGGTCGACGGCGGCCTGCACGAAGCGTTCTTGAGGTGAGGCGGGAGTAGCGGGTAGCGAGTAGCGGAAACATTTCCGGGGCAGCCAGCGCCGGATTGCGCATGGATTGGGTATAGCCGGTCGTTGACCCCGGGGATTGGCCGACCAAGGCACCCGGGGTCAGCGACCCCGGCTACAGTTTTCCGAAGGGCTGGGCGAAGACCGGTATTACGCCTCACCGCTTGGGCTCGGGGAGCGGGGGCTCGCTGACGGTATTGACGATGGGAAGGCCGGCGGGGCCGATGGGGAGGTAGACCCGCTGGGCGGTCTTCAGGTTCTCGATGGCGAGATACTGCAGCAGCATCGGGGTGAGCGAGGCGTTGAGCTTGGCATTGGCTTCGGCGCGCTTTTCGGCGATGGCGAGATCGCGGTCGCCGGAGGCTTCGCCGTTGGCCTTCTCGATCTCCTTCGAGCGGTTGGCAATCTCGAGCTCGGTGCCCTTCCGTTCGAGCTCCTGGACCGCGGCGACCTTGAGCGCGATCTTCTCGAGGACCGCGGCGGGTGGCTGCGCGTTGCCCACCACCACCTGCAGGACTTCGAATGGGGTGCCCTTGAGCTTTTCGGTCAGCGCCTGCTGGATGGACTGGCCCATGTCGGCGAGATGCTCGGAAACGGCGAGGCCGTCATACTTGGCAAATTCCTCGCGCACGAGGGTCTTGAAGGGCTCCTGGATGTAGTTTTTGTAGCTCTCGCGGGCGGTCTCGTCGGAGGTGTGCGCGGTGTCGAGTCCGCCGAACTTCTCCATGTAAAGCTGGATCTGGTCGGCGGTGGAGCGGACGCGCCAGACGATGTGGGCGCCGCCGATGATGGGGAGCTTGTCCTTGGCGATGAGGGAGGAGGACGTCTCGAACAGCTCGGAATAGGAATAGGGCGTGATGCTGACGAGATCGCCATAGGCGCGCCACATGAGTCCGGTCGAGCCGGGGCCGAAGATGACGCGCTGAAATGAGGTGCTACCGAGGATGGGCCGTTCAACCACGTAGGCGGCATAGCCGGCCGGCGCCTGCACGTTGTGGTAGTTGTTCGAGACAAAGACGGCGGTGATGGCCGCGATGATTAGGACCGGCAGAAGGGTGAGAAGGGAGCGCATGGCGGGAGGGGTTGGAACGAAACCGGACGGGGTAAACGTGCCACGCGGAAAACGGGCAGGCGAGGGCAAAGGGAGTGGAAGAGCGGGGCTTGTTTGTAATTGGAGCGGGCGCCTCCGCAGTCAGGCCAAGAGGGCGGCGGCGAGCACCGCCCCTTGCAAGCAGCGGGGTGGACCCCAAAATCCGAACGTCGGCGTCTGGTCAAACGTGCAGCGCCGCGACCTCGAAGTCGGAGATCTGCGGAATCGCAAACTCCACGGTCGCGCCGGTCTGGCGGAAGGGGACGGCGCGCTCCGCCCGCAGTAGCTCGACCTTGGCGACCTGGCGACCCGCGGGGAGCTCCAACCGCACGCGCTGCGGTCCGATGGGATAAAACTGCCGGAGCCAGCCGCGGTGCAGGTTGGGGTTGGTGTAGTTGAGAACGTGTACCGCAAATCCGGGTCCGGTTTCCCAGGCGAAACATTCCACGGCGCCCTCGCCTTCGACCGTAACCGGCTGCCGCCCGCGCAGCAGCCAGGTGACCGAGTTCGTGAGCAGCCGGCTGAGGTCGGTGTGGCCCGATCGCCAGGCGGTGCGTTCGAGGTCGCCGGAAAAATATAGCAGGCGGGCGTCGCCATGTTCGCGCACGATGACCGCGGGTTCGTCGGTTTTCGCGACGGGCGCGTAGGAGAGCTCGGGTGGATACGCGGTGTAGGCGGGCACGACCGTCAGCACCGGCGCGCCGGCCGCCTTCACCGGCAGCCGATAGGCACCGCCGGGGATCCAGTTGGTGTTGTCAAAACCGCGGAGAATCTCGTGGGGGCGCTCGATGCGGGCATAGAAGCCGTTGCCATTGGGTGCCTCGACCGGACCGACGGACTCGATGCCGAAGAGGTCGGCCAGGCCGGAATTGGCGCGGCGGCGGCCGGTCTCGTCGAACATGGCGGTCTCAAACGTCGCCAGCAACGAGCCGCCGGCGGCCACATAGTCCCGCAGCTGGCCGCACTGCCGGTCGCTCAGCCAGGCGATGTTGGGCAACAGAAGCGCGGCGTAACGGCCGACCGTCTCGGGACCGAGATCGTCCTCGTGGACAAAATCGAAGAGAAAACGTCCCTCGAGCAGCGCGGAATAAAGGCCGTCCATGAATTCGTCCATCTTGCCCTCGCCGGGCGGCGTATGGAACAGGTGGGTGCGCTGGCCTATGACCACACCGAGAGTCGCGAGGCTGCGCCGCGGGGTGAAGTGGGCGTCGTGGCTGGCGTGCCAGTCCATGTAGCGGTGGCCGATCTCCTGCCAGCGGCGGTCCTCGCCGAGCCCGGTCTGGGCGCCGACCCAGTGATACCAGATGGTCATGCCGCTCGCGACGGTCTGGTCCATCCAGATTTCGGCCTCAGCCTGCGATTTGGCGACATTGCGCCAGCGTACGCCGCTGGCGGTGGAGTAGGCGCCGGTGACGTTGGTGATGGTCCGGCCGCGCATGACGGCGGAGGCGACGCGGCCCTGCAGTGCGGCGCCCCAGATGGGCGTGGCCTCGCCGCCGCGCCCCTGGTTGTCGCAGTTGAACCACTGGCAGACCTGGGCGAGGCGGTGGAGGTTGGGCGTGGCGCGCAGCCCGCCGCCGAGGTTGGCGAAAAAGAGATTGTCCGGTTTCTTCTCCTTCGCGATGGCGTCATAAAGCTGCCAAAGTTCGACGGAGCGTTCGGTGAATTTCTCCCAGTAGGCCACGGTGTCGGACGGCGGGAGCTGGCGGCATACGTCGCAATGGCAATTGGGAAAGCTGCCGAGCGGCGGCCAGCCGTTGGTGAAAAGCCCGTCCACGTCGTAATGAGCCTGGATTTCGCGCATGAGGGCCGGCACGTGTTCGGTGAAATAGGTGGAAAACGTGCAGGTGTGATAAAGGTGCGGCTCCTCGTTGTGCGCCTGGAAGCCGCCCGCCGCGTCGCGCATGAACCACTCGGGGTGGGCCGTGAGAGCGTCGTCCCACTGGAGGTCGGGGCTCAGGCGCGCGATCACGCGGAGGCCGCGCTTTTTCGCGGCGGCGGCGCATTCGCCGAAGAGATCGCGGTTGCCGAGGAAACGGCTGCGGCGGTGAAACGGCACCTGTGTGGGATAAAACGCGAGGATGCCCGTCACGCTCACCAGCACGGCATCAACATGTAGGCTGGCCCAGTAGTCGGCCCAGGCCGCGACATCGAGCTCGACGGGATCGCGTTCGTTAAAATTGATCTGGCCGATGCGCCGGATCTGCTGGTCCCACGGTCTGGCCGGGTCGAGGGCCCGCCGGGCCGGGGCGATCGGCTTGGGCGCGGGGCCGGCGGGCGGTCCGGCGGCGGTTTGGGCGGCGAGCAGCTGGCCGGGGATCGCCGCCCCGGAAAGCACGAGAAACTGGCGTCGGGAGAGACTCATGGTGGGGAAATCAGCCGACGGGGTGAGGCCGGCCAACGGTTGCGACTATGGCCGGCCGCGCCGTTCGGGCCAGCCGCAAAAGCGAACGGCAGGCCGGATATTCTCGGGGAGCGCACCCGTCCCGGGTGCTGGCGCTGGCGTCCCGCCGACGTCTCCGAAATCCCCGGCGGGACGCCGGGGACGGCCTGCGGGACGCAGGCGCTCCCCGGGAAGTGCGGATGAGAACACGGCGCGTGGGGACCACGCGCCCCGCCTGGAAATCCTCAGCGCACGACGCGGGCGCCGCCGCCTTTCATGAGCTTCTCCACTTCCTTCTGCGTCGCCATCGAGGTGTCGCCGGGGGTGGTCGAGGCGAACGCGCCGTGGGCCGCGCCGTAGTCGACGGCGAGCTGCGGGTCGTTCTTGGAGAGGAAGCCGAACGACAGGCCGCTGGCGAAGCTGTCGCCGCCGCCGACGCGGTCGAGGATCTCGAGGCCGGGATAGGCGCGGCTGTCGTAGAACTTGCCGTCATGGTAGCAGATGGCGCCCCAGTCATTCTTGGTGGCGGTGATAACCTTGCGGAGGGTGGTGGCGGCGACCTTGAAGTTGGGGAACTCGGCCACGGCGGTGCGGATCATCGCCTTGAAGGCGTCGGTCTCGATGTGGCTGATGTTCTCGTCGGCGCCCTTGACCTCGAAGCCGAGGGAGGCGGTGAAGTCCTCCTCGTTGCCGATCATGACGTCGACATTTTTGGCGATCTCGCGGTTGACCTCCTGGGCCTTTTTGAGGCCGCCGATGGTCTTCCAGAGCGACGGGCGGTAGTTGAGGTCGTAGCTGACGATGGTGCCGTGTTTCTTGGCGGCCTTGACGGCCTCGACGGTGAGCTCGGCGGTGGTGGCGGAGAGGGCGGCGAAGATGCCCCCGGTGTGGAACCAGCGCACGCCCTGGCGGCCGAAGATGTCCTCCCAGTCGAAGTCGCCGGGCTTGAGCTGCGAGGCGGCGGTGTTGCCGCGGTCGGGCACCCCGACGGCGCCGCGGATGCCGAAGCCGCGCTCGGTGAAGTTGAGGCCGTTGCGGACGGTGCGGCCGATGCCGTCGTCCTCGCGCCACTTGATGAAGTCGGTGGCGACGCCGCCCTGCATGATGAAGTCCTCGATGAGGTGGCCGACCTCGTTGTCGACGAAGGCGGTGCACACGGCGGTGCGCAGGTTGAAGCATTTGCGGAGGCCGCGGGACGTGTTGTATTCGCCGCCGCCCTCCCACGCGGTGAAGTGGCGGGCGGTGCGCACGCGGGTCTCGCCGGGGTCGAGGCGGAGCATGACTTCGCCGAGCGAGATTTGGTCAAAACGGCAGGAGGAGGCGGGTTTGATGGTGAGGCTCATGGTGAAAAAAGTGTTGGAAAGGCAGGTTTTTTTAACACGGAGGGCGCAGAGGGCACGGAGAAATTCCTCCGTGATCTTCGTGTCCTCCGTGTTGAAAACGGTCTGGTTATTCGGCGACCTTGAAGTCGGCGAGTTTCCAGCGGGCCTTGCGGCACTCGGCGGCGACCTCGTTGAAGGCGTTGATCTCGGCCTCGGTGAAGAGGAGGCCGCCATTCTTGGCGGAGCGGGCGGCGGCCTCGGCCTCGAGCTGGCCGGGGAGCATGCAGCCCTCGTTGCCATGGCCGAGGATGTCGCCGAGGACGGCCTTGACGTTTTCGGTCTGGTTGCGGCCCTTGGCGAAGGCGCCCGCGTTCATCGCATCGGGGTGCCACACCTGGAAGAAGAACGCGCAGGTGTGTTTTTCGTCGGGCTGCTGGTCCCAGCGATTGCGCAAGGTGGGGAGGGAGCCGCCGATGAAGGCGCCGACGATCTCGTTCATGAGCGAAAGTCCGTAGCCCTTGTGGGCGCCGAACGGCAGGAGGTATTTCGCCTGCGCCGGGTCGGTGGTGGGCGTGCCGTTGACGTCGACGGCGGCGCCGGGCGGGAGCGACTTACCCTCGCGCGCGAGCTGCTGGACGCGGCCCATGGCGACGACGGAGGTGGCCCAGTCGATCACGATCGGGTAGCCGATGGCGCCCGTGGTGGGGAAGCCCCAGGAGTGCGGGTTGGTGCCGAGGGTGGGGAACTTGCCGCCGAAGGGCACGACCTCGGCGAGGGCCGCGGTGCAGTTGGTGTAGGCGATGTAGCCGCGCTTGGCGGCATCCATCACGTAGCCGCCGCCCCAGAGGTAGTGGAAGGCATTGTCGACGGAGACCATGCCGATGCCGTTGCGGTCGGCCATCTTGATCGCCGCCTCCATGGCGGCGTAGGCGGTGGCCTGGCCGAGCTTGCGGTTGGCGTTCCAAACCTGGGCGCCGCGGAAGCGGGTCTTGACCTTCTCGATCTTGGCCTTGGGGACGCAGCCGCCGGCGCCGGAGCCGAAGAGGTGGTCGAGGTGGAGGGCCTTGAGACCGTTGTGGGTGCGGATGCCGTGGCGGGTGGCATCGGCGCAGAAGCGCGCGCCGGCGACGGCCTCGGCGGACGAGTAGCCGCGTTTCTTGTAGGCGGCGGCGACGAGGGCGTTATGCTGTTCTTCAGGGACGACGTGGAAGATTTCCATGGTGAAAGAAGTAGTGAGTAGCGGGTAGCGAGGAGTGAGTAGCGGAGAGGTAAGTAGCGAGTAACGGGTAGTGCGTAGAGGGGGCGGTAAAGTTCAGGGCTGAAATGCTCGCTGCCCGCTACTCACCACTCGCTACTGCAAGGTTCACACAACCTTGCGCACCGGGACCTCGGGGTTGATCTGGGCGAAGGGTTTTTCGCCGTGCATGGCGAGGATGAGGTTCTTCACGGCGGCGGTGGCCTGCCGGACGACGCTCTCGTAGGTGCGCGAGCCGATGTGCGGCGTGCAGACGACGTTGGGGAGCTTGAGCAGCGGGTGGTCGGGAGTGGGGGGCTCGGAGTCGAGCACATCGGTGCCGTAGCCGCCCACCTGGCCGGACTTGAGAGCCTCGACCATGTCGGCGGTGTTCACGATCTCGCCGCGGGCACAATTGAGGATGAGGACGCCCTTTTTCATCTTCGGAAACGACTTGGCGCTGATCATGTCGCGGGTTTCCGGCGTGAGATTGGTGTGGAGGGAGAGGTAGTCGGAGGCGGCGTAGAGCTCGTCGAGGTTGGCGGCGCGTTTCACCTGGTGGGCGGCGGCAAACTTCTCGTCCCAGTAGACATCGAACGCGATGACGTTCATGCCGAAGGCGCGGGCCCGGATGGCGACCTCCTTGCCGATGCGGCCGAGGCCAAGGATGCCGATGGTCTTCTCGAGCAGTTCGTGGCCGGTCTTGCGCTTCCACGTATTGGCGCGGGTGGAGTCGGTGTGGTAGAAGAAGTTCTTCTCCATGGCGAGCAGGAGCAGGAACGTGTGCTCGGCGACCGTGGTGTGGTTGACGCCGGGGGTGAAGAGCAGCGGGATGCCGAACTCGGTGCAGGACTTCACGTCGATCTTGTCGACCCCGATGCCATACTTGCTGATGACCTTGAGGCGGGGGAGGGCCTTCTCCAGCACCTTGCGGGTGATCAGGTCATCGCCGCAGATATAGCCGTCGATGTCGCCGACGAGCTTGAGGGTGTCGGCCTCGTTGAGCGGACCGCGAGCGCGGATGATTTCCCAGCCGGTGTCGGCCAGGAGTTGATGGTGCCCGCCGGGAGTGTCTTGAAACGAGGTGGTGGTGAGGAGGACTCGGGTCATAGGGAGGGAAATTGAACGGCATTCATGGGGGGGAATGCAATCTTTTGCCGCGGGTCGGACTCGAGTGGATCGCGAGCTGGATACAGTCTGAAAAGCGGGGTGAGGGCACCCCGCCTACATTTTGCAATCCTCTGTCACTGCCAATCATACCCGGTCTCGTTCTCTTACTCGTTCTCGGGATCGAAATCCGAGGATCCAGAGGTGAGAACGAGAATGAGTAGGAGAACGAGAACGATTGGCAGAGGCCCAAGCGGCGGGGTGATGGCACCCCGCCTACATGATATAATGCGCGCGGCTTCATCCGCGGCAGGCGGGGCGTCAGTCGCCGAGATACCAGAGACCGTTCAAACGGATGAACGTCATCTTCGCCGGTGTCCCCGGCAGGGCGATCGGGGTGAAGGTGGCGATTTCTCCCGTGTCATTGAAGACCGGGGTCGAACCCTGGATGGATTCCAGTGCCTGGAGCGAATTCTGCATCTTTTCCTGCATCCGGGGGCTGTGCATTTCCTCCAACATCAGCGCCTTTTCCCCGTCCGAAAGACGGGCGAATTTCTGGGGCGGCAGGTAGCGCTGTTCCATGGCGAGATAATCGCCGGCTCGCACCAGTCGGATGAGATCGGGGATGGCGGTGGCGAGGTCGGCCTGCGGATCGGCGCCGCCGTCGGCCATGAGGACGGGCGCGACGTCGGATGGCGGTTGGATCCGCGGTTTGGGCAGGGTGGGTGGGACGGCGCGAATCCGCTGGGAATTGGCCGGCACGGGCGGCGGTATATAAGGGGCGGGCCAGAACCACCAGGCCACGGCAGCCGAGACCAGGATGCCGCTGAAGAAACTGAGGAGGCGGCCGGAATTCATAGGGTGGAAAAACGGAAGACACCGGCGTGAGCCAGGTGGATATTGTTCAATGGAACCAGAGCCCGGCCCGGGTCAAGCGCCGAGGGGCGGCGGGTCAGCGGGCGGTGAGCACCAGCGGGCGGACCCGGACCTGGTCGGCGATCTGGTCGCCCGGGTAGACGATGACCTGGTCGTGTTCCTGCAGACCGGAAACGATTTCGGTGGCGAGCCCGCTGCGATGGCCGGGGACGACAGTGCGCAGCCGGGCGACGCCATGGTCGACCACAAAGGTCTGCCAGAGATCGCCCCGCTGGAAGAGCGCGCCCGCCGGCACCTGGAGCACCGAGGCGCCCTCCCAGACCACGACGCGACCCTCGACCCGAAAGGCGTCGCCGAGCGCGGGGCGTTTCTCCGGCGGATCGATAAGGTCGGCAATGACGTAGACCCGCTGTTCCTCGACGCCGAGGGCGGAGACCTTGGTGAACGCGGAGGGCTCGACGAGACGGACCCGCGCCGCGAGCGGGGCCGAGCCGCCCCATTGTTCCAGCCACGCGCGTGCGCCCGGCTGGACGCGGGCGCCGTCGCGGGAGAGCAGTTCGATTTCCACCTCGAGGTCGGTCGGGTCGCCCACCTCGACTAGCGGGAAGCCGCCCGGGACGGGGCGGGCGCTTTCCTGCAGCACGCGGAGGATGCGGCCGCTGACGGGCGAGGTGATGACAATCGGTTCGCCGGGATTCGGGCCGGAGGCGCCGCGCTGCAGCAGGGCCCGGGCCTGGGCGAACTCGTAGTCGGCGACCTGGACGGAGAACTCGGCGGCGCGCGCCTCCTCGGCGGCGGTGCGGGCGCGGAGGAGCGCCTGGTCATGGTCCTGTTGGGAGACGGCGTGCTGGGCCCAGAGATTGTCCATCCGCTCCTGATCGGTCCGGGCCTGGGCGGCGGCGGCCTGGGCGGACGCGAGATGGGCGCCGGCCATCCGGCCGGTGGCTTCGGCACCGTGCACGCGGGCCTCGGCCTGGGCCCGGCTGCTGGCGTCGAGCAGGTCGGACGGGGCGCTTTCGAGCTCGGCGATGACCGTTTGGCCGGCTTCGACGACGGCGCCGGCCTTCCAGTCGATGCGTTTGAGCTGACCGGCGACCGGGCTGGAAATTACGTAGCGGTGTTTGACCCGGGTCCGGCCCTGGTCGCCGACGGATTCGACCAGCGGAGCCCGCACCACGGAGGCGAGCTCCACGGGCAGCGGCTTGGGGAGCAGGCCGAGAACGATCAGTCCGGCGAGCACGAGACCGCCCAGCCAGGGCAGCCAGCGCAGCCAGAAACGAATTCCGGTGGGTGGGGCGGGCTTGGCGGCGAAGGGAGGATTCATCGGCGGGAGGCGCCGCGGTGGAAACGCGGGAGGCGGAGGCTCATGGGACGAGAGAAGCGGAAGGCGGGGTGGGCGGCAAGATCAGGGCGGGGGCTCATTCGGCGGCCTTGAGCGCGCCGACCAGGTCGAGCCGGTTGAGATGCCGGCAGGAGAACGCCCCGGAAACGAGGGAAGCGAGGGCGACCACCAGGACGGCGTAGGCGAGGTTGGAAGCGGTGATGATCAGCGGCAGGCGGATGTACTCGGTGGTCAGGTTATAGATGAGGCCGGCGGCGAAGCCGGTGCCGAGCAGGAGGCCGAGCGGCAGGGCGGCCACGGTGAGCAGGGCGAGTTCGCCGACCAGAATACCCGCAACCTCGCGGCGGGTGAAGCCGAGCACGCGGAGGGTGGCCAGCTCGCGCTGGCGCTCGGAGAGGGCGATGCGGGCGCTGTTGTAGACGATGCTGAAGGCGACGACGGTGGCGAAGATGAGATAAATGGTGCGCAGCAACCCGATCGTCTGCGCGGTGGTGTCGCGAAAGCTATCGCGCATGGCGTCCTTGATCACCACGCCGCGGGCGGCCGGCAGGTCCTTGAGCGTGCGGAGGAATTCGCGCCACTGGCCGCCGGAGACCACCAGGTGGGCGCCGCTGATGCGGTCGCCCTCGCCGATGAGGCGGTTGAGTTCGTCGAGGTCGAGATAGGCGACGACGCCGGCGAAATCCTCCGACAGCAGGGCGATGGGGACGGCCACCTCCTGGCAGGTGCCCTCGCGGAAATGGAGGAGGACTTTTTCGCCCGGCCGCACGCCGAGCACCTCGGCCAGCTTGGCCGAGACCACGAGGCCATGGGGCGGCAGGGTGAGCAGGTGACCCTGGGCGTCGAGCAGGCGGTTGAGGGTGGATTCGGGGCGGAAACCGATGACGTTGATCAGACGCCGGTGGCTGCCGGAGGTGAACTCGACCTGGCTGGACCGGTAGGGTTCGGCGAGGGTGACTCCGGGCAGGTTGCCCAGATCGTGGAGGGCGCGGGGCGCGGCCGGCTCGGCGAGCGCGACGATAACGGTGTTCCGCTGGAGGATGTCCCACTGGAAATTGAGCACGTAGCTGATGCCATCGCTGAGCGTGTTGGGGACGATGAGAATGCCGGTGGCGAGCGCGAGCGCGAGGCAGGTGAAAACGGCGCGCCAGGGGCGGCGGCTGAGGTTGCGCAGGCAGATGCGTAGGGTGGCCGGCAGGTGGGGGCCGAGGGCGGTGCGTTCGAGCGGGGATGGCCGGAACGAGGCGGGCGGCTCGGGGCGCATGGCCTGGGCCGGGGCCAGGCGCATGGCGGTGCGGACGGAGCCCCAGACCCCGATCAGGGCGGCGGCGGCGCTGGCTGCACCGGCGAGCAGGACGGCCCGGGTGTCGAGGAGAAACGGCAGATCGGGGAAGCGGAAGAACAAGTGGTACATCTCGACCAGCCGGTGGCCCAGCACGATGCCCCCGGCGGTGCCCGTGGCGGTGCCCAGCACGACGATCACGAGGGCGAACTTGAGATAGTGCCGGCCGATGCGCCCGTTGGAAAAACCAAAGGCCTTGAGGATGGCGATCTGGTCGCGCTGCAGGGTGATCTGCCGGTTCATGACCGCGCCCACCATGAAGGCTGCGACGCTCAGAAAAACGACGGGGAAGCCGATCGCGAGGACTTGCAACGTGCGCAGCTCGTCGCGCAGGCGGCTGTCGGACGCGTGGTTCTGCCGGCCGTAGGCGGTGCGAATGCCATAGAGGGCGAGCAGATTGTTGATCGCGGAAATCACGCCTGACTCGGACGCGCCGGGCGCGAGGGTGAGGTCGACCTGGTTGAAGGCGCCATAAAGGTTGAGCGCGTTCGCCAGTTCGCGATACGGCATCCAAATCACGCCAAAGGAACGGTGGTCGGGCAGGGCGACGCCGGGCATCGCCTCAAAGACATACTGCGGGGCCAGCACCGTGCCCGCGATCCGGAAACTCTGCTTCCGGCCGTTCAGCACAGCCGCGAGCGAATCGCCCGGCTGCAGATGGTGGGCTTCGGCAAACGCCTCACTGACGAGAACCTCGCCGCGGGCGTCGGGCCCCCTGATCAGCCGGCCGCGGCGCAGGTGGAGGCGGTTGAGCTGCAGCTCGCCCTGCTCGGGCAGCGAATTGATCTGGCCCATGGCCGGAGCCTCCATGTCGGGCAGGTCGAGGGTGACCGAAATGGCGATGCTGGTCTCGACTGCGCCGACGCCGGGGATGGCGGCGAGCTGGTCGGTCACGGC
Source organism: uncultured Opitutia bacterium (assembly GCA_903873805.1). Classification (GTDB taxonomy): domain Bacteria; phylum Verrucomicrobiota; class Verrucomicrobiia; order Opitutales; family Opitutaceae; genus CAIQQB01. Next base: position 1,744 of record CAIQQB010000047.1, on the reverse strand, counting down.
GTTGGGCGCGCGCTTGAGGTTGGCGAAAACCTGGGCAAAGCGGCACTCGCGGTAGTAGGTGTCGCGGGCGGTCTCGAGGGACAGGATCAGGCTGCGGGCCATGATCATCATGGCGAGGCCGCAGGCCATGACCAGCGCGACCGCCAGGGCCTGGGACTTCAGGGCCCGCAAGTCGCGCAGCAGCTTGAGGTCGAGGCGGCTCATGGGCCTACCAGGCGAGGTCGGCCACCGGGGCGCGCCGCGCGTTGGTCTGCCGCCCGGTAATCCGGCCGTCGGACAGGGTGAAGACCCGGTCGGCCATGGCCGCGATGGTGGCGTTGTGGGTGATGATGACCGTGAGGGTGCCGAGCTCGCGGTTCAGGCGGCCGATGGCCTCGAGGACGGTGATGCCGGTCCGCACATCGAGCGCGCCGGTGGGTTCGTCGCAGAGCAGCACCTGCGGGCGCTTGGCGATGGCCCGGGCGATGGCGACCCGCTGCTGTTCGCCGCCGGAAAGCTGGGCGGGGAAATGATCCAGCCGGGCGGCGAGGCCGACATGGCCCAGCGCCTCCTCCGGCGGCATGGGCGCGGACGCGAGCTCGGTGATGAGGGCGACGTTTTCCCGGGCCGTCAGGCTGGGGATCAGGTTGTAGAACTGGAAGACGAAGCCGACGCAGTCGCGGCGGTAGCGGGTGAGGTCGGCTTCGCCGGCCCCGCCGAGATCCCAGCCCTGGTAGCGCACCGAGCCCTCAGTCGGCAGGTCGAGACCGCCGAGGATGTTCAGCAGGGTGGATTTGCCGCTGCCGGAGGCGCCGAGCAAGACGATCAGCTCGCCCGGCTGGAAGTCGAGGTCGACCCCGGCGAGCGCGGTGACGGCGGCCTCGCCGGCGCCATAGACCTTGGCGAGCCCGCGCACCTGGAAGACAGGCTCGCGCGCAGGCTGCTCGGACGGTTGAAGCGGAAGGTCGGTCATGCGTGTTCCCAGTTGGCGCGAGACAACAGCCCCCGGCGAAATGTGCAACGGCATTACCGGTCGCGCGGCTAGGCGTGGGTGGACATAGCTAGTCTGGCGGTTTCGGTGCCAAGTCTTGGCCACGCAGGGAAAACCCGGTTTGGTGCCGGCACGGATGCCGCTTTTCCTTTGCGACCCCGATCAGAATCTGCTTCGATCAAATCATGAATGTCAGGCCGTTTGCCCTCCTGCTTGCATCGCATTCCCCGGCGAAGGTTGTGCCCCCCGCGACAGTTCTCGGATGCCGGTTCGCCTGGCTGGCTGGCGTGGCCGTAATGCTAGGGTTGGCCGGGGTGGGGCTCCGGGCGCAGAGCAATTACGCCACGCCATACTTGATCACAACATTTGCCGGCGGGTCAACCGTTTCCAATTCTGCAGACGGCACGGGGACGGCCGCAGGTTTTGCCCAACCCGGAGGCGTTGCCTTGGACCATTTGGGCAATGTCTATGTTACAGACACGAACAACCACACGATCAGGAAGATCACGCCGGGCGGGGTCGTGACAACAATCGCCGGCAGCGCGGGCAACAGTGGAACCGCGAATGGCACGGGAAGCGCCGCCCGGTTTAATCGTCCCCAGGGCATAGCAGTGGACCCCGCAGGGAATATCTAGGTTCTTCCGGTTTTTTAGTGGCTTAGGCTGAGGAAAACCAAGCAGGCTGGGGAGGTGAAGACAACCAAGAACGAGGAGACGGTCGCCGCCCATTATGGCCGGCTTTTGGGGATTGGAGCCCCTTGGAAAGTGGTGTCAG
>CAIQQB010000046.1 GCA_903873805.1 uncultured Opitutia bacterium | reverse complement strand
GGGTCAACGCGCTCCACCCCACTCACCCCGGCCACTCCGCCCAAAGCGGTTTGTAACCCAATGGGTGACAAATCACCGGGGTCAGCGACCCCGGCTACAGCGGCCGATCCGACGGGGCTGAGGCTCGACGCCCTCGCGGTGTTTCGCGGTGTCAAGCGCCGCCAGGAAATCCTGCTGGCGACGCCGGCGCTCACCGTGATCGAGGACTTCGGGCACCACCCGACGGCGCTGGCCGAGACGCTGCACTCATTCCGGGCGCGGTTTCCCGGAGCGACGCTCACGGCGGTGTTCGAACCGCGGAGCAACACGGCGCGGACCAAGGCGCTGCAGGCCGGATTCCTGCGGGCGCTCGGGTTGGCTGACGAGGTTTATCTCGGGGCCGTCAGCCGGGCCGAAAAGCTGAAGGACGAGGAGCGCTTTGACCCCAAGGCGGTCGCCCAGCAGCTGGAGACGCAGGGCGTGACCGCCCGGTGGTTTGCGGGCAACGCCGCGCTGCTGGCCCAACTGCGCGCGTCGACGCTGCCCCCTCCGGCCGGTGGACCGCCGCGGGTCGTGGCATTCTTCACCAACGGTAGTTTCGACGGCATCATCGGCCAGTATGTGACGGCGGCCAGAGCGTAGGAGCGTTCCTGGCGGACGCCCGGTTCGGCTAGGCAGAGGCGAACGCCGCCCCGACATAACTTCGGACGCAGCCGGTGGGATGAGAATTTGTTTTTCATGCCGGCCTTTCGCTACATGCTTCGATTATGCCCGCCACCGATTCCACGCTGGCCGATTTCATCCAGGCGTTGCCGAAGACCGAGACGCATCTTCACGTCGAGGGCGCGCTGCCGTACGGGTTGCTGACGGCGTGGCGGCCGGAGCAGTTTCCGGCGGATCCGCCGTTCCGCCGGCGCAGCTACCGGTACGCAACGTTTCCCGAATTCGAACACATTCTGCTCGATGCGGCGCTGCCCTGGTTCACCTCGGCGGAGCGTTATTACGAGGCGACGAAGGTGATGTTTGCCGGCCATCTTGCGCAGAACGTGCGTTACGTGGAGACGAGCTTTCACCTGCCGGTCTCGAAGTTTATCGGGGTGCCCGGGCGGGAGATCATTGCGGCCATCCGGGCGGCGGTGCCAGCGGGCCTGGAGGTGCGGATCTTTGCCGGGATGCTGCGCAGCGACCTCGCGGGTGACCTGCGCCCGGTCATCGACGATCTGGCGAACTGGGAGGGACTGGCGGGCGTCGACCTGCACGGCTTCGAGGTGATGCCGACGGAACCCGGGACGGCGGAGGTTTGGTCCCGACTACGGACGGCGGGGAAGATTCTCAAATGCCACGCGGGCGAGTTTGACGGGCCGCACCGCGTGCGCGAAGCCATCGAGGTGCTGGGCGTGACCCGCATCCAGCACGGTGTGCGCGCGATCGAGGATCCGGCGGTCGTACGCCTGGCCGTGGAGCGCGGGGTGACCTTTGACGTCTGCCCGATCAGCAACATGGGTCTGCAGGTGGTGCCATCGATGGCGGATCACCCGCTGCGGCGGCTGATGCAGGCGGGCGTCCGCTGCACGGTGAGCACCGACGATCCGCTCTGTTTCGGCAACACCCTCACCGAGGAATACGCGACGCTGGCCGCCGAACTCAGCTTCACACGCGCCGAGCTCGCGCAGGTGGCCAGGAACGGCTGGGAAGTGGCTGACGTGCCGGCGGACCTGCGGTGGACCATGCTCGGCGAGATCGGCCGTCTCGCCGCGGCCAACCTGGTTGTGCCGGCCTGACCGGGGCGCGGCGGACTGGCGCCTTTTCGGTTGGCAGACGCCCTCCGACCGGCGCAGCCTGACGGGATGCTCAAGCTTCTTTTCATTGGCGACATCGTCGGCCGGCCGGGCCGGGACATCGTGGTGACGGAGGTGCCGCGGCTGCGGGCCGAGCTCGGGCTCGACGCCGTCATCGCCAACGCCGAGAACGCCGCCGCCGGATCGGGCATCAACGCGTCCATCGCCCGGGCTATCCTCGGGGCGGGGGTCGATGTCATCACCCTCGGCGACCATGTCTGGGACCAGCGCGGCTGGGAGACGGAGATTGGCGGCTTTGACCGCGTCTGCCGACCCGCCAACCTGCCCGTGGTGTGTCCGGGCCGCGATCATGTCATCGTGGACGTGAAAGGCTTCCGGCTCGCGGTCTTCACGGTGCTCGGCCGGCAGTATCTCAACCTCAAGTCCGACTGCCCGTTTCTCACCTCGGCGGCGATGCTGACGCGGCTCGCGGGAGCGGCGGATGGGTTCTTCGTGGAAATCCACGCCGAGGCGACGAGTGAAAAGCAGGCGATGGGCTGGCACCTTGACGGGCGGGCGGTGGCGGTCGTGGGCACGCACACGCATGTGCCCACGGCGGACGCCGCCGTGCTGCCGCAGGGCACGGCGTTTCTCTGCGACGCCGGAATGACCGGGCCGTATGCCAGCGTGCTGGGCCGGGCGGTGCAGCCGGTGCTGGCGCGGTTTCTCGACGGCATGCCGCGGAAATTCGAGGTGGCGGAGGCCGACGTGCGACTCTCCGGCGTGGTGGTGGAGTACGATCCTGTCGCCCGGCGCGCCAACCGCTGCGAATTGCTGACGGTCCGACAGCGGCCGGCGGCTATAGCCTGAAGGAAGCAGATTCTCCCGCGAATCCCGCGGATGGGCGCGGATGGCGAAATTTTAACCACCGCATTGGCCGGGTTTTTGCACGCCAGCTCGTTGAGCTGGCTCCGAGAAACGAAGCCAGGTCAGCGACCTGGCCTACAGTCGGACGATCGAGCTTGATTCGCCGATCTGCAGCTTCAGCGCCTAACTGGCCGTTCGGGAACAATCGTTCATGGAGATTTGCTCGTCTGTCGCGTCGGTGGAATCAACGGCCGGCTTTGCTCTGCGCAAGGCTAAGGCGGGTCTATATCATCTGCGTTCATCCGCGTGATCCGCGGGGGGGGGGCATGCATTTGGTTTTCTATTGCGTCGCCCCGCTTCCGGCGTCGCCGCGCAGGCGGAAGTGGGGCTCGGTGGTCTCCTCGAACAGGCTGGCGGGGGCGCCCCGGACGCTGAGCCGGCCGGCGGCGAACACCAACAGGTCGTCGCAAAGGGTGAGCAGCTCCCCCGGAATGTGGCTCACATAGAGCAGAGGCACGCCGAACTCCTCCCGGACGCGCTGCAGGTAGGGCAGAATCGTTGCTTTGCGTTCGGCATCGAGGCTCGCAAGCGGTTCGTCGAGCAGCAGCAGCCGCGGAGCGGCGAGCAGGGCCCGGCCGAGTGCCACGCGCTGGCGCTCGCCGCCGGAAAGCCCATCGATCCGCCGCCCGGTGAGTCCCGTGAGGTCGAGCACCGCGCAGACCTGGTCGAACGAGACGGGTGCGTCGGCCGCGGGCGGATGGCGCCGGCCGTAGCGCAAATTGTGCGCGACGTCCAGATGGGGGAACAGCGCGCCGTCCTGCGGCACGTATCCGATGCGCCGCTGCTCGGGCGGCAGATGCACGCCGCGTGCCACGTCGGTGAGGACCGTGTCGCCAAGCCGCACGGTGCCGGCGTCGGGCCGGCGCAGACCGGCGACGATCTCGAGCAGAGTGGTCTTGCCGGCGCCGGACGGACCAAAGACGCCGGTGGCCCGGGCCCCCAGCTCGGCATTGAGCTCAAACCCGAAGGAACCCGCGTGCAGCTGCACGTTTTGGAAAACCAGGCTCATGCGTGGCGCCTCCGCACCAGCCGCTCGCTCAGCCAGACCGCGGCGAACGCGATGGTGACGGAGATCGCCAGCAGGACGAACGCCGGGCCGTCCTGTCCGAGCTGGACCAGGTGGTAGATGCCGAGCGAGAGCGTGCCGGTCTGGCCGGGGATGTAACCGGCGACCATGATGGTCGCGCCGAATTCACCCAACGCACGTGCGAACGCGAGGACACAACCGGCGAGCAGCCCGCGCCGGGCCAGCGGCAGCGTGATGGTGAGAAACACGCGCCAGGGACCGGCGCCCAGCGTGCGCGCGACCTGCTCCAGCCGCGGATTGACCTCCTCGAAGGCGACGCGCGCGGTGCGCACCAGCAGCGGAAACGACATGACGGCGGTGGCAAGCACGACGGCCTTCCAGGTGAACACGATCTCGATGCCGAGCGTCTGTTCAAAAAACCGGCCGAGCACGCCGCGCCGCCCGAACAGTTTCAGCAGGATCAGCCCGGTGGCGACCGGCGGGATGACCAGGGGCAGGGCGACAAGGGTTTCGACGAGCGCCTTGCCTGGCCACTGCCGGCGCGCCAGCAGCCAGCCGAGCGCGAGACCGCCAGGGAGGATGAGCAGCGTGCTCAGCGTCGCGACCGCGACGGTGAAAAGCGTGACATGCAGGACATCCTCCATCCGGGCAGCGTGGCGGCAGGAAGCCGGGGTTGGCAAACCCTGCGTGGCCCGGTGGAGGCCTGTTTCCGGCCGGCCGCCTCACCGCGCCAGGCGTGCCGTCGGCTCAGCCGGGAAGTTTCCGGGCGACGAGGATCAGTGAACGGCTGAAGAGCAGCGGACGCGACCACATGTGGGCGTAGACCTCCTGGCATTCCTGGGGGTCGGCATCCGGTTCGCGGCGCATGATGAGTCGTGTCCAGATCCGGCCCCACAGGACGAAGGGGAGCAGCAGTGGCAGGAGAACCTTGCGTTTCCACTTGTCGCCATCGACCCTTTCGATCCGGGCGCCGTGCAGCCGGAAGTGATACCGCAACTGGAGATAAGTCATCGGCGCGATGTGCCCCCGGTCGAGTACCTCGCCGGGTTTGAGCTGGCGGCACAGCCACGGGCCGTACTGGTAGTAAAAGCCCGTGCACAGAAACTGGAGCCGGGAATACACGTTTTGGATGTTGGGCGTCGAAAGGATGATCCGGCCGCCCGGCCGCGTGATGCGGGTGAGCTCGCCGATCAGCGCCTGGGGATCCAGCACATGCTCGAGCCCCTCAAGGCAGAGAATGGTGTCAAATTCGCCGTCGGCAAACGGCAGCCGGGCATTCAGGTCGGCGTAAACGTAGTCGGGCCGCGCGCGGTTGATGTCGGCGCAAACGGCGTCATGCCCGGCGGCGCGCAGCCGTTCGCTGAGCAGACCGTTGCCGGCCGGCAGGTCGAGCACCCGCTGGGCCGGCGGCCCCGCCACCACGAGGGCGAAGACCCGCCCCATGTAGCCGGTGAAGTTCCCCACATGGGAGTAGTCGGTGGACAGCACAGGCGGACGGGTGGCGGGAGAGATCGTCGCCTACTCGGTGATGCCTTCCTGCTTGAGCACCTGCTCAAAATTTTCGCGGGTGATGAAAATGCCCACGGTGCGGGTGTCGGCGGGCGGTTCCGCGCCGTCCTTGATCCAGTGATAGAGCATTTCGGCGGTTTTGTAGCCCTCCTGCGGGGCCGAGACCAGCATCGAGCCGAAGAAACCCGTCGGCTTCGGTTTACGCAGCTCATCGATGCAGTCGGTGCCGTTGATGCCGATGCCGATGACGTTGCCCGCGCCAAAGCCGCGGCCCTCCATCGCGCGCACCGCTCCGAGCACGGCGTTGTCGTTCATGCCGCCGATCAGCCAGTGCTTGATGCCGGGTTGCTGGGTGAGGAGAACACTGGCGGCATCCAGGCTGCCCGGGATGTCGGTGGTCTTCTGGGGGGCCTTGAAGATGCGGTTGGCGGGGACGCCGGCGGCCTTGAGCGCGGTGAGGATGCCCTCGGTGCGCTCAAACGCCGTGTTGAGCTCCTCGAACGTGATGAGGCAGACCCCGGTGTCGGCGGCGGTCCAGTTGCGCTTCTTCATCTCGGCCGCGAGGGCGGCGCCGGAGGCCTGACCGATCTTCGTCGCCGACATGCCGAGGTAGCGGACATCGGTCATGAATTGGCCGTTGGAGCCGACGAACTGGTCGTCCACGGTGATGACCTTGAGATTGTTCTGCTTCGCCTTGTTCATGATGGCGGGCCCGAGGCGAACGTCGGGGGTGCAGATGACGAAGCCCTGCGCACCGTTGGCCGCGAGGCTATCGAGGGCGTTCAGGACCTTTTCGCCGTCGGGCACACCGAGCTTGATGAGCTCGAAACCGTTGGCGGCGGCGGCCTTGGTGGCGCCCTTCCATTCAAACTGGAACCAAGGTTCCTCGGGCTGCTTGACGAGGTAGCCGATCTTGATCTTGGCGGCGGCGGCCCCGGCCGGCAGGGCCGAACACAGCAATGCGAGGAAGAGACAAACGAGGGTCTTTTTCATGGGGAAGGATGGAAAAATTAGAAACCCGGGTTGGGGAAGGCGAGCCGGGATTTGGAAGGTGGTCCGTCGGGCCGACCGCGGCGGTTGCGCTCATGGGCAGATGACATTGTCGACCGGAGAACCGCCGGCAGGTGTACAACCGGCCTCGGGTGCAGGCTCCGGGCGTGGTCCGCAGGCCACCCACGAACATGTCAACCAATAGTTGACATGTTCGTGCGGGCCCGGGCGCCAAGTCGGGGGGGCGAGAGATCACTCGGGCAGGGGCCGATTCCGGGTTTCGGGCGCGAACCAGATGACCACGAGACCGGCGGCATAGACCAGGGCGACCACGGTCGCCGCCCGGGCGTAGTTGCCGTCAAAATACTTCATCAGCGCACCCATCTGCCAGGCGCCCGCGGCGGCGAGCACGCGGCCCCCATTGTAGGCCAGGCCTTGCGCGGTCGCGCGCACGCGGGTGGGAAACAGCTCGGGCAGGTAGAGCGGCAGCCAGCCGTAGAAAGCCGCCGTGACCCCGCCGACGAGAAACGTGAGGGCCAGAAACGACGGGCCGAAGGCGCTGATCCCGCGGAAGAGGGCGAGGCAGGCGGCGAGCGAACCGAGGCAGAGCAGAGCATAGGCCGGCCGCCGGCCAAGACGATCCCCAAGCCAGGCGCCGGCAAGGGAGCCGAGCACCGCGCCTAGGGCGGACAGCGCCTGGGTCCAGGCCTTGGCACCGGGCAGTGTTCCATGAGTCAACTGGTCGGCCCAGAGCGGCAGCCACTGGACCAGGGCCCAGGTTCCGATGAGCACGACGGCCGACAGGGCGGTCGCGAGCAGCGTGAGCCGCAGAAGCGGCGGACGGAGCACCTCGCGCAGCGGCCGGCCGCGCGCCGGTGCGATCGCCTGGCGCCAGCGTTCGGACTCGGGGACGGACATCCGGATGAAAAACGTGAGCAAGGCGGGAGCGGCACCGACGAGCGCGACCCAACGCCAGGAGGCCTGGGTAACGGAAAACGCGAGCCCCACCAGGGCCATGAGGAGGAATCCGGCGTTGCCCGCCGCGCCAATCAGGCCGGCGAGCTGCGGCCGGCGGCCCTCCGGCCAGCTTTCCATCACGAGGGCCACGCCGAGCGCCCATTCCCCGCCCATGCCCAGAGCAGCCAGAAAGCGCAGGGCTCCCAGCTGGGCGGGAGTCTGGACGAAGTAGACCATCCCGGTGAACAGCGAGTAGGTGAGGATGCTGGCCGTGAGCGCCCGCACGCGGCCGATCCGGTCACCCAGCCAGCCGAAAAGCACGCCGCCCGCGGCGGCCCCGAGCAAAAACAGCGCGGTGATGACGCCCATCCAGTGACCGACAAAGGCTTCGCCGCCGGCCCCGGCGGCGGGCTGCATTTGTTGCAGGGCGGGCCGGGCCACGAGCGGGAACAGCCCCATCTCCAGGCCGTCGAACATCCAGCCGAGGCAGGCGGCCAGCAGCACGAGGCCGCGTTTTGATCCGGCAGCGGGGGCGGCTTCCATGCGGGCTCAGGGTCCGGTGACCGTTGCGGCCCCCGGGTGGGCGTAACCCTGCCAGCAGGCCTCGAGAAATTTCGCGTCGGGCGGGCCGTCCAGCGTCAGGAAACGGAACCGCGCGGCGTAGGGCTGTGTCCGCGTGATCTGGAAGGCCGCCGACTGCACGGGGGTGTAGCAGTAGAACGGCTGGTCGGGATTCATCCAGAGGCCGCCGGGCGCGCGAATATTTGCGGGATGCTCAAGGATGACAATCCCGGCCGTGGCGCCATCGAGCCGGCCGCCCAGATAATACCAGCGGGCGAGGGTGGGCACGCGGGTGGTGACGCCCTCCGAGGACAGGACGGAGAAGCTGGCCTTGTCGAGCCATGCCGCCGCCCCGCGCACCCCAAGCCCGCCGTAGCGGTAGGCCGGCAGGGTCAGCGGGTCGTCGGTCAACGCGGTATGGGTGAGGTCGAGATCGAAGACGCGCGCCGCGAAGCCCGGTGTGCCGTAAAGCGTGACGGTCCATTTTTCGTCGAGCACGGCGACGGGTTTGGGCGCTCCGAGATCGAGAAAATGATGATGGGCCACGAAGCCGGCGGAGAACGGACCGCTCCAAGTGCGGTCGAGGGAGACAAATTCGACAGCGCCCGGCGTGGTGTCGGCGGCGGGCTTGCCCATGTTCCAGAAATCCGGATGGCGACCCTCAAATTCGGAGTGCGTCCATGCCGTCCAGATGCCGTGGTGATGGGGATGGTCGGAGGGATAGTTGTCCGTGACCAGCCGGCCGGCGGGCGAATAGACCGGGTGGAGATAGCCGCTCCGGAGCACCTTGGCGTCAATGCCGGGGTGGGCCGCCGCGTCGGCGTCCATCTGGTAGTCGAACACCGGCCGGCCGCCGACGGCCAGATGGAGGCGTCCGCCCGCCTTGGTCGCCGAGACCGCGGTGGGCGTTCCCGCGCCGGCGGCGGGCTCAAGCGAGTAGGTCAGCGTTTCCCCGGCCTTTTGGGCGGCGACAAAGAAACTCCCGGTGCCGTCGTCGGCGGGCTCGATCACCTGCGTCGCCCCGGCGGCATCGCGCAGCAGGAAGGATCGGGGCAGGCCGGCGGGCACGGTGAACGTCACGGTTTCTCCGGCCCGGTCGGAATCCGCTGGGGCGACCGTGAGGCGGAAGCCGGCCGCGTGCGCGGGTGCGAGCAGCCCGCCGAGGAAAAAACCAACCAGTAGGCGCCGGGAAAATCGCATGGGCGGCGGCCGGGCGGCCCGTTACGAGGCGGCGCAGTTGTTCTGGTAAACGCTGACGCGCGCCGGAGGCAGGTTCAGCCAGACGATGTCGGCGCTGAGCAGATGGAACTGCTCGGCGCCCCGGTGGCGGCTCTTGCCCAGATGATAGCTGTATTGCACCCAGCAGCCGCCGGGCCGGAGGAGGCTGCGGATCTTGCCCGCCAGCAGGGCCGTGAACTCGTCTTTGAACTGGCGCAGCGGGAGGCTCGAGATGACCGTGCCGACCTGGCGGGCGCCGGCGGCGTGCCGGTGCAGCAGTTGGTCCATTTCCTGGGCGTCGCCCGTGATGATCCGGATTTCCGGGAAGCGCTTGGCTAGCAGCTCAGCCAGCTTGGGGGACTGCTCGATGGCGATGAGGCGGTCGGGCCGCACGCCGCGGGCCAGCAGGGTGGAGGTGATCGCCCCGGTGCCCGGTCCCAGTTCCAGCACCAAATCACGCGGGTCGGGGGAGAGCCAGCGGGCCATGGCGAGGCCGAGATTCTTCGAACTGGGCGCAATCGAGCCGATCTGCTGGGGCTGGCGAAACCACTCCTGTAGGAAGAGGGAGGCTTCGCTGAGATTTTGGCGGAGTTGTTTCGTCACAAAGCCGGGGGCAGGGCTAGTAGTATTTGGTGAGGTTTGCACCCGGTGGAATCCGAGGCCGGTCCAGGGGCATAGGTGCAGCGCTTCACGGAGGGAAAAATAGACGGGGTGAAATGGGCTGGCAAGCCCCAAGGCTCGGGACCGTGAAATATCTCAGAAGACTTGCCGCCGCATGCCGCCGAACAGCTGGCGGAGGTGTTCCAGGCGGGCGTCGTCGAGGTAGGGCGGGTCCACCGCCCGCAGGTTGTCGGCGAGCCGGTCGGGACTTTGCATGCCGACGCAGCAGCTGCTGACGGGATGGGCCAGGACGTAGCGCAGGGCGGCCTCCGGCACCGAATAGGGGGCTAGGAAGTCGAACAGGGTGGGGTCGGTGAACGGGCTGATCGCTGGCAGATGGCCCGCGGTGATGTGCCGGCGGACCAGTTCCCGGGCCGCGGCGACCGACACGAGGCCGGATTCCTTCGAGGCCTGGTTGAGGGGCATCATCACCACCGTTCCGACATCGTGCTGTTGGCAGAGCGGGAGAATGTCCTTCGCGGCGGTCTGCAGGAGGAAGTTCAAGGTGAGCATCACCACATCGAAGGCTCCGCCCGGGACCGTCCGGCGAAGCACTTCGTGGGTGCCATCGGCTTCGGACAACTCGCTGATGCCCAGAAACCGCACCTTGCCTGCCGCCTGCAGACGGACCATGGCGTCGTAGCAGCCATCCGTCATGAACCGGTCGAGGGTGGCGACACTCCGCAGGCCATGGCCGAGCAGGATGTCGAGGTGGCCGCGTTTCATCCGGCGGAGGCTCTCCTCTACCGAGGCGGTGAGGGCTGCGGGCGAGCCATTGTAGACGGCGGACGGGAGATAGCTGTCGTAGGGGCAGTATTTGGTTTCGAGCACCACATCTCCTTGACCGCCCAGCACATCTCCCAAGGCCCGTTCGCATTGACCGCCGTCATAGCCCGGGGCGGTGTCGATGAGGTTGATGCCGGCCCCGAGGACCGCATGCAGGGTGCGGGCAAATTCCGCGGGCTGGGTGCTCGCGCCGCGCGCGGCGCCGAAGGACAGCTCGGAAACCTGCAGGTTGGTGCGGCCCAGTCGACGGTAACGCATGGAGCGGGATGATCCGTTCCGGCGGACGCAGGGCAACGCTGAAAGGTGCCGGCCGATCAGCCCGGCGCGGGCCGGCGGGCCGCCCAGAAACGGCATTCGTCGGAAAACTCATGCACGGCCCGCGGCTCGCGTGCCACCTCGTGGCGCAGGGCGTCAAATTCGTGGCTCCAGCCGGTGGCGGCTAGGTCGGCGAGGATCTCCGCCCGGTCGGGCAGGTGCATGAAGGTGCGACCGGTCTCGTCCGCAAAATACCGGTCACCAAACTCCACCAAGCGCGGGTCCTGCACCCCGCTTTCCCATCGCAGCGTTTCGAGCCGCCAGAGGGCACGCTCAACCGGCGAGTGGTCGCGGTCGTGGGTGGTGAAGAGCAGCGGGGCTCCGGGCGCGCAAACGGCGTGGAGTTCCCGCAACGCGGCGCGGCGGTTTTCCCGACCGGGAATCTGCATCAGACCGTTGAACAGGAACAGCGCACCCGCAAAAGTTTTCCCGTCGGGTCGGGCCGATTTCTGCACTGCGCTGGTCTTGGAGGTGGCACGCGACGTCCCGGCGCGTTTGCCGCGAACCGAGCGCGCCGGGGACGTCACGCTGCACTCGGATGCAGCGGGTGACCGTGGCTCCGCCAGTTTGTCAACCATTGGGTTACAAACCGGTTTGGGCTCCTCGGCGGGAAGGTCACCCAGGAGGTGGCTTTCCCGCAGCGCGGTGGCGTCGGCGTGGAGAAAGGAAATGGCGGAGGCCCCGCGTTCGATGGCGAGATGGCGCGCCTGGTCGAGCAGTTCCTCGGCAAAGTCGAAGGCGGTGAGCTGGTGATAGCCCAGATCCCAGAGGCCGAGGGTGACGCGACCGGCGCCGCAGCCAGCCTCAATCAGGCGGGCGGATCGCTCAGGAAAGAAGCGTTCGATCAGCAGCCGTTCGGAACGCCAGAGGCCGAGAAAATGGGCGGCGCGGGCGTAGTGCACAACGGCGAGCGGGTCGTTGAAGTCCGCCCGGACCGTGTCCGCGGTGATTTTATCTGCTGGTGGGGGCAAGGGAATGGGTGCCGTTGTCACCGCTGCGATTCGCGGACGGGCGGGGCCTGGACCAGCGGACGCAGAGGGGGCGATGATCCGCCGGCGGGCGGACCGATCTCAGAGCAGATCGGCGGCGAGTTCGGCGAGCTTGGAACGTTCGCCCTTGGTCAGCTTCACATGCGCGGAAAGGGCGTGCCCCTTCATGCGGTTGTGCGCGTAAACCAACCCATTGCTACGGGAATCGACGTAGGGATTGTCGATCTGCGCCGGGTCGCCGATGAGTACGATCTTCGAGCCCTCGGCGATGCGGGTGATGACCGTCTTCACCTCGTGGGGCGTGAGCTGCTGGGCCTCGTCGAGGATGAAGAAGCGGCGGGCGATCGAGCGTCCGCGAATGAAGCACAGTGCCTCGACGTCCACCAATCCACTGCGAATGAGCCGCTCGTAGGGTTTCATCAGCGGGCCGCTGGGCCCGCCGTTCACGGCGGGAGAAGGGGTGGGGGTGAGCATCATTTCCTGATGCTTGTGATGCTTCTTTTTGGAAACCTTCTTGGCGCTGAACTGCGGATCCTTGGGCGGCTTGGAGGGGATGAGCACCTCAAGCGCATCAAAATAGGGCTGCAGCCAGGGCTTCATCTTTTCATCGAGCGTGCCGGGCAGGAAGCCGATGTCCTTGCCCAGAGCGATGACCGGTCGGGAAATGGACACCCCGTCGTAGTGCGAATGGTCATCGTGCGTCTGATGCAGCGCGCAGGCGGTCGAAATCAGCGTCTTGCCGGTGCCGGCTTTGCCGAAGCAGGTGATGAGGGCGATGCTGTCGTCCAGCAGCGCGTCCATGAAAAACTGCTGCTCAAGGTTGCGGGCCCGGATGGGAATGCCGCCGGGGGCCTTCACAAACTCCGGAAGCCGCAGGCGACGGACCACACCCTCGCCGAAATAGCGGGCCGGCATGGTCTTGCCCTCGTCGGAACGGAGCAGGACGTATTCGTTCAGGTAAAGCTTCCGGGCGTCGTCGCGGCTGAGGGTGAACTCGCCCTCCGAGCAGAAGCGCTGGAGTTCATACACAGTGACCGGGATGTCGCGGTAGGCCGACTCCTCGTCAATTTCCGGGACCTTATCGTTGAGATAATCCTGCGCTTCGAGCCCGACGGCGCGGGCCTTGAGGGCGACGTTGACGTCCTTGGTGACCAGCACGGTCGGCGGCGGGTAGTTCTCTTTGACGAAAAGGGCGGCGGCGATGATGCGGTTGTCCTTTTTCGTGAGGTCCGGCAGGATGGCCCGGAAACGCTGCATCACCGGCGAGTCCATCCGGTTGCTGTCGGTCAGATACGGATTGATGATGATCGAGAGCGTGCCGCCGTTGTCGAGCTTGACGCCCTCGTGCATCGAGCGGGAGTCGGGCAGGAGCTGCGAGAGGATGCGGTGGACGTGGCGGGCGTTGCGGCCGCGTTCGGTGGACTGCTCGGACTTGATGGCGTCTAGTTCCTCGAGCACCTCCACCGGAATGGCGAGGTTGTTGTCATCGAACTTGAAAATCGACTGGGGGTCATGCAGCAAGACGTTGGTGTCCAGGACGAAGGTTTTGGTCTTCGCGGAGACCTTGAGCTGCGGTTTATGGGCGGTGGCCCGGCTCAGATTTTCCATCGGTGTGGATAACGTGTGAATAACCTGCACGACCGTGCACGAAAGTCGATGACGGAGTTCAGCAATTTACAAAATAGTTTCGGGCGGGGCGGACTGATGTATCGTCCAGTGGGTGAAGAGGAATGGGCTTTCCCATGCTGAAAAGATGCAGTGGGGCCGCTCAATGGGAAGCAGCTTGGGCTCTCGCTTGAATCGACTCACATTTCCGGAGGAACGACGGGCTTCTTCTTTTTTGGCGGGGGGCCCCACAGGCGAACCATGAGTTCGGCCAGAGGGCGCAGGCTGCTGCGGTCAAACCCGCCAATTTGGCGGAGGTCGCGGAACTGGGAGAGGCTGCCAGCCCGTTCCTCGCAATAGTCGCGAAGGGCGGTGACAATAGTCGATGCTGCAATATGATTATCAATGCTTTGCGTAGAAATACGCCCCGCTTTTTCCCGCCAGTGGCGGTCTTCGTCCGGATGGCTCCTAATGTAGTCGTAAATTATTTGTGCGGAGCGATTAAGACTCATTTTTATCCTCAGGCTGGTCTGATCATGAAAAATAGCTGCAAACATAGTGCGCAGAGCGGCATTGCATTTGCTTGGGGAATCCGCTTAGGTCTTCCGCTCAACCTTAAAAAATAACATGTGGCAGAAACTCAAGGAACAACTACCGTCGGTGCTCGTCACCGTCGTTCTCACCGGACTTGTGATCGGCGGCTCCGCCGTTTACGTCAATAACATCGTCGCCGAAAGTGACGCGAAGCACGAGGCCCAGCTCACCGCCCTCAAGGAGGAGCATGCCAAGGAGCTGAAGACCGCGTCCGAAGATACGCGCAAGCAGATCGACGCCGTGAACAAGCTTCTGTCGGACGCGATCTCGAAGCGTGCCGCGGACGTGTTCATGACCGACCAGGAGGTGGAGAAGCTCAATGGTGAGAAGGTCAACCAGCTGGCCGAGGCCATCGCGAAGAAGGTTCAGCCCTTCAACCCGCTGCCCAAGACCCCCGAGGAGGCCGAGCGCATCCAGAACGAGCAGGTGGACAAGGTGTCCAGCCGCCTCAACGAGCGCATTCAGCCGATCCTGGCCCAGATGGCCGGTGATCAGAACCTGACCCGCGATTCCATCAAGGGCTACAGCCAGAAGATTTCGGACCAGATCAGCGTCGTGCTGACCACCGAGCTCGCCAAGAACCAGCAGCTCAACAACAACCTGCAGGAAACGCAGTCGGTTGCCCGCGATTCGCTGGCCCTCTCGCACGAGCTGGCCGCCCTCTACCTCAGCTCGCTGAAGGATCAGGGCGTGCTCACCCGCATCCTCACCCTCCCGGCCAACGTGCTCAAGGATGCCTCCCAGATGAGCATCGTCAACAGCACCGAGCGCAAGAAGAAGGAAGAGGAGCTCATCGCCAAGATGAACGACGTCCAGAAGCGTCTCGATGTGGTGCAGGCGCAGAACCCCACCAAGTAAAATACCGGCTCGCCGGTTTCATCTTCCAAGCCACGCGGTCAACGCGTGGCTTTTTTATTGTCCCCGCCGGGCCGCCCACCGGCCCGCCGGGCGCCTTTTCCAACGTTTGGGAACTGGCTTAGTTTGCGAATTGTAGGTCGGGGTTTATCCCCAACACGTCGGGCGTGAAGCCCGACCTCCGGCGGCAAACAGCAAACTGCGCCACGACCAACGCTTGCGGCCGGTTGCCTTTTTCCGCCGGACCGCCTTGCTTGCCGATCCCGTCCAACCCCGACCCTGCAACCCGAGCCCATGCGTTCCAAGCTCCGTCCTGCTTCCGTCCTGCTTTTGCTCTGCACCGTGCTGCTGCTCTCCTGCTCGCGCCACGCCGAAACTCCAATCGAGGCCGCCTACCGCACCCAGACGCTGCTCATGGGCAATCTCGCTGAACCAGCCGACCTCGACCCGCAGATCATCAGCAGCCAGCAGGACTTCAACATCGTCATCGCCCTGATGGAGGGCCTGACGCAGTATGATGCCAAGGACGGCCATCCCGTGCCCGGGGTGGCGGAAAGCTGGTCGCCGTCGGCCGACGGCCTGACCTGGACTTTTCACCTGCGCGCCAACGCCCGCTGGTCCAACGGCGACCCGGTCACCGCCGGGGACTTCTTTTACGCCTACCGGCGCATGCTTTCGCCCGGTCTCGCGAGCGAATACGCCTACATGCTCTACAACCTGAAAAACGGCGAGGCCTACAACACCGGCGCGCTCACCGATTTCTCGCAGGTCGGCGTGCATGCGGCCGATGACCGCACGCTCCTTCTTGCCCTCTCGCATCCGGTGCCCTACCTGCCGCATCTGGTTTCCCATTCGTCCTGGTATCCGGTGCACCGGGCCACCATCGAGAAGTTCGGCCGCATGGACCAGCGCGGCACGCTCTGGACGCGCCCCGGCAATTACGTCGGCAACGGCCCCTTCACCCTCGCCGAGTGGTCCCCCAACCAGGTCATCCGCGTCGTGAAATCAACCACCTACTGGGACCGCGACGCCGTCCGCCTCAACGCGGTGAATTTCTATCCCATCGAAAGCGAGAGCACTGAGGAAAACGCCTTCCGTTCGGGGGCGCTGCACATGACCAGCACCATCCCCATCTCGAAGATCGCGGTCTACCAGAAGGAAGCCCCCGCGCTGCTGCATCAGGAGACCAACCTCGCGACCTATTTTTTCCGCCTCAATGTCACCAAGCCCCCGCTCGACGACGTCCGCGTGCGCCGCGCGCTCGCCCTTGCGCTCGACCGCCGGCAGCTTGTGGAGCACGTCACCCGCGGCGGACAGGAGCCCGCCTACAACCTCACGCCGCCCGACATCGCCGGCTACACGGCCCGCGCCCGTCTCACGGAGGACCTCGCCGAGGCCCGCCGGCTCCTCGCCGCCGCCGGCTTTCCCGACGGCAAGGGATTTCCGCACCTCGAACTGCTCTACAACACCAATGACGGTCACCGGCAGATCGCCGAGGCCGTGCAGCAAATGTGGAAGAAGGGGCTCGGCATCGAAGTTTCCCTGGCGAATCAGGAGGCGAAGGTCTGGAGCGACACCATGCGGCAGCTGAACTACCAGATCGGCCGTTACGCTTGGGTCGGCGACTACCTTGACCCGAGCACGTTTTTGGAGCTGATGACCTCGACCAGCGGCAACAACGAGACCGGCTGGAAAAACGCCGCTTACGACCGCCTGTTCGCCGACGCACAGCAGGAGACCGACAACGCCAAACGCTACGAGCTCTTCCAGCGCGCCGAACAGATCCTCAGCGACGAGATGCCGGTCGTGCCGGTCTATTTCTACAAACGGAACAATCTCCGGTTGCCGTCCGTGAAAGGCTGGTACGGCAACCTGCTCGACCTGCACCCGTTCAAGGGCGTCTATCTGGAGCCTTGAGCTGGCGTCTCAGCGCCAGGTTCCCTCGATCATCACGAAGCCGTTGCTGCGCCGCTCCCAGCGGGGCTCGACCCAGACGGCGCCGCCCCGGGGTGGCAGTTCCCAGCGGCCGGGGACCCAGACAAACGCCCGGCCGTCGTGCCGCCAGTATCCGGCGATCCAAATGTGCCGGGGTGAAGGTTGGGCCAAGATAACTTCCCGACGCGGCGGCGGGGGCGCCTGCTGCACGATGATGGTTTCCGTTCTCCCCGGCGGAGCCGGCCTCGCTTCCACCACGACCCGGGGCGGCGGCGCACGTCGTTCCTCTACGATCACAGGCGGCGGGGGTTGCGGGCGCTCTACGACGACCACTTGGGGCGGGGGCGGCGGCGGAACGCCTGGCGTGGTATAGATGACATTGGGTGGCGGTGGCGGCGGTGCCTCCTGAACCACCCGCACCTCGCGTTGGGGTCGCTCCATCCGCGCCCGCGGCGGTCCGTCGACCACGCATCCCCCGAGCAGCAAGGCTGCCCCCGTGAGGGCGGCCAGCCCGAGGGCTGGTCGGACGATGAAATGGCTGGGCCGGGTGGAGTAGGTTTTCATATCAGGGGATAAGACGTTACCGGCCCCAAAAGGTTCCGCCCAACCCACTCAATCTGGTCGGGCTCCGGCGAAGGACCAAGTAGGTTTGGCGCATGAAGAGGGCTCAGGGCACGACCTCGAACCAGAAGGGGGCGAAGATCTCGCGGCCGCCGACCCGGACCTGCGCCCAGATGACGTAGCGGCCGGCGTTCGGGATCGTCACCTTGAAAGCCAGCCGGGCCGGGGCGGCGGCTGCGGGCACGGCGGTCGTGATCGGAAAGGGATGCAGGTGGGCAAAGCCGTTGCGGTCGCTATCAAAGGCCACGAGGTGGGCCAGGGCGCCCATCACGGGTTCGAGCACGGCGGGGTGGCCGTCCGCGCGGGTCACCGAAAAGCTCAGGTCGGTGACTTGTCCCGCCCGGATCGGTTCGGCCGCGGGTCTGAGGTGGAACTGGCAACTGTCAACCTGCGCCGCCCAGGCGGTGTAGATCACCCCGGTGTTGCCGGGGGTCGGGAGATCCTGGCGCGGGCCGGCGGCCGCCTCGAAATCCGCGGAGGCATAGAGCCCGCGGGCGGTCACGGCCGGAGTGAAGTCCGCGAACACCCGGTAGGTGCCAGCCAGCCGCGGGGTGAGCGTGAACTCCCACTCGCCCGGCTGTGCGCCCGGCTCGGGGTGGACGTGCTGGTAGTCGCGGAGCGTGGGATCCGTGATGAGGAGGTGGAGCTTGCGCGTGTGGGATTCGAGCAGGTCGACGGGGGCGATGGGTTTGCCCGTCGAGGTCTTCAGGGTAAGGGTGAAATGCGTCGCGCGGCCCGCCGCGGACGGAGTATCGCCGCGCAGGGTCATTGTGACGGGTGAGCGCACGGCCACGACCGGGATGAACTGGGGATTCGCGGGATCACACATTTCCAAGGCGCCCTTGCCGGACACGCTGAAATCCTGGCTGTGCAGGTTGGTGCCGGTTGGGAGCGCCCGGAGGCCGGCATAGAGCGCGACCGCGGCCAGCGAGATCAGCAGGATGTGCCGCCGCTGCGCCGGGGTGAGCGGGGCGGGAGGCCTGTTTTGATTTGTAGGCGGGGTGCCCTCACCCCGCGGGATAGACGGATCGCCGACCGAGCCCGCGCGGGGTGGGGGCACCCCGCCCACAGGTTTTGAATCGTCCGGGATCGCGTTCATCCCTTTTTCATCCTTCCGACAAACTCGTCCGGCGACCACTGGCTACCCTCGGCCCGCCAGATGATCTTGCCGTCGGCGTTGATAAGCAGGGTGGAAAGACTGTGTTTGAGAATGCTGCCCTCGAACTGGGCGATGACGCCAAACTGGGTCAGCAGATCCTTGATCGCGCCTTCCGGTCCGGTGAGGAAGGAGAAGTTGGACGTGTCGATGCCGCGCACCTTCGCGTAGGCCTTGAGCACGCCGGGCGTGTCGTTCTCGGGGTCAAGTGTGATGGAGACGAGCTCGAGGTTGGTGACGCCGGCCTCGCGGGCCTGACGCTGCACGGCGATCATGAGGGAGGTGGCGGCCGGGCACATGGTCGCAATCGGGCAGCGTGTGTAGATGAAGTTGAGCACGATCTGCCGGCCGTGGAACCGGGCCGCCTGGACCACGCGGGCCTCCTGGTCGTAGAGCGCGAAGTCCGGGAGGTTCTCGCCGATTTCACGGAAGGCGCCCTTGCCTCGGATCGTCGTTTCCTGGCGCAGAGCCCCGGCGGCCGCGGCCACGGTGGAGTCGGCCACAGGGTCGACCGGCCAGATCTTTTCCAGTCGGGCGCCGGTGGCGTCGACCACGAGCTCGGCGCGGATGCGCTCGCCCTCATGCGTGGTGGCTGCATCGGCGGCGGCCACGGCAAATTCCATCGTCATCCCCGGCATGTAGCCCGCGACCGCCTCATGCCGCACCAGCAGGGTGTTTTTCACGGCATCGACCTTCAGGATCTCGCCAGTCAGAGGATGGCGCTCCTCGGCCGGGGCGGCTGCAGTCGGGACGCTTCCGCCGGGGCCGGCCGGCTTGCAGGCGGGCAGCGCGGCGAGCAGGAGCGCGGCGGCCAGGCGGCCCGGCGGACGGGAAAACAACGCATGCATGCCCCTACCGATTCCCGCCAAGGATAATTTGTCAAAGGGATTGCAGTCTTTATGGTGCTTGGTTCCCTCCACCTCCCGATTCCCATGAGTCCTCCCGCCACCTCCCGACGCACTGCCGGCTACAAACCGGCCCTGGCCTGGTTTGCCGCGATCGGCAGCGCCTGGGTGTTCGTGCTGGTCATGCTGGGGGCGTTCACCACCAGCATCGGGGCGGGGATGATCTTCGCCGACTGGCCGCTTTCCAACGGCTCGCTGAACCCGGAGGGCTGGCTCACCGATCTCGCCAAATTTGCCGAGCACTCCCACCGCCTGAGTGCGGGACTGATGAGCCTCATTACCATCGCCCTGGCCGGGTGGGTCTGGTGCGTCGAGGCCCGGGCGTGGTTGCGCAAGCTGGCCTGGTTCGCCGTCGGGCTGGTGCTGGTGCAGGCGGTCGTCGGCGGACTGCGGGTCCTGCTCGAACACCACCAGGTTGAGATGATCAACACGAGTGTCGGCCGGCTCTTTGCCATGCTGCATGCGTGTCTAGCACAGATTTACGTTTGTACCCTGCTGGCGGTGACGCTGAGCCTGTCCCGCAGCTGGTCCGGGACGACACCGGCCGCGGGTCCCGGGGGCGCGGGCCTGCGGCGGATCGCCCGGCTGTGCTGCGGCCTCCTGCTGGTGCAGCTCGCGCTGGCGGCAGTGGTTCGGCACAGCTTTGCCTGGCAGAGCATCCCGACATTTCCGCTGAGCACGGCCGACGGCGGGCTTTTTCCCGCCCACTGGGATTTCCGCGTGACGGTGCACTTTGCCCACCGCGTCATGGCCCTGGTGCTGGCCGGGGCGCTGCTGTGGTTTGCCATTTCCATCTGGCGGACGCGCGAGGCGGGCCACCGCTGCCGGTTCCTTGCGGGGGTGATGGTCAACCTGCTGGTCCTGCAGATCGCGCTCGGGGCGGCGGTCATCTGGACGATGCGTGATCCCTATTACACGACCGCCCATGTCATTGTGGGGGCCGGCACGCTGGCGACCACGTTTGGATTGACGTGGTGGGTGCATCGCGTCGCCATCGAGCCCGTTTCCACCGCATGAACCAAGCCGACGCCCTTTCCCCCGCCACGTCCAAGGGCCACTTTGGCGACTACCTCGAGCTGACCAAGCCGCGGCTGAGCCTGCTGTCGGTCATGACGGCGCTGGTCGGCTACGTAACGGCGCGGCCGCCGTGGGTGCCGCAGGAGTTCTGGTCGCTGGTCGTGGGCACCTCGGCCTGCGCCGCCGGCGTGGCCGCGCTCAACCAGTGGATGGAGAGCGACACCGACGCGCAGATGCGCCGCACGGCCGACCGCCCGATCCCCACCGGCAAGGTGGCCACCGGCTCGGCCTTTGTGGTTGGCGCCGGGCTGTGCATCTTCGGTCTGGTGATGCTGTTTGCCGGCGTCAACGGCTCCGCCACCTCTTTCGCGTTGCTGACCATCATCACCTATCTCGCCTGCTACACCCCGGCCAAGCGCTGGTCGCGCTGGAGCACGGAGATCGGCGCGGTGGCCGGGGCGTTTCCCCCGCTCATCGGCTGGGCCGCAGCCGAGGGCCGGGTCAGCTCGCTGGGCTGGATCCTGTTTGGCGTGCTCTTTTTCTGGCAGATCCCCCATTTCATGGCGGTGGCCTGGACCTACCGGAACGATTACGAGCGCGTGCATTTCCCGATGCTGCCCGTGCGTGACACCGGAGGCGGCCGGGTGGCGCTGTGGTCGCTGGTCAACACGCTCGCGCTGGTCGCGGTGTGCGTGCTGCCGGTGATCTGCGGGCTCGACAGCACCGTCTACCTCGCGGTCACGCTGGTGCTCGGCGCCTGGTTCATCGGCCGGGCGGTGCGGTTTCTGCGGTCCGAGGGCCGGGACGCGGCGGCGCGGCGGCTGTTCTTCGCCTCGATCATCTGGCTCCCGCTGCAGCTCGGCGCTCTTGTCGCCGACCGGCTGTTGTACCACGCATGACCATCCAGGAAATCCCGGCGCTCAACGCGACGCTCAACGGGATCGCCACCGTTCTGATCAGCGCGGGCTTTGTCTGCATCAAGACCGGCCGCAAGGAAGCCCACCGCCGGATCATGACGGCCGCGATGGTCGTTTCCGCCCTGTTCCTGGTCGGCTATGTCACCCACAAGGTGCTGCGGCACGGGATCAACACCCCCTTTGCCGGCACCGGATGGATCCGCCCCGTCTACTACACGATGCTCATTTCGCACATCCTTCTCGCGATGAGCATCGCCTACCTCGTGCCGCGCACCTTCCTCTTCGCGATAAGGGGTGATATTCCCCGGCATCAGGCCTGGGCGAAGTGGACGTTTCCCATCTGGTATTACGTCAGCGTGACCGGCGTGCTGGTATATTTCTCACTCTACGTCTGGTGGCCGGCGGCGCTGTGAACTCCCCGCCGGGCCCTTGACGGGAGTGGCGGCCGGGACCAAGTTTATGGAGTGCAGAATGCCTTCCGGCTCGCGGTAATCGCGGGATTGACGCTCTTCGACGGAGCGGGAATCGCCAATCAATTCCTTCTGACGTATGAATTGCTGCCTCGTCATCCGGAGGCACTCGAGGTCGCCATGATCGCTGGCTTTGGTCTGTTGCTGATCGGCACCGTGGTGGCATTCCGTCGAAAGAATCGGATCATGGATGCTGGCCTCGCCGGTTTGATCCTCGGTTTGCTGCTCGGCCTTATCATTCCGGCGCAGGGCTGACCCGCCCGGCCGCGGGCCCCCGGGATGGTCGCCAGAAATAGCCTACTTCACCACCAGCACGCCCTTCATGCCGCTGAGGAAATGGCCGGGGAATGTGCAGAGGTAGTTGTATTCACCCGGCACGGACGGCACGGTGAAGGTGATCGTGTCGCTTTCGTGCGGCCCGAGCAGCCGGGTGTGGGCGAGCACCTGCGCGGCCAGCTCGGTCGGGATGTAACCCGCGGCTGGGGTGGACGACGCGGCGGCCTGCATGAAGTCCATCACGTCGGTGTCCTTCTGCAGCAGCACGAAATTGTGGGCCATCGCCTCGCGGGGCAGGGTGGCGGCGCTGTGCAGCACGACCGTCAGCGGCTTCCCGGCGGCCGCCTCGATGCGGGTCACGTCGTATTTCATCGCGTCGCCTACGGTGATTTCCACCACCTGGCCGGCCGCGGCCGGTGCGGCGGCCGGCACGGCGGCGGGGGCGGCCGGCGGTTCGGGCCGGGCGCAGCCGGCGAGCAGCAGCAGGGCGGAGGCGAGGCGGAGGCAGGGTGGGCGCATGACGGTCAACGGGCATGGAGGCATTTTTGGGTGCAATCCAGCCTGAAAAAATGGCGTTTTCGTCAAAATATGCGCAGATTAGGGCTTGAAATGCGTAGCGTGTTGCGAACGCTCACCCCGTTTTCCGCGTCGCTCCTGCGACGCCGCCGCACCAAGGTATCATGCGCCCATCCATCTTCCTCCGCCACCTCCGCCGCCGGGCTCTGCCGGCGGCCCTGATTGCATTGCTGCCGCTCGTCTGTGGCGGCTGGCTGGACTGGCTCCACGGTCCCCAGTCCACTTTCGAGCCCGAGGGGCCGGTGGCCCGCTCCCAGCTCGACCTCTTCATGGTCACGGTCTATGTGACCGGCGTCATTTTCGTCCTCGTGGCCGGCACCCTCGCCTACGTCACCCTCAAGTTCAAGGCCCGCAACGAGGCCGACGAGCATGCCGAGCCGCCGCCGCAGAGTCACGGCAATCCTTTGGTGGAAATCAGCCTGATCGGCCTGTCGGTGCTGGCGCTGGTCATCATCTCCGTGCCGACCCTGAAGGGCATCTGGTACTCCTATGACGTGCCGGCGGAAGAGAAGGCCGGCGCCTACGAGGTGAACGCGACCGGCTACCAGTGGTGGTTCAAGTTTGAGTATCCCGCGGAGAAGAATTCCGCCAATCTCTCGCTCTTCACGGCCAACGAGATGGTGATCCCGGCTGGCAAGGCGGTGCACATCAATCTGCGCTCCAACGATGTGATGCACTCGTTCTGGGTGCCGAAGCTGGCGGGTAAGGTGGACATGATCCCCAACCGCGGCAACCACCTCTGGCTCAAGGCCGACGCCCCGGGCTACTTTTGGGGCCAGTGCGCCGAGTTCTGCGGCGAGGACCACGCGGTGATGCGCTTCCGCGTGATTGCGCTGAACGAAAAGGATTTTGCCGACTGGCTCGCCAACCAGAAGCAGCCTGCCCGCACGGTGGAGGCCGCCCCGGCGGCGGCCCGCGCGCAGTTTGCCAGCTACACCTTCAACAATCCGGGCCGCAATGCCCCGGGGTATTCGGAGCAGTTTGACGCCAATCCGCTGGCCGCCTGGCAGCAGCAGCAGCAGGTCCCGGTCGCCGGGACCGAGAACACCGAGCTGATCTCCCAGGGCCGGGCCCTCTTCAAGGCCAAAACCTGCATTATCTGCCACACCATTCGCGGCCACGAAGGCGTCGGCACTGCCGCCCCGGATCTCACCCACGTCGGCGCCCGCAGCACCATCGCCGGCGGCCTGCTGGAGAACAACCCGCAGAACCTGCACCGCTGGATCACTGATCTGAACAATGTCAAACCCGGCAACAAAATGTACATGGGATTCGCCACTGGCATGGTCGGTTACATGAAGAAAGACGCGCAGGGCAACCTGACCGAGCATAACATCACCGTCAGCGACACCGAGGCGCATGCGATCGTCGCCTATCTCTCGAGTCTGAAATAATCCCTTTCTGCACGACCCATCATGGAAGCAACTGTCAAAACTGATTTTATTGGCCAGGAGGCCGGCGCCGAGCCGAAACGGGCCTGGATCTTCACCCGCCCCACGGCCAAGACCGGACTGGTGAGCTGGCTCACCACGGTCGACCATAAGCGCATCGGCATGCTCTACGGTTGCTCGGCGCTGATCTTCTTCCTCGTCGGCGGCCTTGAGGCGCTGATGATCCGCATCCAGCTGGCGGTGCCGAACAACACGTTCCTCACGCACCAGAAGTACAACGAGATGTTCACGATGCACGCGACGACCATGATCTTCCTTGCAATCATGCCGCTCTCGGCCGCGTTCTTCAATTACATCATGCCGCTGCAGATCGGGGCCCGCGACGTCGCGTTTCCGCGCCTCAACGGCTTCGCCTACTGGCTCTTCCTCAGCGGCGCGATCATCCTCAACATCGGCTGGTTCGTGCGCTCCGGCGAGCCGGACATCGGCTGGTTCGGCTACGCGCCGCTCACCACCTCGCAGTTCTCCAACCAGTTTCCGGGGGACATGTCGACTGACCTCTGGGTCATGGGCCTGCAGATTCTCGGCGTGTCCTCGGTCGTGGGTTCGCTCAACTTCATCGTCACGATCATCAACCTGCGCGCGCCCGGCCTGACGATGATGCGGCTCCCGGTCTTCACCTGGATGACGCTGGTCACGGCCTTCCTGATCGTCCTCTCGTTTCCCGCCATCACGATCGCGCTGGTCGAGTTGATGATGGATCGCAATTTCGGCACCAACTTCTTCGAGGTCTCCAA
This sequence comes from uncultured Opitutia bacterium, assembly GCA_903873805.1. Classification (GTDB taxonomy): domain Bacteria; phylum Verrucomicrobiota; class Verrucomicrobiia; order Opitutales; family Opitutaceae; genus CAIQQB01. The sequence continues at coordinate 32,909 of CAIQQB010000046.1, read as the reverse complement.
CGGCGGCCTGCCCATCCTCTGGCTCCACCTGTTCTGGGTCTTCGGGCACCCCGAGGTCTACATTCTCATCCTGCCGGCGATGGGCATTATCTCCGAGGTCATCCCGACCTTCGCCCGCAAGCCGCTCTTTGGCTATCCGATCATCGTCTTCTCCGGCGCCTGCATCGGCTTCCTCGGCTTCGGCGTCTGGTCCCACCACATGTTCACCACCGGCATGGGCACGGTCGCGACAGCGGCGTTCTCGCTCATGACCATGGCCATCGCGGTGCCGACCGGCGTGAAGATCTTCAACTGGATCGGCACCCTCTGGGGCGGCCACCTGCAGATGCGCACGCCGATGATGTTCGCGCTCGGCTTCGTCTGGATGTTCATGTTCGGCGGTTTCTCCGGCGTCATGCACGCGGCGGCCCCGGCCGACGCCCAGCAGCACGGCAGCTACTTTGTCGTCGCCCATTTCCACTACGTGCTGATCGGCGGTTCGCTCTTCGCGCTGCTCGCCGGCATCCACTACTGGTTCCCGCTCATCTTCGGCCGTCGCGTCTCCGAGTTCTGGGGCAAACTTTCGTTCTGGCTGATCTTCGTCGGCTTCAATGTCACCTTCTTCCCGATGCACTTCCTCGGCCTCAACGGCATGCCCCGCCGCACCGCGGTGTATGACGGCGACATGGGCTGGAACGGGCTGAATATGGTGTGCACCATCGGTGCCTTCATCCTCGGCATCGGCATCGCCGTGTACTTCGCCGTAATGATCTACACCTATTTCCGCGGCGAGAAGTCCGGCCGCGACCCGTGGGACGGCCGCACGCTGGAATGGTCGATCCCGAATCCGCCGCCGGAGCACAACTTTGACGTGATCCCGACCGTGCACGAACTCGACGCCTTCTGGTACGAGAAGCACCATCCGGAGGAGACGGCCCGCGAACAGGCCGCCAGCATCCGGGCGGAGGCTTCGCACGGCGGCATCCACATGCCCAGCCAGTCCTGGTTCCCCATCCTCACGGCGGGCGGCCTGCTCATCGGCGCGCTCTTCTTCGTCAACCACATCATCCCGGGTGCGATCGCCGGACTCGCGCTGGTCTTCATCGGCGCCTGCCTCTGGGCCTTTGAGGGCCCGGGCGGCTACCACGTCCACCCGGCCTCCGCGCAGCCCGGTCCCGGCCACGGCAACCACTGATCCTTTCCGACATGAGTTCCCACGCCAGCGCCATCGACCACCACCACGACCTCACGACGTCGACCGGCATTCCGAACAAGAAGCTCTTCATGTGGGCCTTCCTGGCCTCGGATTGCATGTTCTTCGGGACGCTCATCTCGACGCACCTGATCTACCGTCTGCATCAGACGCCGAACTCGCCCGATCCGCGCGCCGTGTTTTCGATCGAGCTGACGTCCTTCTCGACCTTCATCCTGCTGATGTCGTCGCTGCTGATGGCGCTCGCCGTCAATGCCATCCAGAAGGGCAACCTCCGGACGACGCGGCTGACGCTGCTCGGCACCATCTTTTTCGGCCTCATCTTCCTGGGCTGCCAGGTGTATGAGTTCAGCCACTTCGTGTCGGAGAAGCACCTCACGATCACCAACTGCATCTTCGGCTCCACCTTTTTCACGCTCACCGGCACCCACGGCTGCCACGTCGCCATCGGCGTGCTCTGGCTCGCCCTGATGTACGTGCGCACCTTCAAGCCGGCCAACGCCGACGCGGGGCGGAAACCGTGGTTTGCCTTGAGCCTGGTTCATTTTGTCGTGTTCATCATCAGTCTGGTGCTCGCTGTCTACCTTGTGCTCGGGTTGGTGCACACCGCCCAGACCGAGGGACTGGGCGGCGCCGGCTTGGGCAGCTTTGCCGGGTCGCATGCCCTGGCGCTGGTCGGGGCCGCGGTCTGCCTCGTGACCCTGGTTTCCTTCGCCCGCGTGCGCGGTCCGGTCGATTTCGGCGAGGCCAACGCCATCGATGTCGAGTCGATGGGCTTGTACTGGCACTTCGTTGACATTGTCTGGATCGTCATTTTCACCGCCGTCTACCTGCTCGAATACATCTGAGCCCGCCGCCATGAACGCCGCCACCGCACCCGCCCTTCCCGCCGCCGCCGAGCCCGCCCATGCGGACGAGGGCAAGTTCCATCTTTTCGTCCAGATTGCGATGATCCTCGCTGTCATCACCGGATCGGAAATCGTGATCGTCTACATGCCGATTGGCCACTGGCTGGTCTTCAGCCTGCTCGCGCTGCTGTCGGCGGTGAAGTTCATGTTCGTCATTTTTCTGTTCATGCATCTGCGCTGGGACAAAGCCTTCTGCACGATTCTGTTCTTCATCGGCCTGATCCTCGCCGGCGGCACGATGGCGGCGCTGCTCGCCCTGTTCCGGGCGGAGGACAGCGTGCCGCTGACCTCGAAGGATCTGGTCGGCCTCAACCCTCCCGCCGACGTCCGCGGCCTCTCCTGAGTCCGTCTGGAAAGGTGGGGCGCATTGATCCCAATGCGGTCCGCCTTCTCTCGTCCGTCCCGCAGCGGCGAGTTTCCCTGCGGGCGGATCGGGTGATCTTCGGCATCCTCCAACCCGAGCTTTGCCTCGTCGCCCCTTTTGTGCTCTGTTCCGTCCCATGATTGACTGGCGTCACTGGCACAACGAACCCCACCTGGTCGGCGGGCTCATCGTCTTGGGCTGGTTTTACGCCCTGCTGACGGGTCCGCTGCGCGGACGCCTGGCGCCGGCCGCCGCCTATCCCGGCCGCCAGGCGGCCTGTTTTTACGCCGCGCTGGTCATTTTCTACCTCGCCGTCGGATCGCCGCTGGACCAGGCGGGGGAGAAGTTTCTGCTCAGCGCCCACATGGTGCAGCACCAGCTGATCATCTATCCGGCCGCGGTGCTCTTCCTGCTCGGCCTGCCCGCCTGGCTGGTGCGGCCCGTGACCGGGCGGCCGGGGCTGCGGGGGCTGCTGCGGCTGCTCACCCATCCGATGACCTGCGGGCTGGCCTACACCCTGGTCATGTCGGTCTGGCACGCGCCGGTGCTCTACGACTGGGCGCTGCAGGACCGCTGGGTGCACATCGCCGAGCACCTGATGTTCTTTGGCGTCGCGCTGATGTACTGGTGGCCGTTGCTGAGCCCGGCCACCGAGCTGCCGCCAATCAGCCCGGCTGCGCAGATGCTCTATCTGGTGGCGGTCGTCATCGGGATGACGCCGGTATTCGCCTTCATTGCGTTTTCCAGCGACGTCCTGTATCCGACCTACGAGTATGCGCCGCGGCTCTTCGCCAACTTCTCCCCCCTCGACGACCAGAAGCTGGGCGGCATCATCATGAAGGCGGGCGGCATGACGGTGGCCTTCCTCGCCCTGGCTTACGCCTTCTCCCGTTGGCACAAAACTTCGTCGGCGAGTCGTGAATTTGCTGGGAATTCCCCGGCGGGCCCCACTACCTTGGGCGCCCCCTGAGTCCGGCCCCCTGTCGGGCCGGCCCGGATCCCCGCCCCGTGATGAAAAAACTCCTCGTTGCCAACCGCAGCGAAATCGCCATTCGCGTCTTCCGCTCCGCCACCGAGCTGGGCCTGCGCACCGTCGCCCTCTACGCCCAGGAGGACCGCTTCAGCATCCACCGGTTCAAGGCCGACGAGGGCTACCTCATCGGCCAGGGCAAGGGCCCCGTCGCGGCCTACCTCGACATTGAGGGCATTGTCGCGCTCGCCGTCGAGAAAGGCGTGGACCTCGTTCATCCCGGCTACGGCTTCCTCTCGGAAAACGCCGGCTTTGCGCGCGCCTGTGCCGCCGCCGGCCTGACCTTCGTCGGCCCGCGGCCCGAGCTGCTCGAGCTGATGGGCGACAAGACGGCGGCCCGCCGCCTCGCGCAGAAGCTCAAGGTGCCCGTCCTCCCCGGCACCGAGGAACCGGTGAGCGAACCCGCGGCCGCGATGAAGCTCGCCCGCGAAATCGGCTTTCCGCTCATCATCAAGGCGGCCTTCGGCGGCGGCGGCCGCGGCATGCGCGTCGTCCTCACCGAAGCCGAGCTGCGCCCCAAACTCGAGGAGGCCCAGAACGAGGCCGCGACCGCCTTCGGCAACGCCGCCGTCTTCCTCGAGAAATACATCCAGCGCGCCAAGCACATCGAGGTCCAGATCCTCGGCGACCAGCACGGCAATGTCGTCCACCTCCACGAGCGCGACTGCTCCGTCCAGCGCCGCCACCAGAAGGTGATCGAGATCGCCCCGTCCTTCGGCCTGCCCGACGAGGTCCGCCTCGAGCTCTGCGCCGCCGCCGCGCGGATGGCCCGCGAGATCCGCTACGACAACGCCGGCACCATCGAGTTTCTCGTCAACGCCGCCGATCCGCGCGAGTGGTACTTCATCGAGATGAACCCGCGCATCCAGGTCGAGCACACGGTGACGGAGCTCATCACCGGCGTCGACCTCGTCCGCGCCCAGATCCTCATCGCCCAGGGACACCCGCTCCACGGCGCGGCCATCGACCTGCCGGCGCAGGCGGACATCCCGCGCATCGGCTGCGCCGTGCAGGCCCGCATCACCACGGAGGATCCCGCCAACAAGTTCACGCCCGACTACGGCCGCATCCTCAGCTACCGCAGCGCCGCCGGCCTCGGCATCCGGCTCGACGCCGGCATGGGCGACACCGGCAGCGTCATCACGCCGTTCTACGACTCGCTCCTCGTCAAGCTCACCGCCTTCGGCCCCAAGTTCGAAATCGCCCTCCAGCGCATGGACCGCGCGCTCCGCGAATTCCGCATCCGCGGGGTCAAGACCAACATCCCCTTCCTCGAAAACGTCATCCACCATCCCGTCTTCGGCGACGGCGGCGCGACCACGACGTTCATCGACACCAACCCCGAGCTCTTCGAGTTCAAGGTCCGCCGCGACCGCGCCACCAAGCTGCTCGGCTACCTCGGCGACGTCATCGTCAACGGCAATCCGCAGGTCAAGGGCCGCCGGCTCGACCACATCCCGCTGCCGCCCCCGCTGCCGGCCAGCGACCGCCGCGCCACGCCGCCCCCGGGTTCGCGCGACCTGCTCAAGCAGCTCGGCCCGGAGAAGTTTTCGGACTGGATCCGCGCGCAGAAGCCGCTGCTGGTCACCGACACCACCTTCCGCGACGCCCACCAGTCACTCATGGCCGCGCGCGTCCGCACCTACGACATGCTCGCGGTCGCCGGCGCCGTCGCCCGGCTCACGCCCAACCTCTTCAGCCTCGAGTGCTGGGGCGGCGCGACCTTCGACACGGCGATGCGCTTCCTCCACGAGGATCCCTACCAGCGCCTCGCGCTGCTCCGCGAGCGCGTCCCCAACATCTGCTTCCAGATGCTCCTCCGCGGCGCCAACGGCGTCGGTTACAGCTACTATCCGGACAACGTCATCACCGGCTTCGTGCGCCACGCGGCCGCCGCCGGCGTGGACATCTTCCGGGTCTTCGACTCGCTGAACTACGTCCCGAACATGAAGGTCGCGCTCGACGCCGTGCTGAAGACCGGTGCGGTCTGCGAGGCCGCCATCGGCTACACCGGCGACCTGCTCGACCCGCGGCGGGACAAGTATTCACTGCGCTACTACGTGAAGCTGGCCAAGGAGCTGGAAAAGATGGGCGTGCACGTCCTGGCGATCAAGGACATGGCCGGCCTCTGCCGCCCCTATGCCGCCGCCAAGCTGGTGAAGACGCTCAAGGAGGAGGTCGGCCTGCCCGTGCATTTCCACACCCACGACACCAGCGGCATCGCCGCCGCCTCGGTCATCGCCGCGGCTGACGCCAAGGTGGACATCGTCGACCTCGCAATCGCCTCGATGTCGGGCTCGACCAGCCAGCCCAACCTCAACTCGATCGTCGCCGCGCTCCAGCACACCCCGCGGGCCACCGGGCTCGATCTCGATGTGCTCAACGACTTCTCCCGCTACTGGGAGAACGTGCGCGAGCTCTACGCCCCCTTTGACTCCAGCCCGCGCGCCGGCAGCGCCGAGGTCTATCTCCACGAGATGCCCGGCGGCCAGTATACCAACCTGATCGAGCAGGCCCGCGCCATGGGCCTCGGCCACCGCTGGCCCGAGATCATGCGCACCTACGCCGAGGTCAACCAGCTCTTCGGCGACATCGTCAAGGTCACCCCGTCGTCAAAGGTCGTCGGCGACATGACGCTCTTCCTTATCACCCGCGGCATCAAGCCGGCCGACGTGCTCAACCTCGAGCCGGGCACCTCGTTCCCCGCCTCGGTGGTGGACATGCTGGCGGGCGGTCTCGGCCAGCCCCCGGGCGGTTGGCCCAAGGCGCTGCAGAAGGTCGTGCTCGGCGACCGCAAGCCGCTGCGCGGCCGTCCCGGCGCCAACCTCCCGGCCGTCGACCTCGAAAAGGAAAAGGCCGCGCTCGCGGTCAAGTACAAGAAGGAGATCACCGACGCCGACCTCTACTGCCACCTGATGTATCCGGAGGTCTACGCCGACTTCGCGAAGTTCCTCCGCACCCACGGCGAGGTCGAGATGCTCCCGACCAGCGCGTTCTTCTACGGGCTGCAGCCCGGTGAGGAGATCACGGTCGAGATCGAGCCCGGCAAGCTGCTTTTCATCAAGCTCGTCCACATGGGCGAACCCGACAAGGAGGGCCGCCGCACCATCCTCTTCGAGCTGAACGGCCGTCCGCGCGAGACCTTCGTGCTCGACGCCTCGGTGCAGACCAAGGTGAAGCAGCGCCCGAAGGCCGATCCCGCGGACCCGCTCCAGGTGGGCGCCCCCATCCCCGGTATGATCACGACACTCTCCGTGAGCGTAGGCGCCAAGGTCGCGAAGGGCGACAAGCTGCTGACGCTGGAGGCGATGAAGATGCAGACGACGGTCTATGCCGCCGCCGACGGCGTGGTGGACGAGGTCCTCGCCCAGGTCGGCGATTCCGTCCAGAGCAAGGATCAGCTCATCCGCCTCCGCCCGGTCAAAGCCTGAGGCCAACGTCCGGCCTCAGGTCACGTCGTCTCACTTTTGTAGGGCTCGACCTCGCGTCGAGCCTTGGCGCGAGGCAAACCGATAGGCCTCACGCGCGGTGAGGGCCCGCTGGTAATGGTACAGTTTGACGATTCTGGTAGGGACGTCACTCCGTGGCGTCCGCGGACGGCTCGGAGAGCCGTCCCTACCATGCGGGTTGTTCTGCAAAATGCACCACAACCGGACCGCAGCGGTGGAAAACGTTCTTCGGGCTTCGGTCCTCAGGTCCGCACCGCGCTGGGCGGCTGGGCCACGAGCAGGCTGGGGGCGCCGCGGCGCAGGGCCGCAGTTTCCATCGCCAGCGCAAACAATCCGGTGAACACCAAGTCGCTGACGAGCGTGTTGCGGAAGAAGAACAGGGTCGGCGCATACTGCGGCAGGCCGTAGGTCATCGCCTGCCACCACCCGGCGGCTGTCTTGGCATAGGCCGGCTCAATCCACCAGGCCGAGGTGTTGGTCGCCAAGTAGAACAGCATTGAGCCGCCGAGGGCGCCGCTGAAGAGATTGAGCCAGGACTTGCGGTGGGCGACCAGTGCGCCGAGGCCGAGCGCGGCCGCGAAGCAGCCGGTTCGCACCAGCATCGCGCCGGTCGTGTAGCCCCAGCCCAGCGGGGCGTAGTGGGCGTTGATGATGAAATCCGTGAGCAGCAGCGCCGCGAAGGGCGCCAGCCAGAGCTTGCCGCGGCGGAAGTAGACCGCCCCGCAAAAGGCCATGGCCATGAGCGGGGAGAAGTTGGCCAGCACGGAGTTGTCCATCGCTGCCAGGCGACAGACCGTGCCGAAAAGAACCAGCGCAAGGGCGAGCTGCATAGTATTCCAATCGTGCGCTTTTCCGGAACGAAACACAAGCCCTCTCCACGCCCGGTGCCGGCCGCCACTCGGAAGATATTTGAAAAGCACACCGCCTCCGTGCCGGCGGGCGATCCTTACCGCGCGGGCGTCAATTTGATCAGGAGACAGCCATGGCGGGGAACCTCGGCGGTGAACCCGCCGTCGAAGGTGCCGAGGTCCTGCTGGCGCCAGAGATCCTCGACCTGCTGCCGGCCGGTGAGCTTGAGCTCGGCAAATTTCACGGCCACTTTCGTGGCCATTTCGTCGCGGTTGAACAGCCCGACGGCCTGCGTGCCGTCCGCCAGCGGGCGCGCCCAGACCTCGAGCAGGCCTTCCTGTGCCACGCGGTCGGCGGCGCGGCCGAGCGGGTCCTGGTGGACCGCCAGGACCGCGTCGTTGGTCAGCAGGCCGACGGTGAAGTCGTCCATCTGGGTCATGTCGCAGCCGATCAGCAGCGGCGAGGCGAGGAGCGTCCAGAGCGTGAGGTGGACGTATTGTTCGTTGGGAGACAGGTGCGAATCCCGGAGGCGCGGACCCCAGCCGACCTTGCCGACGACGAGCATGTCGGGATCGTTCCAGTGGCCCGGTCCGGCGTACTGCGAGTGGCCGACCTGGGCGAAGCCGATGGTGGACATGCTGCCCCACGTGTCGGTGATGTCACCGGTCGTGCGCCAGGAGTTGCCGCCGATGGCGGCGCCCCATTCCCAGACATTGCCGGCACCGTATTGGCAGAGGCTGAAGATCAGGTCGCGTGGTGCCTGATTGAGTGCGGCGCGCAAGACCTGATAGGGGCGCTGGCGGGTGGCGAGCGGGGGATTGTTCCGTTCCTCAGTCGGGAGCACGCTGCTGTAGCTGCACCAGTCATATTTGATGTAGTCGAAGCCCCAGTTTGCCCACTGTTGCGCGTCCTTTTCCTCGTGCTGCCACGTCGCCTCGAGCCGCTGGCAGGTGGTCGGGCCGGGAGAGCTGTAAATGCCGATCTTGAGGCCCTGGCGGTGGACGTAGGCGGTGAGTGCGGGCATGTCGGGAAACTTGGAATTGGGCAGGATATTGCCCTCCGCGTCGCGGGTGGGGCCGCCGAAGACCCCGTCGGTGGTGTTGGGCCGCCGTTCCCAGCCGTCATCGATGTTGATGTAGGTCCAGCCGTGGTCGATCAGCCCCTTGGCCACCATGGCGTCGGCCGCCTGCCGCACCTGCGCGTCCGTGACCGAGACGCCGAAGCAGTTCCAACTGTTCCACCCGAGCGCCGGGGTGAGGGCGAGGACGCCGCGGGCGTCAAAGGTGAAGCTGCGGGTGGCCGTGCCCACCGCATTGGTCGCCCGCAACGTGACGGGATAGACGCCCGGGGCTGCGATGACGCCACTGATGATTCCGGATTTTGCTTCGACAGCGAGCCCGGGCGGCAGGCCGTCAACGGAGTAGGAGAGCGGAGCAGTGCCGGTGGCGGGAATTTTGTAGAGGACCGGATGGCCGGCGGTCACACCGGTGAGCGTGGGGCCGTTGATGCGCGGGGCCGGACCGGGCTTGGGCGTGAGGATGACGGGCTCGTCGGGTGGCAGCGGAATCGCGGCGGGGGCGGCGCCAGAGACGTCGAACTGGGCGAGGGCCCAGTCGGCGTTGACCGCCCGGGCGTTGTTGCCGAGCATTCGGGTCTGCAGCGCGAGGGTTTTCACGCCGCGGGTGTCCACGGTGATGGCTTCCGGCGGGCCGCCGGCGCGCTTGGGATCGCTGAGGAAGAGTTCGCGGCCGTCGCCGATGATCCGGAAGACGATGCTGCCCGGCGCCGCCGCGGCACCGCGGTTACCACGGGGGGGCGGGGCAGGCGGCAGGTTGTCGTCGACGCCGATGGTGGCGCTGAAGGTGGTGCTACCGCCGTCCAGCCGGAGGAACAGCACGGTGCCCGACCGGGTCGTGAGACCGTCGGGAAACACCTGCCCGGTGATGGTGAGGTGCTCGGGCGCCGGTTTGCCGGGTTGCACGAGGGCGAAGTCCGGGGCCGGGGCGGGCGCGGTGCCGGCGGGGCGGCCGGCTGCCACGGCCCGGGGTCGAGGCTGGCCAGTTTGACGGCTTGGGCGGACGCGACGCTGGCGGCGAGGGCGCAAAGTGCCACCAGTCGGAGCAGGCGTTGGGTAAACATTTTCGACGGGTTGGTTGGGGAGGGCATGGCGGTGGAATTCGGGGTGGGGCGGGGTGGACTTGAAACTGAAAACGGGTGTGGGCGCGTGACATTCGCTCGACATCACGGGTGGCGCGGCAAACCTCGTTTGCCCCATGAATACCCTGCAGAATCCGACCAAAGGCAACGCGATTGTGCCCGCCCGGGCGGGCTGGCTTCCGGCCGGCCTGCTGCTGCTGGGCTGGGTCGCCGGCACGCTGGCCGCCCAGCCGGTCGAGCCGGACGCGGCCCCGCCGGCGCCGGTGACCCCCGTGCTCAAAATCAGCGCCGACAACGTCACGGCGCACGTCAGCCCGATCCAGCTCGGGTTCATGACCGAGGAGATCAATTTTTCCTACGACGGCGGGCTCTATGCCGAACTTGTGCGCAACCGTACGTTCCGGGACAACGCCGACACGCCGGTGCACTGGTCGCTGGTGAAGGACGCGGCCGCCGAGGGCTCGATCGCGCTCGACCGCACTCAGCAACTGAACGAGGCGCTGCCGGTGAGCCTCCGGCTCGACATCACCGCGGGCGGCCCGACGAAGCGCGCCGGCATCTCCAACGAAGGCTACTGGGGCATGGCGGTCCGGCCCGAGACCACCTACCGGGCCTCGTTTTACGCCAAGGCCGCGCCGGGCTTTGCCGGTTCACTCACGATCAGCTTCGAGAACAACGACGGCACGACCGTCTTCGCCCGCGCGCAGGTGGCGGGCGTCAGCGGCGAGTGGAAGAAATACGAGGTGGCGCTCACGACCGGGAAGGCGGTCGAGCCCTCGGCCACCAACCGCCTCGTCATTCTCGCCAATGCCCCCGGTACGGTCTGGTTCGACTTCGTCTCGCTCTTTCCGCCGACCTGGAACGACCGGCCCAACGGCATGCGCAAGGACCTCATGCAGCTCCTGGTGGACTACAAGCCCGGCTTCTTGCGTTTCCCCGGCGGCAACTACCTCGAGGGCAACACGCCGGCTACGCGCTTCGAGTGGAAGAAGACCATCGGCGATGTCGCGCGGCGCCCCGGCCACCTCAACGACGCCTGGGGCTACTGGTCGTCCGACGGCGTGGGCCTGCTGGAGTTTCTCGAGTGGTGCGAGGACATGAAGGCCGAGCCCGTGCTCGGCGTCTACGCGGGGTTGTCGCTGCAGGGTGGCCGGCCGCCCCTGCCGCTTGACCAGCGCCTCGCCACCGGTCCCGCGCTCGAACCCTACATCCAGGAGGCGTTGGAGGAAATTGAATACGTCTCCGGGGATGTGACCACCAAGTGGGGTGCCCAGCGCGCGCAGGACGGCCATCCCGCGCCGTTCGCGCTGCACTACGTCGAGGTCGGCAACGAGGACAACCTCAGCGGCGGCGGTCCCAGCTACCCCGGCCGCTTCGCGCAGCTGGCGGCGGCCATCCGGGCGAAATACCCGGCCCTGAAGCTGATCGCCAGCACCGCCATCCGCAACGGCACGGCCACGGCCGACGTTGTCGACGAACATTTCTACCCGACTTCCTCGTTCACCTTCCAGTCGGACCACGCCCATTACGACAACCTCCAGCGTTACCCGCGCACGGGCCCGAAGATCTTCGTCGGCGAATACGCCACGCGCGTGGGCGCCCCCACGCCGAATATGGACGGCGCACTCGGCGACGCCGCCTACCTGACCGGGTTCGAGCGCAATTCGGACTTGGTCATCATGGCTTCGTATGCACCGCTTTTCGTCAATGTGAGCAACGCCGTCGGCGGCCGCGGGGCCAACAGCTCGATGCAGTGGCCGACCGACCTGATTGGCTACAATGCGCTCACCAGCTATGGCTCGCCCGCCTATTACGCCCAGGCCATGTTCAGCGTTTATCGCGGCGATGTGGTCGTGGAGACGACGGGGGAAAACATCCCCACCTTGGCGCGGTCCGCTCCGCCCGCCAACCGTCGGGGCGGTGCCCCCGCGCAGCCCGGTGCCCCGCGGCAGGTGCCTTCGCTCTTCTACAGCGTCACCCGCGACAGCAAGGAGGGCACGATCTTCCTCAAAGTGGTCAATGTCGCTGCGGCGCCCCAGTTGCTACAGATCGAGGTGAGCGGCGCCACTGTGGCCCCGAGCGGCGAGGCCGTGCTGATGGCGGCGTCCACGGTGACGGACACTAACACGATCACCGAGCCGACGAAGGTCACGCCGTACACTGCCAGTGTGGGGGGGCTGGGCGCAAGTTTTACGCGGATGTTCCCAGCCTATTCCATCACGGTTCTGAAGATGGAGGCGAAGTGAGCCTGAGTCAAAAATCAGAAGCCAGAAGCCAGAGGCCGGAGGCATTGTAGGGGCGCAGACTTGCTGCGCCCTCCGGAAAACTGGGGACGCGACGCCCCCGTCGCGTTTGGCTACCGGCCAAGGCGGCCCAATCCGACTCGTCCAACGATAAACCGGGCCGCTGCGCCCGGCATCAGCTCTCCGCCTCGCGGGCCAGCAGCCAGAGCAGATCCGCCAGCCGGTTGGTGAAGTGCAGCAACAGCGGCCGCACGGAGCGGCTCTGCGCCGGCAGCGCGACCAGCCGGCGTTCGGCGCGACGGGCGGCGGTCCGGGCGACATCGAGGGCGGCGGCGTGCGGGTTCGCCCCCGGCGTGGCCCAGCCGTCGAATTTCAGCCCCAGCGCCTCCAGCGCGGCTACGGCCGTGTCGAGCCGGGCCAAGTCGGCATCGGCGAGTTTTCCAAACTTGCTTTCCGCGTAGCGGGCGGCGTCGGTTTCGGCGCAAGCCAGCTCGCCCATGATCGCCACCAGGTTCTGCTGGATCAGCTCCAGCTCCTGGGTGCGGGCCGGATCCCCGGCGGCGGCCTTGGCCGCGCCCAGGGCGGCGTTGAGCTCGTCAAACGCGCCCACGGCCTCGATCTGCGGATGGTCCTTGGGCACCCGCTGTCCGTAGAGCAGGGAGGTCGTGCCGTCGTCGCCGGTGCGGGTGGCAATGGAGCGGGCCATGGGCAACGCCCAGCTTCGGCGGCTCGGCCCCGGACGTCCAGATTATCCGTCGCCCGCCGTGGGCTGCGGCCACGGTAGTGTCCTAACATCCCTTTTCCGGCTCCCCGAAAACGGGACAGAATGGCACGGCTAGAATCCGGCCTAACAACCCGCTAAGGTCGGCTCACTTCTTCCGCAACTGGCTGAGGGAATCGACCCCCTCCTTCTTCAGAACCGTGCCAAGCTGAGCGTCACCCCGATAACCGGGCGCAAACCCCTCTCCGTATTCTTTGCGCAAGGTGGCGACCAGCGTATCCTTTCTTTTAGCCCTAATCTCACCATTCCTATCCTCCATACGGCCACCCCAGTCTTGCGCCCGCGCAGATTTGCGACAAACTGGTTACCTCAAAAACATGCGCAAAAAACTCCTCTATCTCTTCGTCGGGCTCGCCGTTCTCGGCTTCGGCGCTGTCATCGCCCTCGCATTTTCCCTCGGCGGCATTGTGAAGACCGCGGTGAACGATTTCGGTCCCAAGCTCACCCAGACCAAGGTCGAGCTCGCCGGCGCAACCCTTTCGCCGCTCTCTGGTAGTGGTACGCTCACCGGGCTCACCGTCGACAATCCGCCCGGCTGGAAAAACCCGCAGGCGTTCTCGCTCGGGAAAATCCACCTCAGCGTCGCGCCCTTCTCCATCCTGGGCGACCACATCGTGATCAACGAGCTGCTGATCGATGCACCGGAATTCGACTACGAGACGAAGTTCACGGACAGCAACGTCGACCAGCTGCTGGCCAACATCCAGAAATTCGCCGGCTCCGGCGCGGCCACGCCCACCACCAAGAGCGGCCAGCCGGTGAAGTTTGAGATCAAGACCTTCCGGATCACCAACGCCAAGGTCTCCGTCGGCGTCGGCGGCCTGGCCGCGGTCAGCGTGCCCATGCCCGACCTATCCCTGGACAACCTCGGCCAGGGTGGCGGCATCACGCCGGACCAGCTCGTCGCGGAGGTGATGAAACACGTCACCGCCAGCGTCATTGTCGCCGGCAAGGATGCCGTGCTCAAGGCCGGCACGGCCGTCCTCGGCGGGGCGACCGGCGCGGCCAAGGACGCGGCCGACGCGGCCAAGAACGCCGCATCGGGACTGAAGAGCCTCCTCGGCGGCGGCAAGTGAGGGGGCGACTTTTTTATTGGCTATGGCTTAACGCTCATCGGGTAATTTGCAGAGCCCCGACCATGGCCAAATAAGCGACAACCATTGGCCCATGAGCAATCCCCCCGTCACCATCACTTACTATTTGGAAATCATGTCGTCCTGGTGCGCCTGGGCCGAGCCGGCTTGGGCGGAGCTGCAGGCGCGCTACGCCGGCCGCGTGAATTTTCAATGGAAGATCGCGCTCATGAGCCCGGCGGATTTTCCGGCCACCCGCGCACAGTGCGACTGGTACTACCAGCGGAGCGGGCTGGTGATGCGCTCGCCGTTCCGCCTCGATTCCGGCTGGCTCGAGCCGGCCCGGCAGGGCGACTACCGCGCGCCGAACGAGGTTGCCGAGGCTGCGCGTGAGCTGGGGGCCGCGGGCGATGTCGTCCGGCTCGCCCTCTCGCACGCGGCCATGCGCGAGGGCCGGAAGATCGGCGATCTGGCCGTCGCGGTGGCGGTCGCCGCCAAAGCCGCGAAGCTCCACCCAGTAAAACTACGCGCTCGTGCCGCGTCCGCCGCCATCTGCGCGCGGGTAGCCGCCAGCACGGCGGAGTTCCACGCGCATCAGATCAGCCAGCGTCCGGCGTTTATTCTGACGGATGCAATCGGTGACAAGGCGGTGTTTTCGGGGCTGGTGACGGCCGCGCCGCTGGCCGCCGCCATCGACGGGATGCTGGCCGATTGCGCCGCCTACGCCAGCCATGCCGCCCAGCACGCGCCGCTGCCGGGGTGAGCGCATGCGGCGGGTTCAGTAATGGATGGTCTCGCTGTAGGCGCGGACTTCGGCTTCGCTCTCCTTCAGGGCATCGATGATCAGGTTCCGAAACTTGAGTTGTTCCGGGACGCTCGTTTCCCAGTAGAGGCTGGAGCGAAAGTAGTCATAGAACTGGCTGCTTGAGAGGTCGGAGACCCCGGTGTTGGCAAATCCCTTGAGGGCGCTGACCAGTGTCTTGACCTCATCCATCCTGGCCGCCGGGGCGGCGTTGCGCGGCAGCTTCAGCCGGGTTTCAAAGTCGTTCAGAATCTTGTTCATCCTGGCGTTGGTCCGGGCGGACCGGGTGTTGTCCACCAAAAAGTCGCGCAGGGCCATGGAGTCAGCCCGAAACGCATTGATCTGCTTGGTCTGGGCCTGCCACTGATTCCAGTCAATCGACTCCCATTTGCTCACGGCATCCAGCCGGTAGCCAAACCAGCGGGTTTCCCGCTTCAGGCCGTTGTCCGCCGGACTGCTGCGACCCGCGGGGTTGGATTTGGTATTCTCGAGCTGAACCGTGACAGTTTCCGCATAGGTGGCCACCCCGATCACCTCGCCGTTGGACACGTTGAAGATCGGGCTGCCGCTGTTGCCCGGCTGAAAGGCGGCGTCCACCTCGAGACGGTTTGGCCCGAGGCCGATGATGCGGCCGCTGACCTGGGTGGCCACGCCGCCGCCGAGACGGTTGCCGACCACGACGATCTTGTCGCCGATCTTGGAAGAGGAAAGCACGTTGGTCGCCGTGGCCAGGGGCGCAGCGCCGGTGCCCTCGGGCTTGGCGATGCGAAGCAGGGCGATGTCGCTGCCGACTGCGCCGATGACACCCTGGACCGCGATGGGATCACCCTGGAGCGTCTTGATGCTGAGCTTGTCGTTGTCGCCCAGGACGTGGAGATTGGTAACGATGACGGGAATGTCATGCACCTTGGCGATGAAACCCGTGGCCAGGCCCTTGTTGCCCTCAATCATAACGACACCGGCCATTTGTTCCGCCGAGATCTGCTGCTCCTCCGGCAGGGGCGGGGCGGCCGGGGGCGGCGGGTGTAGCGGGGGGAGCCGGCGCGGCCGCCACGGTGCCTTGCGACGCGTCGGTCGATTGGTTCGGCAGCGTCACGAAGGCGAGCAAATCCTTTGTGTCCTCGGCGATTCCGAGATCCGCGGTGCTTTTGGGCGAGAGCGCCGGCTGTGCACTATAGACAAAATCCCCGTTGTTGAACTGGGTGCCGGGCTTCTGCTGGTAAATGGCCTCCACCACCAGCGAGTTTGGGGCGAGCGAAATCGAGCGCAGGATCAGGAAATTTGCCTTGGAAATCCAAAGCTCTTCGCTGCCGGTGGTGCCGCGTTTGATTTTGAGCCGGTACACCGGCTGGCCATTCCAGAACCCTTCGCCCGTGAAGGAAGGGGCGTATTCGACATTCTTGGGCTGGCCCGGCACAAAGAACGCATTGAAGTACGGATTGCCGTTCGCGATCAGCTGGTTGTTCAGATCAAACTTGAAGGCCTCTTCGGTCAGGGGCGGTGCTGTGTTCGAAAGCCGGTTGGCCGGGGGTGCGGTGATCCGGCCGTTGGAGGTAACCTGAGGGTTGCCGTTCAGCTGAACCGAATTGCTTCCGTTCATGGTGAGACGGAAGAAGCGGGGAGGGCTTGTGTCCGACCGAAGCACGATGGTGCCCGTCGGTGCGGGGAGGGTGGGTTGGCTTCGGCGCCCCATCCCGAGTTGATCGATAAACTCCTCCATCCGGCAATAGAGGTTCTCAGGACGTTGCACCCGTAGGGTGAGAAGCTCGTGCCGGAGAAGGAGCAGTTGGTACTGGTCAAGCGGCGTGGCGCTGCCATTGGGGCGGACGATCTGGAGGGTGCGGCAGGCAATCTGGGCCGAATAGCTGGTCAGATCGCTATAGGCCGACGTAGTCTGAGCCAACACTTCTTCGGCCGAAAGCTGGCTGGAGCCATTTTCCGGGACGGTCTGAGCCTGGACGAGAGCCGCGAGCAGGAGCAGCCAAATCATTTCACAGCGCAAAATGCAATTCAGCCGATCAAATGCAAAGCCGCGTAAGGTCAATGTCATGGGACGTGACGGATTTGCGAATATAGGTCGCGCCCCGCCAGTCTGACAATCTTATATTCGGAACCAGCTTCGGGTTGCGGGACTGGATTTGGTTTGCGTGGGGTCTGCGCCGGTGGGCGGTCAGGGTCCGGGAAAAGTCACACTGTGCCAGTCATGGCTTTGCTTGGCCTTCCAGACCCGGAGCACTTTCGCGGCCACGGGTGAGGCATTCATGCCGCCACCATAGCTTTCCCCGGGAACATCGCCCTCGATCGCGACGGCCACCGCGATCTGCGGGTCTTCGAGCGGGGCAAAACAGATGAACCACGCGACATCCTTTTTGCCGGGAATCTGGGCGGTGCCGGTCTTGCCCGCAATCCGCAGGCCGGGGATTTGAAAGGCTGGGGTGGCGAGAATCTTGGCGGTGCCCGTCAGGGTGCAGTCCTCCATGCCGCCCACGATGGCGGTCCGCTGGTCGATGGTCAGACCGATGGATTCGTGATGCTGGGTCGGAGCGTTCGGATCGTGCAGCAGCGTCGGCTGGGTGTAGACCTCACCGCGCGCGACCGAGGCGACAAAGCACGCCATGCCCAGCGGGGTCAGCCGGACGAAACCCTGGCCGATCGCCATGTTGGCCGTGTCGCCGACAAACCAGCCCTCGTTGTTTTGCTCCCGCTTTTTCCAGGCCGGATCGGGAATGATCATGTGGCTGGTCTCGCCGGGTAATTCGATCCCGGTCGGCCGATCCAGATGGAAGCGGCGCCCTTCGGCGGCCAGAACCTCGGGATTGATCTTGTTGGTCCGGAGGCCGGCTTCATAAAAGTAGATGTCACAACTTTGGGCGATGGCCGCGCGCAAGGACAGTTCGCCATGATGGCCCTCGCCGTTGTCGCAGGTGAAGGTATGGCCGCCAATGACCACCTTGCCCTGGCAATCCGCGATGAGGTCGTCGGGCGTGAGCGCCCCAGACCGCAGGGCGGCAATCGAGGTGAGAATCTTGAAGGTGGAACCGGGCGGGTAGAGGCCCGAGACGGCGCGGTTCAGGTAGGCCCCCCGGTCGTAGATGTCGGCGGCTTCGGCCTGGCTGAGGTGCGGCACGAAGTCCTGGAGGTTGTAGCCGGGTTTGCTGGCGAGCACCAGCACCTCGCCCGTGTGGATGTCGAGCGCGATCACCGCGCCCATCCGGTCTTCGAGCTCGTTCTCCGCGGTCAGCTGCAGGTCGACATCGAGGGAGGTGGTGAGGTCGTGGCCTGGCACCGGCGTGCGCTTTTCCAGCGGCGGCTGCAGCCGGTAGCCGGCGGGACTGACGCGGTAGATCGCGCCGCCGGTCTCGCCCTGCAGCCGGGCGTCAAACTGTTTCTCCAGGCCGTCCCGGCCATAGGAGCCCTTCATTTTCAAGGTCGTCAAGTGCTGGCCGGGGAAGTCGGCGTCGGGGCTGGCGCCTTCGTTGGCCGACACATAACCGATGGTGTGGGCGGCGAGGCTGTGGAACGGGTAGTCGCGCACACTGGCGGCATAGACCTGGAGCGGCGACGTGACCGGGAGCTGTTCGATGAGCCGGGCGTATTCGTCCGCTTGAAGATCCTCGATCAGCATGTAGGGCAGCAGCAGCCGCTGGCGGAAATGGAGGTCGAGCGCCTTGCGGTCGAGGGTGGCCTGCCGGCCCAGCGCCTGGTTTACAAAATCGAGGTAACGCTGCACCACGGTGGCGCGGGCGATCTGTGCCATGTCATCCGCGCTGGGCAGGTTCTTGTCGTCGTTGGCGCGGTAGGCATTGCGGATGAGGATATACTCGCGGTGGAACTCGGCGTGGAGGTCGTCGAGGCTCAGGCTGACGGCGAACCGGGGCCGGTTGCCGGCGAGCAGGCGGCCCTCGCGGTCGAAAATGTTGCCCCGCGGACCCGGCACGAGGATGCGGCGCTGGCTTTGGAAAACCTCCTGGTCCTGGCGCAGCGAGGAATTGAACAGCTGCTGGTACGCGAGGCCCGCTCCGAGCAGCAGCAGCAGGCCGGCGACCAGAAAGTAAAAGAAGCGCACATGCGGATCGTGGCCCTGGCGCGACTCGAGCTGGCCCGGTGGAAGATCGGGGGTCGGATGGGCCATGGTCAGACGGCAGTGCCCCCGTGCTCGCGGCGCAGGTCCGCGCCGACGGCCAGCAACAGGCGGCCATGCAGCGCAAAGGCCCAGGACGTGACGAGCGCGAGCACCACCTGCGAGGCCAACAGGTCGGCGAACAGCCGCAGCCACGCGCGGCCGGGCGCGGGGGCGGCGTCGATCTGGGTGAATGACAGGACGAGGAAAAGGGCGAGGTTGGCGAGCAAGGTTGAGCTCATATTGACCAGGTTCTCGTTGCGGGCGAGCCGGTCCCGCACATGAAACAGGAACACGTGCCCCGCGAGCAGCAGCAGGGCCTGCGTGCCAAATGCCACCGGGGCCGCGGCATCGAGCGCCAGGCCGGTGACGAACGCCGCCGTCGCACCGACCTGGAAGTCGAGCCGCAGGGCGGACGGGGCGACCAGCAGGCCGCCGAGCCAGAGCCGGAGCTGCCACGGCCCGAGCATGTAATTGGCCTCGGCGAGGGCCGACCAGAGGATGAAATTGACCAGCAGGGTCGCGAAAATCTGGAGGCGCGGCCGGGTCATGGCGGGGCGGAGGCGGGTGCCACCGCCGCAGGCAACGGCACGAGCACGGTCACCTCGGCGAGGCTGGCGAGCCCGGGGTCGAGCTGCACCCCGCCGGTCTTGAAGAGACCGTCGGCGCTCGGTTCCACGCTGGTGAGCAGGCCGATGGGCAGGTTGGCGGGGAAGACACCGCCGAGGCCCGACGTGAAGAGCTTTCGCGGCGCGGCCGCACTGGCCAGGACATCCACGGGCAGATAATCCACGACTCCGCGCGCCGGTCCGAGCGCGGGATTGTCCCCGCCCTGGTAGCTGATCGGACGGGTGTCGCCCTCGAGGACGGCGGCGATGCGCACCCCGGGGCTGCTGACCAGTTCGACGACGGCGGTATAGGCATGGACCTCGCGCACGCGGCCGACGACGCCCGCCGCGGACACGACGGGAGCGCCGACGGTGAGGCCGTAGTTGGTGCCCTTGCGGATGGTCAGCTGCTGCCACCATCCGGAAAAGTCGCGCTCCATGACGCGGGCATGCTCGAACCGGAATCCGGGTTCCGCGGGCAGGTTCAGCAATTCGTGCAGGCGCTCGTTTTCCGCCTGCAGCTGGTCCTTCTGCTGCACGCTCAGCTCATAGCCCGCCAGTACGCCGGCGGTCTGGCGACCGGCTTCAAGCAGATCGTTGTTGGAGTGCGTTCGGAGCGCCCAGAAATCCTGCAAGTCGTGTACAAACGAGGCGGTGGCGGCGACGGGCGCCCGCATTTCGAAGAAGCTCAGACGCAGACCGCGTTTCACCACGGCCGGCACGAGGAGCCAGGCGACGGCGGCTACACCGAGGGTGACGAAGGGTTTGGCCTGATCGAAGCGTTTTGGGAGCACAACAGAGCTGCGTGTTTAGCGGAGACGACCGCCCATTGGCACGGAAAATCGCTCGGCGGCTGTCCCCTCCGCCGGTTGGCGGCCGGCCGCGGAGTGGGCGCAACGTTCGCCCACGGGAGCAGCCGGACGAGCACCCCTCGGAACGGCGGGCCCCATCCCACGAACATGTCAACCAATAGTTGACGTGTTCGTGGGGACAAGAGGCAAGTTTTGGGCGGTTCCGTTTGGGCTGGTTCTGGCAGCGGGCGCGCGACGTGGCTGATCAAGCAACGGCAGGAATCTGCCAGTTTTATCCATTGGTTGGATCGTACTTTCGGGCTGGGGGCCCTGAGAGTGGAAGATGAAAACGTAATTGTAATATCCCGGTGACCGGCCATGAGCTAGACTGCATGGGAAGCCATGAATGCCTTCCACACCTCCGCACTTGCTCCATCCCGCCCGCAGCGGCTGGCATGACGGCCCGGCCATTTGGCGACGGTCCAAACTTATTTCCTTCTTCCATGATTTTCTTTCCGTTTTTTCTGATCCCGTTTTTCGTCCTGGCCGTTCTGGCCCTGCTGGGCTTCTGGGTCTGGGCCTTGGTGGATTGCGCAAAGGGGGATTTCCGCGGCAACGACAAGATCGTCTGGATCCTCATCATCATTTTTACCAATTGGATCGGGTCGATCATCTATTTTGCCGTTGGCCGGGCCCAGAAAATCCCGCCGCCTTCGGGTGTCTTGCGGTAAGTTCGCCATGATCAGCCCTGCCTCCATTTTGCTGCTTGGGGTCAAGAAGCGGGTGATGGCCCTGAACCGCGACACGGGGGAGCGGCTCTGGCAGCGGGACCTGCCGGGAGCGATGCTCGGCGATTCCTTTGTCACTCTCATCGCGGACGACCGGCGAGTATTTGCCCATGCCAAGGGCGAACTGTTCTGCCTCGACCTTTTCACCGGGCAGGTGCTCTGGCAGGACAACCTGCCGGGACTCGGATTTGGCATCGCCATGCTGGCGCTGCCCGGTGGGCCGCAAAGCGCCCCGCCCCCCGCCGCCCTGCGGCAGCGGCAGGAACAACAAAGCACAGCGGCGTCCGCCGCAGCCGCAGGCGCCTAGGCGAGCCCGGGTCCGCCCCCGGCGCCGGGCGGCTGCCGGAGCTGATCCTTCCAGCCGCCCATCTTGGCTTGGGCGCCGAAGTGTTCGGCCCGGGTCTTGTCGCCGCGTTCCATCCAGACACGCGACAGGGTGGTGTTGATGAAGACGTCGCCGGGCTGCAGGGCATGGGCGCGCTCCGCGGCGGCCAACGCTGCGTCGAGGTGGCGCAGGCTGAAGTTGACCTCGGCCAGCGCATGCCAGGCCTCGAACGAATCAGGGCAGGCCTCCGCCGCCCGGGCCAGCTTCGCCAGGGCCATGGCACTGTCGCCCAGCGCGTAGTCGGCGGTCGCGTCCTCAATCAAGGTCTGCAGTTCGTCGGTGGTCATGGTTCGGCTGCTGGAAAAAGGAAAGGACGGCCGGATGCGGCCGTCCTGGGTGCGGGAAAGAAAGCGTATGGGCAAGCGGCTATTTCTTCAGATCGGCTTCGATGTTGATGGTGATGGCCACCTCGTCGCCGAGCATGGTGCCGAGCATGGCGGGTCCGTTGACCCCGAAGTCAGCTTTGTTCAGGATGGTGGTCGCCTCCCAGCCGGTGAGTTGGACCCCGGGCTGCATGCCCGCGCCGAAACCGAGCAGCTTGGCCTTGAGCACGACAGATTTCGTCACGCCGTGGATCGTCAGGTCTCCGGTGATGTCATAGGCGTCGGCGGCGGTCTTCTTCCAGCCGGTGCTCTTGAAGGTGATGGTGGGGAATTTGGCGGCGTCGAAGAAATCGGGCGTCTTGAGGTGGTTGTCGCGCGCCTCGCTGGCGGTGCTGACGCTGGCGACGTCGATGGTGGCGTCGACGGAGCTCTTTTCGAGATTGTCGCGGTCCACAGTCACGTTGCCGGAGAACTTGGTGAAAGAGCCGGGCACCTTGCTCAAGATGTGCCGAATGGAGAAGCCGACCGAGGAATGAACCGGGTCGATGGCGTAGGTCTCGACCGCGGCCCGGGCCGGAACGGCGAGGGCGACGAGAATGGTGGCGAGGAGCAGGGACGGACGGGTGAGCTTCATTGATTTCTATTGGTTGGTGCGAAAGGAGACCACGGTGCATCAATCTCCTCCTATCCGCAAGCGATGACTGAGGTTAGGGCGGAATTACAGGATCAGCATGGCGTCGCCGTAGCTGAAGAAACAGTATTCGCGGGCGACCGCGTCGGCATAGATTTCCTTGAGCCAAGTGATGCCTTCCGTCGTGCCTGGCGCGAGGAACGCGGCCACCAGGCAGAGGAGAGTGGAGCGGGGCTGGTGAAAATTTGTGATCAGCGCGTCGACGCCGCGGAAGGTGCAGGGCGGATAAAGGAAGATGCCGGCCTCGGCGAGGTGTGGCGGCGGTTCGGAGTGGAGCGCGGTGACCTCAATGCGCGGAGCGCGGCCTGGGGTCAAGTCGCTCCACTTTACGGCGTCGGTTCCCGTGCTTAAAAAGTCCTCGATGCTCCGCACTGTTGTCGTCCCGACCGCGATGCGACGGCCGGGTGGCTGGGCCAGGGCGAGCTGCGTGGCGGCCGGCAGTTCATAACGTTCGCGATGGATCGCGTGGTCCGCGATGCTGGCGGTGGTGATGGGTTTGAAGGTGCCGAGGCCGACGTGGAGCGTCACCTCGGCGGTCAGCACCCCCTGCTGCGCCAGCGCGGCCAGCAACTCGGGAGTGAAATGCAGGCCTGCCGTCGGCGCGGCGACGGCGACCTGGCGGGAGGTATCCGCATAGACCGTCTGGTAGCGCTCCAGATCCCGGGCCCGTTGCGAACCGTCGTTCCGGGTGATATAGGGCGGCAGCGGGACCTCGCCGAGCCGATTGGCGACGGCGGTGATGGGCTCGCCGCCCAAGGTGGTGAACCGCACCATCGCCGAGCCGTCGGCATCCTTGGCGACAATCTCGCCGGTGAAGGCGCCGTCGGCGGGCGCGAATGTCGCGCCGACGGGCAGCTTTTTCCCGGGCTTGACCAGGCAGCACCAGACGTCGCCAGGACCGGTGCCGGCGGGGCGCAGCAGAAAGCATTCGACCTGTCCCCCTGTGGGCCGACGGGCGTGGAGGCGGGCGGGCAGCACGGCCGCGTTGTTGCGGAACAGCGTGTCGCCGGCGCGCAGAAAGCGCGGCAGGTCGGCAAAGACGGTGTGTTCGGTGCGGTGTTCCGCGCGGTGCACGACCAGCAACCGGGACTGGTCTCGGCGGGCGGCCGGCGTCTGCGCAATCAGATGCGGGGGCAGTGGGTAGTCGAAAAGTTCGGTGGCGAGCGGTGGCACGGGAGCCGCTGAAATGAACCCCGGAGGCGCGGGGTGGCGAGCCAGAACGCGGGCCGGCCGCGCCGGCTCAGGCGACCAACTGCAGGAGCGTGCGGCGGACGAGGGCGCGGGCGATGGGCAGCTTGTAGGCGTTGTCACCGGCCGGCAGGGCGTCGCGGAGCATCAGTTCGGCGGCCCGGCGGGCGGTTTCGTCGGTGAGCGGCTTGCCCTCGAGGAAGGCGTTGGCCGCGTCGACCTGCCAGGGAATCGGGGCGACCGCGCCGAGCACCACGCGGACGCCGGTGAGGGTCTGACCGGTGACTTTCGCGGCGGCGGAGCAGCTGACGAGCGCCCAGTCGAAGTCGCTCTTTTCGCTCAGCTGCAGGTAGGCGCTGCGGAGTCCGGCGGGAGCGGGGATTTCGATGCGGAGGATCAGTTCGCCGGGCTGCAGGGAATTGTGGGCCGACGGGGTGTTCCAGGCGCTCGCGTAGAGCTGCGCCACCGTGAGCGAGTCGGTGCTCCGGCCGCGCTGGACAATGACGCGGGCGTCGAGGGCGGCGAGGGCGATGGCGAGGTTGGAGACCGCCGGGCTGAGACACATGCAGCCGGTGAACAACGAGTGAAACTTACTTTCGCCCTGGCGCGCGTAGCACAGGGTGCCGCCTTTCTTCCGGCAGTGCACGTCGCGATGACGGTAATACCAGCAGCGCGAATGCTGGGCGAGATTGCCGCCGACGGTGGCCCGGTGGCGGATCTGCGGCGATCCGACCTCGGCGGCGGCTTCAGTGAGGCCGGGAAGAACCCGGCGCAATTCGGGGTGGGCGGCCAGCTTGGCCAGAGTGACGTTCGCACCGAGGCGGCATTTTCCGCCATCGAGCTGCACGTCGGCGGTGCCGGGCAGGGCCTTGACGTTGACGAGCGTCTTGGGCGCGGCCAGCGATTCCTTGAGTTCGCCGAGCAGGTCCATGCCTCCGGCCAGAAAGCGGCCGTCGTCGCGGGCCAGTTCGATGGCGGACTCGGGGGTTTGGGCGGTCACATAGGCAAAGGCGTTCATGCGGGTGTCTCCGTTAAAAGGATGGGGCGCTCGGCGCCGGCCACACGGGCGAAGGCGCCCTCGAGGTCCCGGACTTGTGCCGCGCGGTCGCCGTTATCCGGGACCTGGCCGAGCGCCGCCAGCACCTTGTCCGGCGTGATTGGCAGGCTGGGCACGCGGACACCGAGGGCGTTGGCGACGGCGTTGGCGATGGCGGCGGCAGTCGGGACCGTGCAGGGCTCGCCGATGCCGATGACGCCGCGCTCGGGCATGTCGAGCAGCAGGAGCTCGATCGCGGGAATGTCCCCGATGCCGGGTAGCTTGTAGGTCTCGAAATTGGGGTTGAGCAGCACCCCGCTGCGCCGGTCCATCACGCGCTGTTCATAGAGCGCGTAGCCGATGCCCATGATCACCCCGCCGTTGATCTGGCTTTCGCAGGTGAGCCGGTTCACCACCGTGCCGCAGTCGTGCACGGCCAGGATTTTCCGGAGCTTTACAAAGCCGGTTTCAGTGTCGACCTCGACCTCGGCAAACTGCACGCCGCCGGCGCCGCCGGTGGACAGGCCATCGCGCCACCGGCCGGTGACGGCGAGCGGGGTTGCGCCGATCTTGGCGCAGGCCGCCTTCCAGTTGGCCCCGCGCGGGTCGTCGAGACCGCTGGTTTTTTTCAGCTCCTCAACCGCCTTTTCACAGAGATCAAAGATCGCCGGGGATACGGAGGCGGTGGTGGCGCTGCCCCCGCTGCCGCCAGACGGCGGATACCGGGTGTCGCCGACGCGGGCGGTGACAAGGGCCGGATCGATGCCCAGCATCTCCGCGGCCACGACCTGCACCACGGTGCGCGAGCCCGTGCCGAGGTCCTGGGTGCCAACGCGGATCTCGACGGTGCCGTCGGAGGAAATTTGCGCTTCGGCCTGGGTGCCGCGGCCGCCGCTCATCCAGGCGGCGCTGGCGCAGCCGATGCCGACCTTGACCGGGCCGGGGGACGAGCCGGGTTTTTGGTATTTGGCCTTCCAGCCGAACTTTTCTGCCCCCACCTCGAGTTCGTGGCGTCGGACCTCCGAGGGATCGTTGAGCAGCCGGATGGCGACGGGGTCGAGAGCGAGCTTGACCGCCAGATCGTCGAGAATGCCCTCCATGCCATAGGCGGCGGGAGGATGGGCGGGGGCGCGCATGGCGCAGGCGACGCCGGCGTTGATGGCAACGGCCGACTGTTTGACCCGTGAATTTGGGACCCGGTAAAGGTAGGGCATCGGCAGAGCGACGCCGTTGCTGCCGCCGCCGTTCGGGGCGCTGGCCATATAGCCAGGGGTGCCGAACCCGTCCATTTGAAAGGCCGTGAGCTTGCCGTCCTTGTCGGCGGCGAGCTTCAGCTTCTGGAATGACGACGGCCGGTTGCCGGTGGCGAGCGACTCCTCGAAGCGGGTGAGCACGAGCTTGACCGGCGCGCCCGCCGCCTGGGCGAGTTTGGCACAGAGCTCGCCTTCGATGCTGAGGGAAGACTTGGCCCCGAAGCCGCCGCCCATGTGCTCGCAGATGACACGCACCTTGTTCTGCGGCAGGCCCAGGTTGCGCGCATAGCCGTCGCGGACGGCGAACACCCCCTGCGTCGAGGCCCAGGCGGTCATTTCGTCGCCCTCGAAGGAAACCGCATAGGCATGCGGTTCCATGGATTGGTGGAGCTCGATCTGGGTTGCGAAGCTGCCCTCGACGACCGCGGCGGCGGCGGCGAATGCGTCGTCCGGACGGCCGGAGTCGCGCGCCGGGTTGTTGCCCTGGTTGGGCCGGCCGGCGAAGACCTGGGCGGCGTCGGGCTTGATGGCGTCGAGCTCCTTGACGACGAAGGGCAGGGGCTCGGCGTCGACCTTGATCAGGCGGAGCGCATCGAGCACGGCCTGCCGGCTGGTGCCGGCGAGAGCGGCGAGCTCGTCGCCGTAATAGCGGGTGAGGTATTCGCCGTTGTGCACCAGCAGCGCGGCCTTGATGCCGGGGGCGGCTTGGGCGGCGGTGAGGTCGATCGACTTGATGCGCGCGGCGGCCCACGTCGAGCGGAGAATGGCGCCGAAAAGCACGCCGGCCGGCGCGACGTCGGTGGTGAACTTGGCGCGACCGGAAACCTTGGCCGGGCCTTCGGCCCGCGGCGTCGATTTCCCGAGGTATTTCGTTTCCTTAGGCCAGGGCATGGTCGTGAAAGCGGACGGTATTGGCCTTGGCGGCCGTCGGGGTGCCCCCGGCCTCGAGGGCGGCGGCGATGATCCGCGGTTGGGAACCGCAGCGGCAGAGATTGCCGGCGCAGGCCCGGCGAATTTCGGCCTCGGTGGGGTGCGCGTTTTTGCGCAACAGCGCCGTGAGGGTCATGACAAAGCCCGGGGTGCAAAAGCCGCACTGCAGGCCGTCCTTGTCCACGAAAGCCTGCTGCAGCCGGGTGAGCCCGCCGCTCTTGGTGAGGCCTTCCACGGTTTCAATTTCGGCGCCCTGCGCCTCGATCGCCAGCACGGTGCAGGCGTAAACGGGATCCCCGTCGAGCAGCACGGTGCAGGCGCCGCAGGTGGCGCGGTCGCAGGCCTCCTTGCTGCCGGTGAGTCCGGCATTGAGTCGTAGCGCCTCGAGCAGCGTCACGCGCGGCTCCAGGTTGAACGTGCGGCGTTCACCGTTGATGGACAGGGTGACGGGGCCGGCGGCGGGGCCGCGGACCTCCTCGGCGTTGGCCTGGGCCAGCCCGGCGGCCAGGCTTTGCGAGCCGAGGGCGGCGGCGGAGACGGCGGTGGTGCCGAGGCCGCGGAGAAAATCACGCCGCGAGACGCCGGCAGACAGGATTGGCGGCGGCACTGACGACTGGCCCGAAGAGGAGGAACGTTTCATGGCCGGAGGATTCGCCCGTCAGAATGCGCCCGTCCGCGAAATCCGTAAAGCGGCATTGCTGCGCATTATTTGTCGAGTTGCGGCGGACAAAAAATGGACAGTACTCCCGGCCGAATTTCCCGGCTTTGTGGGTGGCTATAACGGAGCGAGTTCCAGCCGGGACTGAACTCCTGCGACCGGCTCGTCACCAGTGGTCGGGAACAGTTGTGGGGAAGTTGGGATGGGCCGGTTGGTTGCACCGGCCGGGCTGGGCGAAATCGGCCAGAGAAGCATTTCCGACGGCAGTAAATAACCCGCGCCGGTGAGGAGGCAAGCGACCGAGGTCCAGATTGTAATTGAGTCCTGCAACGATTGCCTGATGCGTCGGCGGAGCAGTTCAAGCACTCCGGGCAGGCGGAATCAGGAAAGCAGCACTCACACCCGGCCGCGTTCGTTCTCCGGACCGGGGGGCATCAAATTTGTCGGCGGCGTCAATTGCGGCGGCGACATTGGCGTGGATTCCGGGGGCAACGGTGCCGGTAACGGTGGGACGGGATTGGGGCCGGGCGGCAGCGGCGCAGGCTCGGGCGATTGACTGGTGGAATCCTGCAAGTGTACGGATGGCACCATAGGCGGGGATGGCTGGGCGGGCGGCGTCTGCTTCGAGGGTCCGGTCGGCGGAGCTGCGGGCTCGGGTGGCGCCGGCTGAGGTCCGGGTGAGCGGATGGCGGGGCCCGGCGGCCAAGGTGCGGCGGGGTGCAGCGGGTCCGGATTTGGTGGCAGCTGGGCTGGTGGCGGAATGGCCGCAGGTGGAACGACCGGCGTGACCGGGTTGGCGGGTGGTGTGGCCGGATTGACGGCGAGCTGGGCCAAGGTGATGGGAACCAAACCGGCCAGCAGGGTCGCGACGAGGGCAGGACGAAGGCGGATGGTTTTCATGGTTAGGGTTTGTGCAAGACGGGCGAAGGAGCGTTTCCCAGTGATGCTCGAGGCACCGTAAGGACCACTTTGACCGGCGTTCCATCCGCATTCCTCACGGTGCCACCAATCGCTTCCTTGTTGCGGATCTCCTGAACGGGTTTCCCGCCTTCGACCACTTCCTGCACGGGACTTCCATCGTCGTTCTTGATGGCTGCGCCGAAGAAGCCCTGCTTGTTGCGGATTTCAATCTTGGGCTCGTTACTCATGGCTGGGATTCACTGTCGGTTGTTCAGCTGACATTGACCGGGACGGCTCAGGCGGCGGGTCGGGCGACCTCGTTTGCCGCAGTCTGTTTGATGTCAGCCATGCTGAGGTTCACATACACCTTCGATTCCGCGTAGCTGACGCGCTTGACCTTGCACGAGGGGATGAGGACTTCCTTGCCTGAATACCAGTGGCCGGACTCGACGACGACGTCGCGGACGGTCCAGCTCTTGTCGTCCACGACGAAACTGCTTACGGCACCAATCGCGCCGTCGCTCGCCTCGATCGCGTAACCATGCACTGCCTTCGTGCTGCGCAGGTGGATATCGTCCCACTGGTCATACTCGTAAACACCCATGCTTTCGGGGGGCGTCGCCGGCATCATGCCGGGGTATTCCGATGCCCCCCAGACCCGATCCCCTTCCCAATAGGTCGGCCAGCCATAGTAGCGGTAATAGTTTACCTCGTATTGGCGGGAAACCGGCCGGTGCGTGTCGATCGATGGGCTGTTTTCGATCTGCTTCTTGGTTAGGCAGACGGGCAGACTCGCGGCCCCGATTTCGAAGCGGCCGAAAGCATACGGGGAGAGGAGCACCTGCCGTCCTGTCATCCAGGTCCCGGTATCCACGACCAAGTAGCGCACAGCCCAAGTGCTGTCGTCAAAATAGAAGTCTTTTACATGGCCTATTTCGCCATCCGTTGCGGAGAGTTTGTGGCCGCAGAGATTTTTGAGATTAAGCAGCATAAGGCACCCGTGGTTTGATTGATTGGCTGGCGGACGGTCCGAGGGGGGAGCGTCCTCATGGATTCTGAGCGGGTGACAGTAATCCAAAACGTGGCTGGGAAATATGGGGTCTTACCCGGCAAACGAGGATTTCCCGTCGATCCGCTGCACCGCCGCCGGGGTGTTTTGCCTGAGCGTGCGGAGTGGCTGCTGGAGGCCGAATGCTGCTTCCACCCAAAGACGGATAACACCCCATCGCAGCAGCACGCACCAGGAGGTAGACTCGGCGCGCATGACAACTACACAAAAACCCACGTCCCCCGTCCAATCGCAGAAAGCCAACACCGGCTCCCTGCCCCAATCCCAGCCATCCGCTCCGCCCCCGCACCTCGACGGCCCCGACCATGAGTTCTGTGCCATCCATCGCCTGGAAGAGGCCCTCCAGCTCACGTCGGCCCTGCACCTCTCCAGCGACCAAACGGCCAAGATTGCCAACCTGACCAAGCAGCAGGCTGAGCACTGTGCCGCCGCCCATCAGGCGCACAAGGCGACGCATGACCAGATCCTGGCCATTCTCACACCCGTCCAGCAGGCGACGCTGAAAGCGATGTCGGAGCATTGTGCTTCGGGTGGTCCCGCCGCGGCCAAAGAATGTCACCCGGCCGCTCTCTAATTTCGTCAGTCTTATCCTTCAACCGCCGCGGTGTGAATGGTCACCCGCGGCGTTTTCATGCCTGCTTCCTGGTCTCCCAGCGGAATCGGAGCTGGCGGCTTCAACGCCGAGTTGTCCGCCGGATTAGACCCCATGGCAAAGATTGGACGTCGGTCGTACCCTCCTTGATTGACTGGACGAAGGCCGGTTTAGGCAGCTCGCCAGGGTCCTTTCATTCCAACCTGAACATGAACATCACCCGTTCTCTCCTGCTTCTCGCGATCCTGAGTCCCGCTCATTTCCTGATGGGCGCCGGGGTCGCACCCGATATCACACCGTCCACCGCTCTGACGACGAAAGCCACCGGCGACGTCACGGTCGGCATCGGGGACACTTGGGCCGGCGTCAAGGATTGCTCCTACGAGAAACGCGATGAATTCGCCGCCAGTCTCGACCGCATGGCGGCAAAACTTGAGGCCGCCTTCCGCACGTTGAACGACAAGCTTGCCGACCAGCCGGACACCCCGACCAAGGACCGGATTCGTGAGGGCAAGGAGTTCAGCGATGCGTCCACCGAGTTAAAATTTGCCATCGCCAACCTGCGTGCATGCACCGCCGACAGCTGGGCTGAAACAAAGCAAAAAGTCACCGAATCATGGCAGCGCGTGCAAGCCGCCTACGACAAGCTGAAGGCGGATCCCGTATCCTGAGCGAGCGCCGGTCCGCCGACTGCCCGCCCATGATTCTCATCCACGCCGCCGGTACAAAGCGCTTGGATTGCAACCCATCCCTGCGCTTCGTCTGAGCGTGTCGGCATCCGGGACGGCAGCGCGGAAATCCCGCAGCGGCGTGATTCGTGCCGTGCCGCCGGACTCATCTCAATCGGTTTTGACCTTTTGCGGGCGGGTGCCGTTCCGCTGGCAGCATTTGTCCTCCCAGTGACAATTCAAGGACGGGTTTACACTGTTTCACCCCGGTGGCTTCGTGTCATCAAGCCAGACCGACCGCCGGCCTGGGTCAGGGGCACCGGACTGCTCCAAGCCTCGAAGGCAGTCCGAAATCAGTGACATATGACATCAGCGTTAAACACCGCAAAATTAGTCAAGCGGCCCGTGCCGGGTTCTGCTAGTCTAGCGCACATGAGCGGCCCACAGCCAAAGCATGGGACAACGTGGAATGATTATCACCAGCGCATTTTGCGGGTGTTGGCGTATATCCAGGAGCATCTGGATGAGGCGTTGGATTTGGAGGAGTTGGCGCCGGTGGCCTGTTTTTCGAATTATCATTTTCATCGCATTTTCGCGGCGATGACGGGTGAGACGCTTGCGGACCATGTCCGGCGGCTGCGGTTAGAGCGGGCGGCGGTGGAATTGAGGTCGGGCGCGAAGCAGGTGATTCCAGTGGCGCTGGACGCGGGTTATGAGGCGCATGCGGCGTTCACACGGGCATTCAAGGCGGCGCTCGGGGTTTCGCCGCGCATCGGGGTCCATCACCATTCTCGCCGCGCCATCCGGCGTGCATTTTCGACCGGGAGTTCCTTTGACCACATTCAACACCAACCACATCGCGACAAAATTTATGAAAGTCGTAACGAAAAACATCAAGCCGATGCACGTGGCTTACCTGCGGCATGTCGGACCATACGAAGATGTCGGCCCGACGTGAAACGACCTCACGGCACAGCTATCGGCGGACAAGCAGCTTCGCAGGCGTTCGGTGTTTCAATTTATCGGCATTGGGCACGATAATCCATCGGTGACCCCGGCCGCTGTCATTGGCCACCTCAAAACCGGCCAGCGCTGGCCACTTCAAAACCAGCCACTCGGAGGGTGGTTGGGGTGATAGGATTTGTTAGGTGTGGTGCAAGTGGGAAAAGCGGTCGGCCACGCTTGGCCGGGCTCCGGGGCGGCCACCGGCGACAGACGTTCGCCAAGGGGGCAAGCGGTTTGGTCGTGGCCGAGGACAGGAGCTAAAAAGCTTGCCGCAGGCCGCGACCAAACCGCGGTCGGCGTCGCGGCCGCGTGCGGGGTCACTGGGCGGCGGCGGACTTGCGCCCGGCCACGGCGACGTCCTTGAGGCGGTAGCTTTTGCCCTGGATGGCGATGGTCAGGGCGTGATGCAGGAAGCGGTCGAGGATCGCCGAGGCCGTCGGCACATCCTGCAGGAGCTTGCCCCAGTCCTCGATGGGCCGGTTGCTCGTCATGATGGTCGAGTGGTTTTCGTACCGGCGCATGACGACCTCCAGCAGATATTCCCCGGAGTGCTTGGGCAGCTGCTTGAGCCCCATGTCATCGATGATGAGCAGGTCCGGCTTGAGGTAGGTCCGCAGCACCCGGTCGCGCTGGGCGAGGGCTTCGGCGGCGAGGAAGTCATGCACGAGGTCGAAGATGGAGCGGTATTTGACGAGGAAGCCCTGCTTGACCGCCTCGTAACCGATGGCCTGGGCCAGATGGGTTTTGCCGACGCCTGGCGGCCCGACGAACAGCACGTCGGTGCCTTTGCGGATGAAGTGGCCGGCGGCCAGTTCGTAAATGTCCTTGCGCGAGATCGCGGCGTTAAAGCGCCAGTCAAAGTCCTCCAGCGTCTTCAGGGAGCGGAACTCGGCCGCCCGGGTCCGGCGTTCGAGCTGACGTTGGTGGCGCAGGTTGAGTTCATCCTGGAGGATCAGCTCCAGGAACTCCTGGTGGCTGAGCCGATTGGCGGCTGCTTCCTGCAGCCGGACGTCGAGGGTCTGGCCGAGGCCGGACAGACGCAGTTGTTTGAGGGTG